>NZ_JBVJBI010000040.1:0-75232 GCF_055589745.1 Kitasatospora sp. NPDC041917 | reverse complement strand
AGCCGCTCCGGGTACGGGCCGTACTCGCCGATCGGCAAGTACGGCTCGATCAACACCCACTCCGCATCCGTCAGTTGCGCTCGCGTCACACACCACGGTCTACCGGATCAGGACCCGCCGCGAAGGTGAATCACACAGATTGATCACGACCGAATACGCGCCCTAAGCGCAGTGCGCCGGTTCCGAGTCGTCGGCCGCGTCGGCCGCACCGCCCGCCTGGACCGCGCTGCCCGCGTGCCCTCGGAAACGGTCCATCTCGCGCCATTCGGGGCGCAGCCCGGCCAGGGTCGTGGTCGCGAAGTAGAGGGCTCCGCCGGCGATCAGGCCGGGTATCAGCCCGACCGTCGCGACCGCCGCACCGGCGACCAGCCCACCGAGCGGGATGCCGGCCCAGGAGAGGGAGTCGCCGAGGGCGTGGACGCGGCCCAGCAGGTGGCGGGGCACCCGTTCGAAGAGGACCGCGCCGAGGATCGGGTTGAGGAAGCCGGCGCCGAAGCCGCCGATCGCGAAGACCGTGAGCACCAGCCACATCGGCGCGTCGAGGGCGAGCACCAGGAAGCGCGGCGCGCCGCACAGCAGGAAGCCGGCGAAGAACACCGTCCGGCGGGGCAGCCGGGAGGCGACGGCCGCCGCTATCAGGCTGCCGACGACCGCGGTGGCGCCCATGACGGCCGCGGCCAGGCCGATGGCGGCCGGACCGTTGCCGGACTCGCGCGCCCAGACCGGGACGAGGACGGTGGTGAACCCGGCGTCGATCAGGTTGGTGATGCCGATCATCACGATCACGGTGAGCAGCAGCGGCTCCGAGCGCAGGAAGGTGAAGCCCTCGCGGAACATCCGCCAGTAGCCCGCGGGCTGCTCCTCCGCCGAGGGTTCGGCTGCCACGGCTGCCACGGCGGGCACCGCCGGGCGCCCCATGCCGCGCGGGAGCGCGACCGCGATGATCAGCGACCCGAGCGCGAAGGTGACCGCGTTGACCGCCAGCCCGGCCAGCGGCCCGATCAGGGCGACCAGCCCGCCGCCGACCGCCGGACCGATGGTGGAGGCCAGCCGCTCGGTGACCCCCGACAGTCCGGTGGCGCGCTCCATCGGCACCCGGGCGTGGTCGGCCGCCTCCGGGACCATGACGGACTTGGCCAAGTCCCCCGGGCCGCGCATCGCCCCGATCACCGCGACCATCACCAGCAGCGCCCAGAACGGAAGCAGCCCCCGGGCGTGCAGCAGCGGGACCAGCCCGGCCGTGACGGCGCTGACCGCGTCCGTCGTCCAGGACACCACGCGCGGCCCGAGCCGGTCCACCAACGGCCCGGTCAGTGCCTTGACCGCCACGTACGGCGCCATTTCGGCGAAGGCGACCAGGCCCGTCATGGTGGCGCTGCCGGTGGTGGCCAGGACGAACCAGGGCAGGGCGATGGCCGAGACACGCGTGCCGGTCACGGAGACGACTGTGGCGGCCAGCACCCCGGCCAGCGGGCGGAAGCTGCGCCCGGGCGCGTGGTCGGCGGCGGCACCGGTGCCGGTGGTGGTCATGCGGTTTCCCCCTCGGTCGTGGTGGTGCTCGTGTCCGGCAGGACGTGGACGATCACGGAGACCTGCTCGGTGCCCTCCGGGGCCGGCCCGCCGTGGTCGATCTGCCGGTAGCGCCGGACCACCTCGGACAGCTCGCCGGAGAGCTGCTCGGCCTCGGCGGGGGTGAGCTGGAGGACCCGGTCGCTGAGGTCCGTCACCCGGCGCCACTCGCGCGGCATGGTCTCGAAGGCGTCCAGCGCGCGCTGGGCGGTCAGGGTGTGCGCGGCCAGGACGGACCGCAGGAAGCCGGCGGCCGTGTCGAGGTCGTCGTCCGCCATGTCGTCCACCGTCCAGACGGTCAGCGGGTGGGCCGAACGCCACCAGCGCTCGCGGGCGTTGCCCCGCTCCTCGTCCTCCTCGACGAAGCCCGCGGCGGCGAGCTGGCGCAGGTGGTAGCTGGTGGCTCCGGAGTTCAGCCCCAGCTGTGCGGCGAGCCTCGTCGCCGTCGACGGGCCGTGCTTGCGCAGGAGCCCGACCAGCTGCATGCGCACGGGGTGCGCCATCGCCCGCATGTTCTTGGCGGTGATGGCGATGTGCGGGTCGTCGCTGTGCTTCCAGCCGCGCTCTTCGGTCATGGCAGGAGACTAGAACCGCAAAGACTTCTTTGCAAAGGCTTTTTTGCGAAGGGTTTTTTGCGAAGAAGTCTTCGCGGTTGCTCGACGCGCAGGAGGCCGCGCCTCCGGGGCCCCGCCGGTCGGCGGGTGCCCGACCGGCCGCTCGGCGGGGGCCCCGGAGCGGACCGCGGCCCGGAGCGGGATTGTCACCCGGGCGGGCGAGGCGCAGGCTGGCAGGAAGGGCCCGGTAGTCGGCCCGTCCCGGTCGGCCGCGGATTCGATGACGGCCGCCGGCGAGCACGAGGGGCAGGGCGATGGCACGCGGGAGGCTCTGGAGCTACGTCGCGTCGGGGGCCCGGGCGCTCGGCGCGTTCGGCGGCGCGGTCGGCGCGTTCGGCGGCGCGGTCGGCACCGGCCACCGGAGCGGGTCCGGGCGCGCGGGCGCACTGGCGACCACCGAGGCCGAAGAGGGCCTCGGCCCGTTCTCACCGGGCGTGATGGCCGCGCCCAGGTCGCTCTCCCGCACCGAGCTGGAGCGGCTGCGCTGGACCGGCCGGCAGGACGGCTGCGAGCCGACGGCCCGGCATGTCCAGGTGGCCGACCTGGTCCGCCGGGTGGTGCGCGGCGGTGGCCGGGCGGCGGCCGTCACGGTCCGGGTGGCGCCGGGGCTGCCGGTGGTGGCCGGGGACGCCCGCCGGCTGGAGACCGCCGTCGCCGGGCTGGTCGACCAGGCGATCCGGCGCAGCCCGCCCGGCGGCCGGGTGCTGGTCCGGGCCGACGTGGCGGGTGGCGCGTCCGCACCGCGGGCGTCCGGACGGGCGGCGGCGACCCGCGGCAGGGTGGAGATCCGGGTCTGCGACCGGGGCTCCTCCGAGCCGACCGGGGCGCGCGACCGGCTGATCGCCGGCGTCCGGACGGACGGCGTGGTGGGGCCCGCCCTGCACAGCCTGGTCGACGCCGCCGGCGGCCGGCTCGCGGTGGAGCCCACCCCCGGCGGCGGGCTGACCGTCGTCCTGCTGCTGACCGTCGCGTACGACTGACGGAGTACCACGGCGTCCGGGGCCGGACCGGGGCGCGCACCCGGCGGATTCGGCCCACGAAACCTAGACTTGCCCCATGCCCCGGCTCAACGACCAGGTCAGGGAGCTGCTCCAGGAGTACGCCGACCTGATCAACATCACCGGCGGGGACGCCTTCCGGGCCCGCGCCTACGAGAAGGCCGCCCGGGCGGTCGGCGGCCACCCCGGGGACCTGGCAGGCCTGGACGTCAAGGGTCTGCAGCAGATCCCCGGCGTCGGGAAGTCCACGGCCGAGAAGATCGCCGAGTACCTCGCCACCGGGACCGTCCCCGCCCTGGAGGCGCTGCGCGCCGAGATCCCGTCCGGCGTCCGGGAGATGATGGCCGTCCCCGGTGTCGGGCCCAAGCGCGCCCTGGCCCTCTACCGCGACCTGGGGATCTCCTCGGTGGACGAACTCGCCGCGGCCGCCCGCGCGGAGCGGCTCGCCGACCTGCCCGGCTTCGGCGAGCGCAGCGGCGAGAAGATCCTGCACGGCATCGAGCTGATGCGGCAGTCCGGCGGCCGCACGCTGCTGGACACCGCCACCGAGCTGGCCGAGCAACTCGTCGCCGTGCTCTCCGCCGTCCCCGGCTGCACCCGCTGCGCGTACGCGGGCTCGCTGCGCCGGATGCGCGAGACGGTGGGCGACATCGACGTGCTCGCGACCGCCGAGGACTCCGCCCCGCTGATGGCCGCGCTCACCGGACTCCCCTCCGTCGCCGAAGTGATCGGCAGCGGGAGCACCAAGACCTCGGTCCGTACCACCCAGGGCGTACAGGTGGATCTGCGGGTCCTCCCGGAGGAGGACTGGGGAGCGGCACTGGTCTACTTCACCGGCTCGAAGGCGCACAACATCAAGCTGCGCACGATGGCCGTCCGGGCCGGGCTGAAGCTCTCCGAGTACGGGCTGTTCGAGGTGGACGGCGGCGCCAAGGTGGTCTCGGAGACCGAGGACGAGGTGTACGCGGCCCTCGGACTGCCGTGGATCCCGCCGCCGCTGCGCGAGGACCGGGGCGAGATCGAGGCCGCGCTGGACGGCGGACTCCCGGACCTGGTCCAGGAGTCCGACCTGCGCGGCGACCTGCACACCCACACCGACCTGACCGACGGGCTGGCCACCCTGGAGGAGATGATCGACACCGCGGCCGCCCGCGGCTACTCCTACTTCGCCGTCACCGACCACGCCCCGGACCTGGTGATGCAGCGGATGACGGACGAGAAGATGCTCGCCCAGCGCGAACAGCTCCGGGAACTCGCCGGCCGGCACAAGAAGTTGCGCCTGCTGCACGGCACCGAGCTGAACATCGGCCCGGACGGCGGGGTGGACTGGCCACCGGAGTTCCTGGCCGGCTTCGACGTCTGCGTGGCCTCCGTGCACTCGCACTTCACCCTGGACCGGGCCGCCCAGACCCGTCGGCTGATCCGCGCCTGCGAGAACCCGTACGTGCACGTCATCGGGCACCTCACCACCCGCCGGATCGGCCGGCGCGGGCCGATCGACGTCGACCTGGACGCGGTGTTCGAGGCCGCCGCGCGCACCGGCACCGCGATCGAGATCAACAGCTCCCCGCAGCGGCTCGACCTGCGCGACGAGGACGTCCTGCGGGCCCGGCGGCACGGCGTGCGCTTCGCGATCGACAGCGACGCCCACGCCACCGGCCAGCTCGGCTACCCGCGCTACGGCATCGGCACCGCGCAGCGCGGCTGGCTCACCGCCGAAAACGTGGTCAACACCTGGACCTGGCAGAAGCTGAAGCACTTCCTCCGCAAGGACGCGGTGCCCGGGTAGCCCCGAACGTCACTCCCCGCCGCAGGAGGCCCCGGGCGAGGCCAGCACCCGGGCCGCGCTGCGGTGCCCGAGCCCGGCCGCGCGCCCGGGGTCCCCGGTGTCCAGGAAGCCGGCCAGGAACCCCGCCGCGAAGGCGTCCCCGGCCCCGGTGAGGTCGCGCACCTCGGCCACCGGCGGCACCGGCACCATGACCAGCGGCTCGCCGGGCACGTCGACGGCGGTCGCCTCGGCACCCGCCTTGGTGACCACCGTGGTGGCCGCCAGCCGGGCGCGGTCCGGCCCGGGCAGACCGCCGACCAGCAGCCCGAGGAACTCCGACTCGGAGCGGTTGGCGAACACGAAGGTCGGCGCCAACTCGGCCAGCAGACCGAGGAAGCGCTCCCGTCCGAACCGCTCCAGCATGCCGGTCGAGGAGGCGTCCACCGAGGTGGTGCCGCCCGCCCTCCGGACCCGGGCGAGCGCGTCCACCGCCGCGCCGCCGACCGGCTCTCCGTCGAAGGAGTAGGCCGGCACGTGAAGGTGGGTCAGTCCGGTCAGCCACTCGTCCGGGACCCGCTCCAGCAGGGTGGCGGCGCCCCGGTCGGGCAGCATGGTCCGCTCGCCGTCCTGGTCGATCAGCACCACGACGCTGCCCGTCCGGCCGCGCCGGGAGACCCGCACGTCGACGCCGTGGCCGGCCAGTTCGGCGACCACGCCGTCCCCGACCGCGTCCTCGCCGACGCAGCCGAGGAAGCGGGCGGGGTGCTGCCCGGCGGCGAAGCAGGCGACGTTGGCCGCGCTGCCGCCGCGCCGCCGGAAGATCCGGGCACCGGAGTCGGTGCCGTGCCGCAGCGGGCCGTCGGCCCAGACCACGATGTCCTCGACGAGGTCGCCGAGCACCCCCAGCACGGCTCAGGCCCCGCCGTCGGCGACGACGGCCGAAGCGGCGTCACCCGCTGCGGCGTCACCGGCACCGGCCCCCGCAGCCAGCGCGGTCGCGATCTCTCCGCCGAGCCGGACGTTGCCCCGGTACACCTCGACGTTGACCTCCAGGCTGCGCCCGCCGGTGTCCCGCTGGATGAAGTCGAGGAGGAACGGCGTGGAGGCGTTGCCGGTGACGCCCCGGCGCTCGGCCTCCGCCCAGGCGCGGGCGAGGATGCCGTCCAGTTCCTCGGGCGGCAGCTGCTTGGCCGGGTCGACCGGGTTGGCGATCAGGACGGCCTGCGGCAGTTCGAGCCGGTCCCGGGACTCGATGATCCTGGCGGCCTGCTCGGGCGACTCCACGCTGAAGTTGATCTCGTGGCCGGAGTCGGTGACGTAGAAGCCGGGGTACTTGCGGGTGCGGTAGCCGATGACCGGGATGTTGTAGGTCTCGAAGCGCTCCAGGGTGGCCCTGATGTCGAGGATGGACTTCACGCCGGCGCTGATCACGGTGACCGGGGTGGCGGCCAGGGTGGTCATGTCGGCCGACTCGTCGAAGCTCTCCGAGGCGCCGAAGTGCACGCCGCCGAGGCCGCCGGTGGAGAAGACCCGGATGCCCGCGCGGTGGGCGAGGAAGGCGGTGGCGGCGACGGTGGTGCCGCCGTGCCGGCCGAGCGCGGCGACCACCGGGAGGTCGCGCAGGCTCACCTTGTCCAGGCCGTCGACGGCGGACAGTTCGGTGATCTGCTCGGTGCTCAGCCCGACCGTGGGCACCCCGGCGTGCACCCCGATCGTGGCCGGGACGACGCCCGCCGCCCGCAGCTGCCGCTCGGCCTCCAGCGCGACGGCCAGGTTGCGCGGCCGCGGCAGTCCGTGGGTGAAGATGGTCGACTCCAGGGCGACCACCGGCCGGCCTTCGGCGAGGGCCCGGGCGACCTCCTCGGAGACCTGGACGGCGGGAGCGGTGGGGCGAAGTCCGGTCATGATGCGAACTCTCTGTGAGGTTGCCACTGCGATGGGGCAACGTGCTGCTCAGCGTATGGACGGCTCGCGTCGGAATCCAGAATGAGTCCTGAGGTTTCCGATAGGCCTGCGCCTATTGGTTCGTCTACCCTGACAACCATGGGTCTCACCTTGCGTCAGCTCCAGGTCTTCCTGACCGTCGCCGAGACGCTGCACTTCGGGCGGGCCGCCGAGCGGCTGCACATCTCGCAGCCGACGGTGAGCCAGGAGGTCGCCCGACTGGAGCGGACCGTCGGCGTCGAGCTGTTCGACCGCAGCCGCCGCTCGGTGGCGCTCACGGAGGCCGGCGAGGTGATGGCCACCGAGAGCGCCCGACTGCTGCGGCAGGCCGACACGCTGCTGACCCGGGTACGGCTGCACGAGGAGTCCCGGCTGGGCACCGCCCGGATCGTCGCCTCGCCGAGCGTGGTGAACCGGCTGCTGCCCGCCGTGGTCAGCCGGGCCGAACAGGAGCTTCCGGCGCTCGACACCACCGAACTCGCCGTGGACACCGGGCAGGTCTCCGCCACCCTGGCCGCCGAGCCGGCCGACATCGGGCTCGGCCGCTTCCTCGACGAGGTGACCGGCTACCGGCTGGAGCGGATCGCCGACGAGCCGGTCCTGGTGGCGCTCGGCCGGGACCATCCGCTGGCCCGCCGGAGCAGCCTGGGCCTGGCCGAACTGCGCGACCTGCCACTGCTGTTGTGGCCGCGCGAGCAGCACCCCCGCTACTACGACCACGTGCTCGGCCTCTGCGCGGACCACGGCGTGGACCCGCCGGTGCTGGTCAGCCCGCCGCGGATCGTCGGCTCCCGGCTCTACCTGCTCGCCCGCAACCGCGCCTTCTCGCTGGTGCCCGGCTCGATGACCGGCCACCTCACCGAGGACGTGGCCACCGTACGGCTGGAGGGGCGGGCCACCCTTCCGCTGGAGATGCAGTGGCGGACGGACGACCGGCGGCCCCGGCTGGCCTCGCTGCGGGACCTGATCCGGCAGGAGGCCGCGGAGCTGGAGGACGTCTGACCCGCCCCGTCGCGCGGCCCGAGCCCGGGTCCGGGTCCGGGTCCGGGTCCGAGCCGAGTCCGGGTCCGGGCCCGGGTCCGGGTCCGGGTCCGGGTCCGACCGAACGGAATCCTTGACGCTGGCATGCCACCACCGGAAGGATTCCCGGATCATCCGACCGGCCCGCGGCACCCGCCCGCGGGCCGCCGAACCCCGGGAACCCGCCTTGACCCTGCGCCCGTTGCTCCGCCACGCCGCCGGTCTGATCGGCGCCGCCGTCCTCACCCTGGCCGGCACCCTCACCGCCGCCGGCCCGGCCCACGCCGACTTCGGCACCGACTACCACGACCCGGTCACCGCCACCAAGCCGCTCACCCGCCCCGACACCCGCTCCTGCACCGTCGAGGCGATGCACGAACGCGAGTTCCGCAACGGGTACGGCAACCCGCCGGACACCCCGTACACCACCACCCTCACCCCGCCCGCCGACTGCGCCGGCCCCTGGTCCGCGGTGGTCCTGGACCTCCACGGACAGGTCGCCGGACGGCAGTTCGACCGGATCTTCAGCGTCCGCGTCGGCGGCGTCCAGGTGCTGCTCTCCTCCACCCCCGAGCCGTCCAAGGACGGCATCGCCTGGAACGTCGAGCACGACGTCACCCGCTACGCCCCGCTCTTCACCGGCGGCCCGCAGGAGTTCTCCTTCGACCTCGCCAACGTCACCGACGCCACCTACACCGGCGTCTTCACGATCAGCGCCAACCTGACCTTCTACACCGCCGACGCCCACTGGCCGGCCGCCCGCGCCGCCGACCGGCTGCTCACCACCGGACCGTTCGGGCTCACCAGCACCTCCCCCGCCGCCGGGCGCGACCTCACCTTCCCGCAGAACCTCGAACGCCTCACCGCCGAGGTCTACGCCCGGGGCGGCGGCGCCTGCGAGGAGTTCGCGTACGCCTCGGCCCCGGACGCCTTCGCCGCCGCCAACCCGGGCACCGGCATCTGCGGCAAGGGCCCGTTCCGCGAGCTGCGGCTGACCGTGGACGGCCGGGTGGCCGGCGCGGTCTGGCCGTACCCGGTGATCTACACCGGCGGCTGGGACCCGCTGCTCTGGCGGCCCGTGCCCGGCGTCTTCGCCTTCGACCTGCCCGCCTACCGGCTCGACCTCACCCCGTACGTCGGGCTGCTGCTGGACGGCCGGCCGCACGCCGTGGGCGTCACCCTGAACACCGCCGAGGCGCAGAGCAACGACGCCTGGACCGGCCAGGTCAACCTCTTCGCCGAGACCGACCACGGCGCCGCCCGCACCACCGGACAACTCACCGACCACCGGGTCGCCCCGGACGCCACCGTCGCGACCGACCTCGCCGACCACGGCGGCGGCAGCGGCGACTGGACGGTCACCGCTGCCCGGAACGACCTCGCCCGGGGCTGGGTGCAGACCTCGCACGGCCGGATCACCACCGAGGTCCGCGACGAACTCGCCTTCCGCTCCACCCAGCGACTGCGCGACGCGGGCAACGACGTGACGCTGCACAACGGTGCCGACCTCACCCGCACCACCGCCACCTGGGGCGGCGGCCCGCACCGCACCACCACCGTCCACGAGGGCGAACCGCTGGACGTCAGCTACCGGGTGAGCCGCGACGCGGCCGGCAACACCGACCAGACCACCGCCATGGACCTCGGCTACCACCGCGACACCACCGCGGCGACCGGCGGCCACGTCACCGAGCGCTCCACCGTCGACCACACCCTGCGCCCCACCGCCACGCGGCACGACGGGGACCGCACCGTCCGGACCGGCAGCAGCGCCGAGGAGTACCGGAGCACCGGGCCCGAGGGGCCGTACCGTCGGACGCTGAGCTTCGTGGACGGCTGGCCGCGGCCCTGACGGCCGCCGCTCGCCGTGCCTCTGCGGCACGTCGCCGGCGCTCGCCGGCACGTCGACGCCCGAGTTGCGAAATTGGTCGGATTCATACCGTTCACCCCTGGTGCACGGCCCGTAGGAGGCGCATGATGGGAGGTGGACCTGCGAGGTAGCTGAAGGAAGTTCGACCGCAGGAGGCAGTGGCGACGGATCGAGACGGATCAGGGTCTGCCGCTGGGACTACCTCGGTCGACGATCGAACTACCGGCCGGAGGACGTCACGTCCGGAGGCCACCCCCACCTCGTAGGTTCCGCGCGTCCACGGAGCATCCCCTCGGCCCGTGGACGCGCACCTTTTCCCGCGCGCCGCGCCTCCCGTGTCCTGTCCCCGCGCCGCGCCTCCCGCGCCCCGGCTACCGCGCGCCCGCCCAGCCCATCTCCCAGGCGTGCACCGCGATCCCGACCCGGTTCGCCACCCCGAGCTTGCGCTGGATGCTGGCGACGTGGGTCTTCACCGTTCCCGGCGAGATGAACAGCTCCGCGGCGATGTCCGCGTTGGTGCGGCCCGCCGCGACGTGCCCGGCGATCTCCACCTCCCGCTCGGTCAGCGGCACCACCGGCGCAGCCCGCCGGCGCTCCGGGCGGCGCGGCTGCGTCACGTGCCGCAGCAGCCGGACCGTGACCGACGGACTGATCAGGCTCTCCCCGTCCGCCGCCGCCCGTACCGCCTCGGCCAGCAGGGACGGGCCGGAACGCTTCAGCAGGAAGCCGGACGCCCCGTGCCGCAGGGCCGGGTACACGTACTCGTCCAGGTCGAAGGTGGTCAGCACCACCACCCGCACCGGCTCCGCCACGTCCGGCCCGGCCAGCCGCCGGGTCAGCTCCAGTCCGTCCATCCGCGGCATCCGGATGTCCACCAGTGCGACGTCCGGCCGCAGTTCGGCCGCCAGCTCCAGCGCGGACAGCCCGTCCACCGCCTCGCCCACCACCTCGATGTCCGGCTGGGCCGTCAGGATCCGCCGGACACTTCGCCGGACGGCCTCCTGGTCGTCGGCGATCAGGGTGCGGATCACCCGCCGGCCCCCACCGTTCGCACTCGTCACGCCCAGCAGTGTGGCGCACGGGTGGCGGACGGGAAAGTTCACGCGGTGGAACCGGCCCGGTTCACCTTCGTCCGGTGAGCTGGCCGCCATGAACGATTCCAGTGGACGTCCCTCCGTCAGCAGGCGCGGGCTCCTGGCCGGCGCGACCGGCGTCGGCCTCGGCGGTGCCGTGTCCCTCGCCGGCGTCCAGGCCACCCCCGCCGCCGCCTCCCCGGTGCTCTGGCAGCGCCCGGACCGCTCCGGCGCGCCCCGCGTGGCCGGCCTGCACCTCCAGTTCGGCTCGGACGCCTCGCGCGAGGTGGTGGTCTCCTGGCACACCACCAGGTCCGTCGGCAACCCACGTGTGATGTACGGGACTTCGAACAACGGCTTCGGCCGGACGGTCCAGGCCTCGACCCGCACCTACCGTGACGCCGCCTCCGGCACCGAGGTCCAGGTGCACCACACCCGGCTGACCGGCCTGCACGCCGACACGGACTACGTCTACGCCGCCGTCCACGACGGCACCACCCCCGAGCTCGGCACCGTCCGCACCGCACCACGCGGCCGGTCCGCCTTCACCTTCACCAGCTTCGGCGACCAGGGCACCCCCACCCTCGGCAGGAAGACCGCCAACGGCTACGTGAACGACAACCTCGGCAGCCCCGCCGCCGGCGACACCACCGCCGGGGTCGAGCGGATCGCCCCGCTGTTCCACCTGCTCAACGGCGACCTGTGCTACGCGAACATCGCCACCGACCGGGTCCGCACCTGGTCCGACTGGTTCGAGAACAACAGCCGCTCGGCCCGCCACCGCCCCTGGATGCCCGCGGCCGGCAACCACGAGAACGAGAAGGGCAACGGCCCGATCGGCTACGGCGCCTACCAGGCGTACTTCGAGCTGCCGGACGCCCGCTCCGACGCGGAGACCCACGGCCTGTGGTACTCGTTCACGGCCGGTTCGGTACGCGTGATCAGCCTCAACAACGACGACGTGGCCTACCAGGACGGCGGCAACAGCTACGTCCACGGCTACTCCGGCGGCGCCCAGCAGCGCTGGCTGGAGCGGGAGTTGATCGCGGCCAACGCGGACCCGGGGATCGACTGGATCGTGGTCTGCATGCACCAGGTGGTGATCTCCACCGCCGACAGGTTCAACGGCGCCGACCTCGGCGTCCGCGAGGCCTGGGTACCGCTGTTCGACAAGTACGGCGTGGACCTGGTGGTCTGCGGCCACGAGCACCACTACGAGCGCTCGCACCCGATCCGCGGCCAGCAGCCGACCGACACCCGCACGCCGATCCCGGTCTCCACCGGCACCGAGACCATCGACACCACCAAGGGCACCGTCCACATGGTCATCGGCGGCGGCGGCACCTCCGCCCCGTCCAACCAGCTCTTCTTCAGCCCCGCCAAGGCGCGGGTGATCACCGGCGTCGGCGCCGTCGATCCGGCCACCGGCAAGCGCCCGCCGGTGTACGTGATCGAGGACGCCCCCTGGTCCGCCTTCCGGGACGCCGACAACCCGTACGGCTTCGCCTCCTTCGACGTCGACCCGGGCGGCCGCAACGGGCAGACCACCATCGGCGTCACCTACTACTCCGTCAGCGGCCCGTACGGGGACCTCGTCCCGGTCGACCGCTTCACCCTGACCCGCCCGCGCGGCACCCGCGGCGGCGGCCGGGGCCACTAGGGCGGGGCCACCGGGCGTACTCGGCGGCAGCCGTCCGACCGGCGGAGACCTCCGGTACGCCCGTACGCCCCACCCGGTAGCCCCTCCGCCGCACGCGCACGCGGTGCACGGACACAGCGCGCGGACACGGCGCCGACTCGATCGGATCGGCGCCGCGGGGCGCGCCTCAGCGCCCCGGCAGGGAGCAGCCGACCCGCCAGCCCGCGGGCGTGCCCGGCCCGGCGGTCAGCGAGCCCCCGTGGGCGGCGGCCCGGGCGGTGAGTCCGGCCAGGCCGGTGCCACCGGTGCCCGGGCGGCGGCGCAGCAGCGGCTTGCGGGCGGGGCCACCGTCGTCGGTGACGGTCAGCTCGACGGCGCCGCGCTCACCGGGGGCCACCCGGACGGTGACCTCGGTGGCCTGCGGGGCGTGCCGGCGGATATTGGTCAGCGCCTCCAGGACCACGGCGTACGCGGTCGCCTCGGCCTCGGCGGAGAGCCGGCCCGCGGTGCCGGGCGCCAGCTCGACGGTGGCGCGCAGGGCGCCGGTGGTGCCGAAGCGGGCGACGAGCTCGGGGAGGTCGGCCAGGCCCAGCCGACGCGTGGTCGCTCCGCCCGCCCGGTCCGACCCGTCGGAGCGGTCGCCCTTGAGGTCCTTGCCACCCTTGCCACCCTTGCCGTCCCGGCCCTCCCGGCCCTCCCGGCCGCCCGGCTCGCGCAGGGCGCCGACCATCTCGTCCATCGAGTCCAGTGCCCGCAGCCCGGCCTCCTCCAGGCGGCGCAGCAGTGCGGTCGTCTCCTCCGGCTCCTGGCCCGGGAGTTGGCCGGCCTGGGCCTCCAGCACGATGCCGGTGATCTCGTGGGCGACGAAGTCGTGCAGTCCCCGGGCCACTTCCAGCCGCTGTTGGCGCCGGGCCCGGGCCACCGCCCGCTCCCGGCGGGCGTCCAGGACGCGCAGGTAGAGGGCCGCCGCCGCGACACCGAGCAGTGGCAGCAGCGAGAGCAGCACCCCGACCACCGGCCCGGCCGCACCGCCCTGCGGCGTCCGCAGGGCGAACCGCAGCGGCAGCAGCACCGCCGCCAGCCCCACCAGCCCGCCGACCGGACCGGCCGACCGGTCGGGCAGCCGCCGAACGGCCCGGAAGAGCAGTCCGAGCAGGGCGAGCCACTCGAACGGCAGCCAGAACGCGGGCAGCCGGTACGGCCCCGGGTAGACCGCGTCGACCAGCAGCGAGGCCCCGGCCACCGCTCCGGCGGCCGCACCGAGCGCGATCCGACCGGCGGGCCAGGGCAGCAGCGCCGCCACCGCGGCGAGCACCGCCGTCAGGGCGAGCAGCGCGGCCGCTCCCCGGGCGTCCGGTTGCGCCAGCAGGACGGGCGCCAGCAGGGCGAGCGCGGAGACGGCGGCGAGCGGCCGACGGATCCGGGCCGGTCGCGGCCGTGCGGGCTCGGGGTGAGCGAAGGGAGAGTCGGTGGGCACCCGGCCGAGCCTACGGGCAGCTCTCCCGGGGGAGGTGCGGTCCTCCTCAGGAGGGAGCGGTCCGCCGTCAACTCCCCTCCGCAGCAGGAGGTCTGCGCGACCGGGCGGGAGCATGATCGGTGGCATCGGAACACCCGCAGAGGACACCCGAACCGGACGCCCACGCCGGCCCCCGCACGGGAACAGTCACCCGTGAACACCCGCGCCGAAGGAGACCCGAACCGCCATGAACCGCCGCCTCGCCACCGCCGCACTCTCGCTGCTCCTGCTGGCCGCGACCGCCGCCACCGCCGCACCGGCCGCCGTCGCGGAGCCGGCCCCCGCCGCACCGGTCACCGCCCCGGAACCGGCCGCCCCAGCAGGCGACTTCGGGCCGGTCGGTGTACGCGGCACCGGCAACACCGTCCTCACCGCCGGGTTCCAGGGCTTCGAGGGCGACCCGGTGCGGATCTCGGTGGACGCCCGTGCCACCACCAACACCGATCCGCGCGGCACCACGGGCCACTTCCACGTCCGTCACGTGCACACCGACGGCCGGCTGGTCGCCGACTTCGAGGGCGACATCACCTGTCTGGCCGTCGGCGGCCGGGAGGCGATCGCCACCGGGGTGGTCACCAAGGGCGACGCGCCGTGGTTCCCGGGCCTGGAGCTGATCGGCCGGAAGGTCTCGCTCTCGGTGGAGGACGACGGGCGGCGCGGGGACCGGATGGGCTGGGTCTGGGGCGCGCTCGGCCAGCCGGTGTCGGACTGCCAGGGCACGGTACCGTTCATCCGCACGACCAGTGGTGACTTCTCCGTGCACAGCTGACACCCGACCGACCGGGCCGACAGGACCGGTCAGGGCCTCCTGGGCCGACCGGGCGACGGCCGGGGCTGCGCACCGCCACCCGAGCACCCGCAGACCTGGAGGCCCCGTTGTCCCTCGACCGTCCGACCGCTCCGCCACCGCCGAGCGCGGGGTTCAACGACCTAACAGGGGAGGGCCGTTGAACCCCGCGCCCGACCGGCATTCGCCCGACTACGCCCGGCTCGCCGCCGTCGGGCCGTACTTCGCGCTGGACACCTCGCCGGCCGGCCGGCCGCCGGAGGGCTTCCGGCCGCTGGCCGAGCTGTACGGCACCGGACCGGACGCGCCGTTGGCGGCGCGGCTGCGGGTGGTGGCGCAGCGGCTCGGCACCGGGGAGCCCCGGGTCGCCGCCTCGATCCTGCACCTGGGGCTGGCCGCCCGTTTCTGGTCGGTGGGGCTGGGCTCGGCGGTCCTGCTGGGGACGGTCCCGACCTTGGAGCACGCCTGGGTGCGGATCCCGGACCAGGGCCCGCTCGACCTGTGGGCACCGCCGGAGCCCGCCCGCCCGGACGCCGGCTCGCTCACCGACCAGCTCCACGAGGCCGTCCTGCTGGGACAGTTGACGCCGCTGGCGGAGGCCGTCCGGGCCGCCGCCCCGCTCTCCCGCCGTCTGCTGCTCGGCAACGCCGCCTCCGCACTGGCCGGGACGCTGCGGGTGCTGGACGCCCACGCGCCGGACGCCGCACGGGCGTTGGCCGCGGAGCTGCTGGACCGTCCGCCACTGGCCGGGTCGGGCATCCTGCGCGCCGGGCCGGGTGGCACGGCGTTCCGGCGGAACAGCTGCTGCCTCTACTACCGGGTGGGTCCGGGTGCCGGGCTCTGCGGGGACTGCTGCTTCAGCACGCCGCCCGGCCGCGGGAAGCGGAACGAGTAATACCTTCACAAATGAAGGTCATACAGATCTCCGGCCGCCGTCAGCCGCGCACCACCGCCCAGTCCACCGCCGCGGACGGCACCCCGGCCCGCTCGGACGCCGGGTCCGCGAGCAGTCCGCGCGCCAGCGAACCCACCGGCAGGGCCGGGGTGGTGGCGGCCAGCACCCTGCCCTCGCCGTCGAGCAGCGCCGCGTCGCCTGACAGCGCCCGCAGCGGGGGCACCAGCAGCCGCTCCAGCACTGCCAGCGGGACGTCCCCGGCCACCACCCCGACGAAGCCCGCACCCGGGACGACCACCGGCCGGGCGCAGCACAGCACGTACCGGTCGGCACAGAGCAGGTCGACCTGCGGCCCGGCCACCGCGGCCCGCCCCTCGTCCCGGGGCCGGGCGAACCAGGGCAGCACCCGGTAGTCGTAGAACTCGGCGTCCGCCGGGTCGAGCGCGAGCCGCAACCGCCGCTCCCCCGCCCCGCGCGCACCGCGGTACCACCACTCCACGTGCAGGTCGGCGTCGGCGAGCGCGCCGGGTGCCACGACCGCTCCGCAGCCGAACCAGCGCGAGCCGGGCCGCGCCAGCAACTCGCTCACCACCCCGTGCACCACGGCGAGTTCGGCCACGGCGGGCCGGCGCCCCTCGGCGGCCGCCCGGGCCCAGCAGCCCGCCGCGGCCGCCCGCAGGCCGTCCAGTTCGGCGAGCACCGCGTCGACGGCGGCGGCGACCTGCCGGGCGCACCGCTCGACGGCGGCAGGGTCACCGGCGGCGGGCCCGCCCAGGACGGGCCCGCCGGCGGCGGACTCACCGGCAACCGGCACACCGGCGGATCGGGCCACGGGCAGGGTGGTGCTGAACGCGCTGGTCATGACGGCTCCGGCGGCGAGGGAGGGATCCGGGAACGGTGGCGCGGCCCCGGCTCAGCCGTCGTCCGCCAACTCCAGGTGCCGCCGGACCAGATGGTGCACGCAGGCCACGGCGTGCGTCTCGGCGGCGGCCCGGGCGCCGGCCGCGTCGCCGGCCAGCACGGCGACCAGGATCTCCCGGTGCTGCTCGGCGAAGCGCTCCTGGTCCGGCCCGTGCGGGGCGGGCAGCCAGAGCAGCGGGCCCAGTTCGGCCTGGAGCCGGACGGCGAGCTGGGTGAGCCGCACCGACTGCGCGGCGACGGCGAGTTCGATGTGGAAGCGGGCGTCGGCGCGGCGCTGCTCGGCGGGCCCGGCGGCGTCGCGCAGGTCGTGCACCAGTCGGGTGAGCCGGGGGCCGAGGTCGGCCGGGGCGCGCTCGGCGGCGAGCCGGGCGGCGGTGCCGAAGACGGCCAGCTCCTCGTCGCCGAGGTCGCGCAGGTCGACGGTGGCGAGGTCGCGCAGCCGGGCGAGCTGGAGGTGTTCGGAGCCCTCGGCGGGGATGCGGACGAAGCTGCCGCCGTTGCGGCCGCGCCGGGTCTCGATCAGTCCGGCCTCGCGGAGCAGGGCGAGGGCCTCGCGGACGGTGCCGTTGGCGACGCCGAGCTGGTCGGCCAGGTCGTTCTCGCTGGGCAGCTGGTCCCCGTCGGCGACCAGTCCGAGGGCGATCGCCTCGGTGATCCGGCGGGCCACCGCGTCGGCGCGGCCGAGGTCGGCGAGCGGCGCGAGGACGGCACTGAGCAGCGGGGTCGCACTGCCGATGGTCGTCACGCCGTTCCCCTCCCCGATCGCCGTCGCCGGATCCTCGCCGGATCACTGCCCGATCACTGCCCGACCGGATGTTTCCCGCAGGGTACCTCCAGGTCCGACGCGCACTCTTGCCCCTAGAAACTCAATCTCGTATGTTTTCCCGCAACCTCGGCCCGAGCCGCACCCCGCAGTGCTCCCCCACGCATCACGACACGTTCCCAGGAGCAGGTCATGACCGATGCCAGTGCACGTGCCACCGTCCACTCCCCCGACCCGGACGCCGAACGGCTGGCCGCCCTCGGCTACACCTCCGAGTTCAAGCGCGACATGAGCCTCTGGGCGAACTTCTCGCTCGGCTTCACCTATCTCTCCCCCGTCGTTGGCGTGTACACACTCTTCGCCACCTCACTTCAGACCGCCGGGCCGCCGATGGTCTGGAGCTTCCTGATCGCGGGCCTCGGCCAGCTGCTGGTGGCCCTGGTGTTCAGCGAGGTGGTCGCCCAGTTCCCGGTGGCCGGCGGGGTGTACCCGTGGGCGCGCCGGCTCTGGGGCCGCACCTGGGGCTGGCTGACCGGCTGGACCTACCTGCTGGCACTGATGTCCACCATCGCGGCCGTCTCCTACGGCGCCGGCCCGTACGTGGCCGCCCTGCTGGGCGTCGAGCCGAGCACCGCGACGACCGTCTGGTGCGCACTGGGCCTGCTGGCGCTCGCCACCGTGATCAACCTCGGCGGCACCCGGGTGCTGTCGGCGGCGGCCGTGTTCGGCTTCGCCGCCGAGTTGCTCGGCGCCCTGGCGGTCGGCGCCTGGCTGCTGCTGACGCACCGCTACCACGGCCTCGGCGTGGTCCTCGACCGCTTCGGCGCGGGCGGCGACGGCGACTACGCCGACGCCTTCCTGGCCGCCGGGCTGATCGCGGTCTTCCTGTTCTTCGGCTTCGAGGCCTGCGGCGACGTCGCCGAGGAGGTGCCGGACCCGGGTCGACAGATCCCCAAGTCGATGCGGCGCACCATCTACGTGGGCGGCGCTGCGGCGATCGGGGTCAGCCTGGCCCTGGTGATGTCGATCCAGGACATCGGCGCGGTGGTCTCCGGCGACGACAAGGATCCGGTCGCCAAGGTGCTGCACGACGCCTTCGGCGCGGTCGGCGCCCGGGTGGTGATCGGCGTGGTGCTGATCTCCTTCCTGTCCTGCGTGCTCAGCCTCCAGGCGGCGGCGAGCCGGCTCGCCTACTCCTTCGCCCGGGACCGGATGATCGTGGGCAGCCGGCTGCTGGCCACCGTCTCGGACCGGCTGCGGGTGCCGCCGTACGCGCTGCTGCTCGCCGCGGCGCTGCCCGGTGTGATCATCGTGGGTGCCTCGGCGCTCTCCGAGGGTGCCCTCACGAAGATCATCTCCTTCTCCAGCATCGGCATCTACCTGGCCTTCCAGATGGTGGTGCTGGCCGCCCTGCGGGCCCGGCTGCGCGGCTGGCGCCCGAGCGGGGACTTCCGGCTCGGCCGCTGGGGCCTGGCGGTGAACATCGGCGCGCTGGTCTACGGCGTCGCCGCGATCGTCAACATCTGCTGGGGCCGCACCCCGGACGCCGCCTGGTACGACAACTACCTCGTGCTGCTCTCGGCGGTGGTCGTGCTCGCGGCCGGCGGCCTCTACCTCCTGCTGGCCCGCCCGCACCTGCGCGGCGACGCCCCCTCGGGCGACGCGACGGCCGCGCCCGGGGCCACCTCCGCCGAACCGGCCCGGGGGCGGGCATGACCGGACTCCCGCTGGACGGCGTCCTGGTCGCCGACTTCGGCCGGGTGCTCGCCGCGCCCTACCTGACCATGCTGCTGGCCGACCTCGGCGCCGACGTGATCAAGGTCGAGCAGCCCGGCACCGGCGACGACACCCGCGCCTGGGGCCCGCCGCACGCCCAGGGCGAGGCCACCTACTTCCTCTCCGTCAACCGCAACAAGCGCTCCCTCACCCTCGACCTGCGCGAACCGGCCGACCATGCCCGCGCCGTCGAACTCATCCGCCGCGCCGACGTGCTGGTGGAGAACTTCCGCCCCGGCACGATGGCCCGCCACGGCCTCGACCCCGACCGCGCCCAGGCCCTCAACCCGCGGCTCGTCTACTGCTCGATCACCGGCTTCGGCCCCGGCAAGGGCGCCGAACTGCCCGGCTACGACCTGCTGGTGCAGGCCGTCGGCGGTCTGATGTCGGTGACCGGCCCGGCCCCCGGCGAACCGGTGAAGACCGGCGTCGCACTGGTGGACGTGCTGACCGGGCTGCACGCGGCGGTCGGCGTGCTGGCCGCACTGCGCGAGCGCGAGACCACCGGCCGGGGCCAGCTGGTGGAGCTGAACCTGCTCTCCACGCTGCTCTCCGGCCTGGTCAACCAGTCCGCCGGCTACACCCTGGCCGGCGCGGTGCCGGGCATCCTCGGCAACCGCCACCCGTCCATCGCCCCCTACGAGGTGTTCACCGCCGCCGACCGCCCGCTGGTCGTCGCGGTCGGCAACGACCGGCAGTTCGCCGCGCTCTGCCGGGGCGTGGGCGCCCCCGAGCTGGCCGCCGACCCCCGCTTCGCCTCCAACTCCGACCGGGTCGCGCACGTCACCGTGCTGGCCCGCGAGCTCACCGCCCGGCTCGAACGCCGCACCGCCGCCGAGTGGTTCGCGGTGCTCACCCCGCTCGGCGTGCCCTGCGGCCCGGTCAACGACCTGGCCGAGGCCTTCGACCTCGCCGACTCGCTCGGCCTGCGGCCCCGGGCGCCGCTGCCCGGCCCGGACGGCCGCCCGCTGGACCTGGTCGCCAACCCGATCGGCCTCTCCCGCACCCCGCCCCGCTACCAGTTGCCCCCGCCCCGGCTCGGCGAGCACACCGCCGAACTCACCGCCTGGCTGGACACCCCGCACGACCGGCCTCCGCACGGCGGGTCTCCCTACGAGCAGCCTCCGCACGACCGGCCTCCGCACGGCGGGTCTCCCTACGAGCAGCCTCCGCACGACCGGCCGCCGCACAACCCTCCCCCGCACGACCAGGACTTCGAGGACCGCCCATGAGCACCCCGCACGGCACCGGCACCGCCATGTCCGACCCGCTCGACCTGATCGACTTCGCCACCCTCCTCACCGAGGAGGAGCGCGAGATCCAGGCCACCGTCGCCCGGTTCCTCGCCGACCGGGTCCGCCCGCACCTGCCGGAGTGGTTCGACAACGCCCACTTCGCCCGCGAACTCGCCCCCGAACTCGGTGCGTTGGGCCTGCTCGGGATGCACCTGGAGGGCTACGGCTGCGCCGGCACCAACGCCGTCTCCTACGGCCTGGCCTGCCTCGAACTGGAGGCCGCCGACTCGGGCTTGCGCAGCTTCGTCTCGGTCCAGGGCTCGCTCTCGATGTACTCGATCCACCGGTGGGGCTCGGAGGAGCAGAAGCAGGAGTGGCTGCCCGGGCTCGCCGCCGGCACCGCGATCGGCTGCTTCGGCCTCACCGAGCCGGACTTCGGCAGCAACCCGGCCGGGATGCGCACCCGCGCGGTGCGCGACGGCTCGGACTGGATCCTCGACGGCACCAAGACGTGGATCACCAACGGCGGCATCGCGGACGTCGCCACCGTCTGGGCGAACACCGAGGACGGCGTGCGCGGCTTCCTGGTGCCGCGCGGCACGCCCGGCTTCACCACCCGCGACATCGGGCGGAAGCTGTCGCTGCCCGCCTCGGTCACCTCCGAGCTGCACCTGGACGGCGTCCGGCTGCCCGCCGAGGCCCGACTGCCGGGCGCGAAGGGGCTGCGCGGCCCGCTGTCCTGCCTGAACGAGGCGCGGTTCGGCATCCTGTTCGGCGCGGTCGGCGCGGGCCGGGACTCGCTCCAGGCGGCGCTGCGGTACGCGGACTCGCGGGTCCAGTTCGACCGGCCGATCAGCGGTTTCCAGCTGACCCAGCGCAAGTTCGCCGACATGGCGCTCGCGCTCGGCAACTCCGCGCTGCTGGCCGTCCACCTCGGCCGGCTCAAGGACGGCGGGCGGCTGCGGCCCGAGCAGGTCAGCGTCGGCAAGCTCAACAACGTGCGGGAGGCGCTGGCGATCGCCCGCGAGTGCCGCACGGTCCTCGGGGCCAACGGCATCTCGCTGGAGTACTCGCCGATCCGGCACGCCAACAACCTGGAGTCGGTGCTGACCTACGAGGGCACCAGCGAGATCCACACGCTGGTGGTCGGCCAGGCGCTCACCGGGCAGGCGGCCTACCGGTAGGGACACCCCGGGCGCGCCCCCTCCCCGGGCCGCGCCGAGGCCCGCGTCCGGCTTGTCCAGAGCCGGGCGCGGGCCGCCCCGTTCCCACCCGGTGCCGATGCCCGTGGCGCCGGGTGGAGTCTCTCCGGGGAGTCCGGTCAGACCGCGACCGTCTCCTCCATCTCCTCCTCGGCCTCCTGCGGCGTTTCCACCGGACGGCGCCCACGCCCCTCGTACATGGCCGCGGCCACCAGGGCGGCCCCGCCGAGCAGCAGCCAGACCAGCAGGGTCACGACGTGCCCGCCGAGGCCCGCGCCGCCGTCGAAGTACATGATGCTGCGAGCGCCCTCCAGGAAGCCCGCGCCCGTCCAGAAGCCGTGCAGGCCTCCGAAGAATCCGTTCTGCAGTTCGGGCCGGTAGATGCCGCCGGAGGAGGTGAAGTTCAGCATCACGAACAGCACCATCAGGGCCAGCGTGGTCCACTTCTTCAGGAAGCTGTGCAGGCCGATGCCGATCAGCACGATGCCCGCCGAGTAGAGCCAGCCGAGCGCCCAGATCGCCGCGCAGTCGTGGTCGACCACGTGGAAGACCGGCCCGGCGGTGACGATCCCGATCACGCTGACCACCAGCGAGACGGCCACTCCGACCAGTGCCCGGATCTTCACACTCAGCCCCGCGCCGGCCGCGCCGATCGCCGCGACGCTGGCGTAGGAGCCGATGCTCAGCGCGACCAGCAGGAAAAACAGGCCCTGTCCGGTCGGGTCGCCCTTGGCCGGGGTGGTCAGGTCGGTCACGTGCAGCGGCACGCCCTGCCTGTCGGTGACGTTGGTGAACACCGCGGTGGCGGCCACCACGGAGGTGTCCGAGTTGCCCTTGGCGACGATCAGTTCGGGGCTCTTGGCGTCCGGGACGAAGGCGCCCACCAGGTCCCGGTCGCGCAGTTGCTGCTCGGCGGCGGCCCGGTCGTCCACGGTGCGGACGTCGAGCGCGTCCCCGGCCTTGCCCTGGATCGCCTGCGCCAGGCCCTGCGCCTGCGGCGTGGTGCCGACCACGGCCACCTTGAGGTGGTGCGGCTCGGGCTGGTGGAAGGCGCCCTGGTAGGCGAGCGCCATGCCCAGGCACATCAGCAGCGGGGTGATCAGGTGGGTGGCCAGGTGCTTGAGCGAGTGCCCCAGGGTGGGCGCTGCGGCGGGGTTCCGGGGTGTGCTCATGGCGTTCGTACCGTCCTCCGGTGGTGTTCTCTCGATGAGGAGAAGGTGGGAAATGCAACCAATGCAGGTGGTAAATGCAACCATCTATCGATGCAGCTTACAACTATCCGACATCATTCGGAAGCCCGGCCGCCGACCGGCCACCGCCCGGCCGGCGACCGACCGGCGGCCAGGCCCTGCCCGGGGCGACCGTCAGCCCAGCTCGAACACCCCGTACGAGAACCCGTCCGCCCGCAGCTCCCCGTCCACCAGCCGCACGCCCTGCACCTCCAGCGGCCGGACACCCCGCGCCCACCGGTCACCCTCCGGCAGACCCGGCAGCCGTACGGACGCCGGCTCCCGGCCCGGGTTGACCGCCACCAGGTACCGCCCGGCCCGGGTGTACACCAGCGGGTAGCCGGCGTGGCGGACCTCCAGCCCACCGGCCGCACCCAGCCCCGGGTGCGCCCGGCGCAGTGCGATCAGCCGCCGCACGGTGTGCAGCAGCGAGGTCGGGTCGGCGCGCTGGGAGAGCACGTCCGGGCGGTGCGGGTCCGGGTCCACCGGCAGGTACAGCCGCTCGGGCGGGGCGCTGGAGAAGCCCGCGGTCGGGCCGGGCGTCCACTGCATCGGGGTGCGCGAGCCGGCCCGGTTGAACCGCGGGCCGAGCACGCTGCCCTCGGTGTCGGGCAGGCCCGGCAGGTAGCGCATACCGATCTCGTCGCCGTAGTAGACGGCCGGGAGGGTGGGCCAGGTGAGCAGGAAGGCGAAGGCCGGGGCGAGTTGCTCCGCGCCGCGCGGGCCGGTGGCCAGGCGGGAGAAGTCGTGGTTGGCGGTGGGCAGCACGATGTGCCCGCCGCCCTCGGTGAGTTCGGCCGCCGAGCGCCAGGCGTCCAGGAAGGGCTGCGGGGTGCCGCGGCCCTCGGCCTCGAAGTAGCAGGCCTCCTGGTGCCAGAACTCCTCGACCGTCCCGCCGTTGTTGTTCCAGAGCGAGCGCAGCGGCAGGCCGTGGTCCTCCCCGCCGAAGTGCAGGAAGAAGTCCGCATGGAAGCCCGCCGCGACGGCGGCGGCCGGGTCGCCCCACTCGGCGAGCAGGGCGGCCTCGGGGTGGCCGCGGTCCAGCCAGTCGCGCAGCTCGGTCCAGAGCTTGGCGGTCTCCACCTTGCCCGGGTCGTCCTTGACCAGCGAGTACGCCATGTCCACCCGGAAGCCGGACACCCCGAGGCCGAGCCAGTGCGCCATGATCGCGCGCAGCGCCGCCCGGTTGGCGCGCGGGCCGTCCGCGTCCACCGCCTGCCGCCAGGGCTCCTCCGAACTGCTGCGCGCATAGCCGAAGTTGAGCGCCGGCTGACAGTCGAAGAAGTTCGGCCGGTACCAGCCGGGGCGGCTGCCGGGCGAGGCCACGAAACCGTCCACCGGGCGGTCGGACCAGATGTAGCGGTGGTCGGACGGGTCCTCGGCGGAGGCCAGGAACCAGGGGTGGCGGTCGGAGGTGTGCCCGGCCACCAGGTCCAGCAGGACCCGGACTCCCCTGCGGCGGGCGGCCTCGACCAGGGCCACCAGGTCATCGGTGCCGCCGTAGCGCGGGGCGGGGGCGAGGTAGTCGGTGACGTCGTACCCGGCGTCGCGGAACGGCGAGGCGAAGCAGGGGTTGAGCCAGACGGTGTCGATGCCGAGCCAGGCGAGGTGGTCCAGGTGCCCGGCGATGCCGGCGAAGTCGCCGATGCCGTCGCCGTCGGAGTCGGCGAAGCTCTGCGGGTAGATCTGGTACAGCACGGCGTCGGCGAGCCAGTCGGGGCCGGGGCGGGTCGAGGTCATGGGGGGTTCCTCCTGCCGGGGTCCGGGGGCCCGGGGCTGGCCGGGCGGGGCTGAGCCGGGACGGGCTCGGCCGGGGCCGAGCCGGGTGCCCCCGATTCTCGTCCAATCCCGGCCGTCCCGACAGCCCGCCTCGCCCCGTCACCGCCTTCTTCACGGGGCCCGCACCCGCGCCGCCTTCTTCACGGGACCCGCGGCGACGGCGCCCCCTACGAGGCCGCCGCCGCGCAGGCCGACGTGAACGCCCGGGCCCGCCGGGTGATCTCCGCCCAGTCCCCCGCCGCGACCACGTCCGGCGGCACCACGTCCGTCCCCGCGCAGACCGCGAGCGCGCCGTGCGCCAGGAACTCGGCGGCGTTGCCCGCGTTCACCCCGCCGGAGGCCACCAGCGGCACGTCGGGGTAGGGGCCGCGCAGGTCCTTGAAGTAGCCGGGGCCGAAGGCCCGGGCCGGGAAGATCTTGACGGCGACGGCGCCGAGGTCCACCGCGTGCGCGACCTCGGTCGGGGTGAGCGCCCCGAGCACCACCGGCACCCCGGCGGCGGCCGCCGCCTCGGCGACCTCGGGCCGGCAGCCGGGGGTGACCAGGAAGGCCGCCCCCGCCTCGACCCCGCGCCGGGCCTGCTCCGCGGTCAGCACCGTCCCGAGGCCGACCCGCCAGCCGGCCTTCGAAGCCTTCAGTAGATGGTCCGTCACATTCGGTGTGGTGCAGGTGAATTCGGTGAGGTTGATGCCTCCCTCGGCGAGGGCGGCGCAGAGCGCGGCGGCGTCCGGGATCCGGGGTGCGCGGACCACCGCGATCACCGGTTCGTCGCGCAGGAAGGAGCAGCCGGTAGCGGCGGCGGAACCGGTCGCGGAGAGATCGGCGGTCGCGGACGGACCCGTCTCGGACGGACCGGCCGGGGCCGGGAGATCGGTCGGGGCGGAGAGCTCGGTCATATGGCCAGGGTTCCTCGATCGGTGCGGCGCAGGGCGCGCCCGGGGCGGGCGCCGGTGGTGCGACCCTGCCGGACGACGGCGGTGCCGTTGACGTACACGTACTCGATGCCCTCGGCGGGCAGCCGGGGGCGCTCGAAGGTGGCGGCGTCCCGGACCTTCCCGGGGTCGAGGAGCACCAGGTCGGCGTGGTGGCCGGGGGCGATCCGGCCGCGCCGGTCCAGCCCCAGCCGGGCTGCCGGGCGGCCGGTCATCCGGGCGATCGTCTCCTCCAGCGTCAGCACGCCCAACTCCCGGCTGTAGTGGCCGAGGTAGCGGGGGAAGGTGCCCCAGGCCCGCGGGTGCGGCCGGGCCCCGACCAGCAGTCCGTCGCTGCCGACGGTGTGGGCGGGGTGGCGCATGATGGCCCGGACGTTCTCCTCGTGCCCGACGTGCTGGAGGATCGTGGTGGAGAGTTCGTCCCGGCGCAGCAGGTCCAGGAACACCTCGGTGCCGGTCCGTTCCTCCTCCTCGGCCAGTTCCGCGACGGTGCGGCCGACCGCGCCGTCGAGCGCGGCCGAGCGGACGCCGGAGATCTGGATCGTCGTCCAGTCGGTGACCACGCCGTGGCAGCCGTCGCTGCCCTTCTCCTCCACCTCGTACCGGATCCTCGCGCACTGCGCGGGGTCGGCGAGCCGTGCCAGCGTCGCGGCCGGGCCGCCCTCGGTGGCCCAACTCGGCAGCAGGGCGGCCAGGGTGGTGGATCCGGGCAGGTAGGGGTAGCTGTCCAGGGTGAGGTCGACGCCGTCGGCGAGCGCCCGGTCGAGAAGCTCCAGCAGCTCGCCGGCCCGGCCCCGGTTGACCCCGAAGTTCATCGTGGCGTGGGTCAGGTGCAGCGCGCAGCCGCTCCGCCGGGCGATCTCCACCATCTCCGCGTAGCCCTCCAACGCCCCGGCGCCGTAGGAGCGTTGGTGCGGGGCGTGGAAGCCGCCGTAGGCCGCGACGACGGTGCACAGCTCGATCAGCTCGGCGGTGTCGGCGTACATCCCGGGGGTGTAGCTGAGGCCGCTGGACATGCCGACCGCGCCGTCCAGCAGGCTCTTCGCCAGCACCTGCCGCATCCGGTCGAGTTCGCCCGGGGTGGGCGGACGGTCGGCCCAGCCCATGGCGAGCATCCGCAGCGTTCCGTGCGGGACGAGGTAGCAGGCGTTGACGGCCGTTCCGGTGCGGTCGATCCGGTCCAGGTAGCCGGCGACGTCCCGCCAGTCCCAGTCGAAGCCGTCCGGATCGCCGTTCCAGCCCGCTGTCTGGCGGCGCAGCGCGGGCAGCGTGACGTCGTCCACCGGGGCGTAGGACAGGCCGTCCTGGCCGAGGACCTCGCAGGTGACGCCCTGGGTGACCTTGGCCGGGTGCTCGGGTTCGAGCAGCAGGGCGAGGTCGGAGTGGGCGTGCATGTCGATGAAGCCGGGGGCCAGCACCAGGCCGTCGGCGTCGACCTGGTCGGGCGCGTCGAGGCCCTCGCCGATCTCGGTGATCAGACCGTCGGCGATCCGGACGTCGGCCCGGTAGCGCTCCGCGCCGGTGCCGTCCACCACGGTGGCGCCCCGGAAGACCGTCGCGCCGCCGCCGTCCCGCCCACCCCTGGCGACCGTTCTCTCCCCGGGCATCAGAAGAACGTCCTGACCAGGCCGGTGACCTTCGGCTCGGCCGCGTCCGCGGAGTCCAGCACCGGGATCGCCGTCCACTTGTCGAAGGCGGTGCACGGGTGCGAGACGCCCAGCCGCAGCACCGCGCCGATCGGCGCGAGGTCGCCCGCGTCGCGCAGGAAGGCGTGCTGGTCGTTGAGCGCGGTGATCCGCGCCGCCGTTCCGGTCAACTCCACTCCGCCGCGCACCCGTTGCGGCTCGGGCAGGCCCTCGTCGAAGGGCAGGTCGCGCTTGCCGGCGTCCAGCAGCGCGAGCTGCGGCTCGGGCCGGGACACCACCCGGGCCCAGCCGTGCAGCGCACCGCGGAACGGCGTCCGCCCACCGTCCCGGGCGAGCGGCGAGATGCCGCGGTAGAAGCCGTCGTCGTGGGCGATGTACGCGCCCGAGCGCAGCACCGTGAACGCCTCCGGCAGGTCCGCCAGCTCCTCGACCACCAGGTCGAAGTAGGCGCTGCCGCCGGCCGAGACCACCGGCCGGGTGCCGTCCGGGTAGGCGCTCGCCAGCCGGCCGTGCAGGTCGCCCAGCTCCCGCAGGTAGCGGCGGACGGCGGCGAGTCCCTCGGCCGAGGCGTCGTGCGCGATCGCGCCCTCGTACCCGCCGACGCCCGCCAGGCGCAGGGTGGGGGCGCGCAGCACGGCGGCGGCGACCTCGACGGCAGCGTCCACGCCGCGGGCGCCGGTCCGTCCGCCGGGGCCGCCGAGCTCGACCAGCACCTCGACCGGCCGCTCGGCGCCGGCGGCGCGCAGCGCCTCGTCCATCAGCCGGACGCTCTCGGTGGAGTCGACCCAGGACAGGAAGGCGAAGTCCGGGTCGGCGGCGAGTTCGTCGGCGAGCCAGGCGAGGCCGGCCGGGTCGAGCAGGGTGTTGGCGAGCAGGATGCGCTGCACCCCGAAGGCCCGGGCGACCCGCACCTGGGGCAGGTTGGCGAGGGTGATGCCGTGGCTGCCGGCGTCGAGCTGCGCCTGCCAGAGGGCGGGCGCCATGGTGGTCTTGCCGTGCGGGGCGAGCGCGACGCCCGCCTTGGCGCACCAGTCGGCCATGGTGCGGACGTTGTGGTCGACGGCGGCGCCGTCGAGGGTGAGCATCGGGGTGCCGAGCGAGGAGAGGGTGGGGCCGGTGACGAGCCATTCCCGGGTGCTGCGGCCCCACGACTGCGGTGGAGCGGCCTTGAACCGCCAGTCGAGCGGTTCGTCGGCCAGGGCGGCCACCGCGCCACGGGCGATGCCCGGTCCGGTGACACTGCTTGCGAAGGTCTGCTCCACCGTGTTCCTCCATCCGCACAGGTTGCAACATGCGCAACGAGGGTTGCACATGCTGGCAACACGGTTCTAGCATCGGCGCCGGATCAAGGTCAACGGACCCGACTCCCGGTCAACGGGGTCGGCTCACGTGAGCGCTCTCGGACGACGCGGCACTCACACGCTCACACGCAGCGGAGTCGGCCCGGTGGGCCCGCTCTCGACGGAACGGCCGCAGACGAGGAGCCCCGCACATGCCGCGACAGGACACCCAGGGCCCGACCCGCCCCGGTCCTCCCCCGACGGCCGTGTGCGTGGGCGAGTCGATGGCCGTCCTGCTGCCGGACCGCCCGGGCCCGCTGGAGTCGGTGGAGAGCTTCCGGCTCTCGGTCGGCGGAGCGGAGTCCAACGTGGCGGGCGCACTGGCCGCCCACGGCGTGCCGACCGCCTGGATCAGCCGGGTCGGCGACGACGGCTTCGGCCGCCGGCTGCTCGCCGAGGTGGCCGCCCGCGGCGTGGACGTCTCGGCGGTCGCGGTCGACCCGCACCGCCCGACCGGCCTCTACCTCAAGGAGGTCGGCGGAAGCACCGGCGACCACCACGACCTCGGGCCCGGCCGCAGCAGGCTGCACTACCACCGGCGCGGCTCCGCGGCCGCCGCGCTCTCCCCCGACCTGCTCGCCGACCCGGCCGCCGCCGCCCTGCTGGCCGGCGCCCGGCTGCTCCACCTGTCCGGGATCACCGCCGCGCTCTCCGACGACTGCCTCGCCCTGCTGCGCGCCCTGCTCGCCGACCGCCGCCCGCACCGCCTGGTCAGCTTCGACCTCAACTGGCGCCCCTCGCTCTGGCGCGAGCGCGACCCGGCCGTGCTGCCGCCGCTGCTGAACGCCGCCGACCTGCTGCTGCTCGGCGCCGACGAGGCCGAGGCCGCCTTCGGCACCGGCGACCCGGCCGCCCTGCGCCGCCGCTTCCCCGCCCCGGCCACCCTCGTGGTCAAGGACGCCGCCCGCCAGGTGACCGCCCTGGAACGGGACGGCACGGCGGTCACCGAGCCGGCCCTCGCGGTCGAGGTGGTCGAGGCGACCGGCGCGGGCGACGCCTTCGCGGCCGGCTACCTGGCCGGCACCGTCCGGGGCCTGGACCAGCGGCGCCGGCTGCGGCTCGGCCACCTGAGCGCCGCCTGCGCGCTGACCGCCCACGGCGACCAGGCCGAGCTGCCGGACGCCGCCGTGGTGGCCGCGCTGCTCGACGCCTCCCCCGCCCAGTGGGCCGCCACCCGGGTCACCGCGGAGGGCATCACCGGCCCGGCCCTGCCCACCGACGGCGCGCGCCCCGCCGACCGCACACCGTCCGCCGGACCGCCACCGTCCGCCGACCGGGCCCGGGCACAATGAGCGGGAACCCCGGCCCTCGAAGCGGAGCACGATGAGTCAGACCGTCACCCGCGCCCTGCGCATCCTCGCCGAGCTCGGCGAGGGCGAGCGTTCCCTCGACCAGCTCGCCGAGGTGCTCGGCGTCCACAAGACGACCGTCCTCCGACTGCTCCAGAGCCTCGAAGAGGAACGATTCGTCTATCGCGACGCGAGCTACCGCTACCACCTGGGCGCCGGCCTCTTCGCACTCTCCGGCCTGGCCCTGGAGCAGCGCGGCGTGCGCCGGATCGCCGCCCCGCACCTGGCCGAGCTGAACGCCGCCACCGGCCAGACCGTGCACCTGGCCGCCTACGAGGGCGGCGAGGTGGTCTACATCGACAAGTTCGACTCCCGCCACCCGGTGCGGATGTACTCCCGGATCGGCCTGCGCGCCGCCCTGCACAGCGCCGCCGTCTCCAAGGTGCTGCTCGCCGACCTGCCGCTGCCCGAGCGGCGCCGGGTGGTGGCCGGGATCGACTTCACCCCGCACACCGCGCGTACCCTGACCACCCCCGAGGCCCTGCTCGCCGAGCTGGAGAAGGTCGCCGCCCAGGGCTGGGCGCAGGACCACGCCGAGCACGAGGCCTTCATCAACTGCGTGGCCGCGCCCGTCCGGGACGCCAGCGGCCGGGTGGTGGCCGCCGCCTCGATCTCCGTTCCGGACGTCGTCCTGCCGTACGAGCAGGTGCTGGACCTGCTCCCGCAGCTGCTCGCCACCACCCGCGCCGTCTCGGCCGACTGCGGCCGCCCCGACCACAACTGACGAACCGTCGACACAGTTAAGGAATCCGAATCCCATGACCTCCGAGCACCTCCGGAACGGCGAGAAGACCGAGATCCGCACCGACGGCGCCCCCGCTCCCGCCTGGATGTTCTCCCAGGGCGTCCGCAAGGGTCCGATCCTCCAGGTCTCCGGCCAGGGCCCGCAGGACCCGGCCACCGGCGAGTACCTGCACCACGGCGACGTGAAGGCGCAGACCCGCCGCACCCTGGAGAACGTCAAGGCCATCGTCGAGGCCGGCGGCGCCACCGTCGAGGACGTGGTGATGTTCCGCGTCTACCTGACCAAGCGCGCCGACTTCCCGCTGATGAACGAGGTCTACGCCGAGTTCATCGACGAGAACATCAAGCCCGGCGGCGTGAAGCCGTGCCGCACCACCGTCTTCGTCGAGCTGCCGCAGGAGCCGATGCTGGTCGAGATCGACGCCCAGGCCGTCGTCGGCTGACGCACCGCCGCACCGAAGGGCCCGGACGCCGCAGTCGCGTCCGGGCCCTTCGCCCGTCCGGCGGCCTGCTTGCCACACCCCCACCCGCACATTAGGTTAGGCTCACCTAATTAACTGGAGGTCCGTCCATGAGCCTGCCCACCGGCGACACCGAGGTCCCCGAGCCCACCACCGCCGAACGGATCCACAGCCTGCTCGGCACGACCTCCTCACTCACCGTCCGCGCCCTCGGCGAGCACCACCACCTGAACACCCCGGTCTCCGTGCACGGCTCCCGGCTGCGCCTGCGCACCGCCCTGGACGACCCGCTCACCACGGCCGTCATCGGCGCCGCCGACGGTCTCGCCGTCGTCCTCGACGTCACCGACAACGCCCCCGTCGCCGTCCGCGACCGGGTCCGCGCCCGCCTCACCCTGGCCGGCCGGCTCCACCTGGCCCACCTCGCCGACGACGGCCTCGGCGTGCACCTGCGGGTGGACATCGCCCACGCCGTCCTCGCCACCCCGTACGGCACCGGCGCGATCACCGCCGCCGACCTCGCGCTCGCCGGCCCCGACCCGCTGGCCCGGCACGAGGCCGCGCTGCTCACCCACTTCGCCGACGACCACGCCGAGGCGCTCGACGTCCTGACCCGGCTGCTCGACCCGGCCGTGCTCACCCACGACCCCGAGGTCCGCCCGCTCGCCCTGGACCGCTACGGCCTGGTGCTGCGCCTGGACCACCCGCACGGCCACCGCGACGTCCGCCTGGTCTTCCCCGAACCGGCCCGGGACACCGAGGACTTCGGCCACCGGATGCACGCGCTGCTGGCCGCCGCCCAGTACGGCCTGCCGGTCCACCGGCGCTGAACCCGGCGCACCGCGAGCGCCGGCCGGTCACCCCTCGACCGCGCCCCAGCACCACCCGCCCGGTCACCGCTCGACCGCGTCCTCCAGCACCACCCGCCCGATCCGCGCGTACAGCTCCGGCCGCCAACGGCGCACCGCCAGCGCCAGCCCGACCCCGCCCGCGAACACCCCGATCACCAGGTACGGGATCAGCCGGAACAGCAGCGTGTGCGCCGCCGCCCCGGCCGCGGCGTCCTTGTTGAGCACCAGCAGCACCACCACCCCGGCCATCGCCACCCCGCCCACCAGCGGTGCGGCCAGCGTCCGGAACCAGTGCGCGGTCTCCGGGTGCCGCCCCCGCACGTGGAAGTACCCGACCACGGCGAAGGAGCAGAGCGTCTGCACGACCAGGATCGCCATCGTCCCGAGCAGCGCCAGCAGCGTGTACAGGTGCACGTACGGGTCCATCCCGGCCGCCAGGAACCCCGCCACCAGCCCCACCGCGATCACCGACTGCACCACCGAGGCGACGTGCGGCGAACCGTGCCGCGCATGGGTGCGGCCGAGCGCCGGGTGCAGCAGCCCCTCCCGGCCGATCGCGTACAGGTACCGGGCCGCGCACTGGTGGAAGGCCATCGCGCAGGCGAACGAGCCGGTGACGACCAGCCATTGGAACACCTTCACCGCCCAGGCCCCCAGGTGCGCGCCGAGCGGGTCGAAGAACAGGCTGTTGCCGTCCTTGCCCGGCACGGCGCCGCTCGCCACCGCGACCGCCCGCCCGACGCCGTTGCCGGACACGATCATCCAGGACACGAAGACGTAGAGCAGCCCGACACCGATCACCGACACCAGCGTCGCCCGCGGCACCACCCGCTTGGGGTCGCGGGACTCCTCGCCGTACATCGCGGTGGACTCGAATCCCACCCAGGACCAGAACGCGAAGAACAGGCCGAGCCCGGCCGCCGCCGCGCCCGAACCCCCCACCCCCCTCAGCGCGTTCAGCGGGTTCACGGCCTCGACCACGATCCCGTCCGGCCCGCCGCCGGAGAACAGCACCGCGAACGAGACCGCCCCCAGCACCCCGATCTCCAGCACCAGCGCGACCCCGAGCACCTTGGCCGTCAGGTGCAGGTCGAACCAGGCCATCACCCCGATCACCGTCGCCCCGAACAGCGCGTACCAGCCCCAGCCCAGGTCCACCCCCAGCTGCGAACGGACCAGTCCGCGCAGCGAGTACGCGAAGAAGCCGAGGGCCGAGGCCTCGGTGACGACGTACGCCAGCACCGCGAGCAGCCCCGAGGCCATCCCGACCACCCGGCCCAGCCCGTGCGAGACGTAGCCGTAGAACGCGCCGGCCGCGGTGATGTGCCGGGCCATCGCCACGTACCCGACCGAGAACACCGTCAGCACCACGGTCGCCACGATGTACGCGGCGGGCGCGCCGGCGCCGTTGCCCTGCCCGACGATGATCGGCAGGTTGCCCGTCATCGCGGTGATCGGGGCGGCGGTGGCGAGTGCCATGAACACCACGCCGACCAGGCCGACCGAGTCCGCCTTCAGCCGGTCGACGCCGCCCGTCCCCGGCCGCTCCCGCCCGGCCCTCTCCCCCGCCACGTCCCCGCTCCGGACCGCCATCCGGCCTCCTCGCCTCCCGGACCCGCCCGACCGCCGGACCGGCCGGACGCTGACCGTCCGACAGCATGGCGCGCCGGAGCAGCCCAGCGATCGGGCCGACGGCCCGCCGGAGCAGTCGAGTTGACGCCACGTTCGACCGGTCGAACGACGCTCCGGAACCCGCCGGACGGCCGGGGCACGACCGGACGGGCCCGGAAACGGCAGCGGCCGGCCCGGCCGCACGAGGAGGTCCTCGTACGGCCGGGCCGGCCTGGGCGTGTCCCGCGCCCATGTCCGCCGTGCGGCGATCACCCGGTCGAGCGGTCACCCGACATGACCATCCCGGAGGATCGATTCGCCCCGCAGCAGCGGTGGTTCCGAAAACCCTCGGGGCTCAGCGGCCCCGGGTCAGAGCGCGACGCCGTGCGCGCGCAGGTAGGCGACCGGGTTGATGTCCGAGCCGTACTCCGAGCCGTTGCGGATCTCGAAGTGCAGGTGCGGGCCCGTCACGTTGCCGGTGGCGCCGGAGAGGCCGATCTGCTGGCCGACGGTGACGGCCTGACCGATCCTCACGCCGATCGAGGAGAGGTGCGCGTACTCGGCGTAGTGGCCGTCGGCGAGCTTGATCTCGACCTCGTTGCCGTAGGCGCCGCCGTTGCCGGCCTTGACCACGACGCCGTTGGCGACGGCGCGCAGCGGGGTGCCGGTGGAGGCGACGAAGTCCTGGCCGGTGTGGTGGCCGGAGGCCCACATCGAGCCGGCCACGCCGTAGGCGGTGCCGAGCTTCGGGTTGGCCAGCGGGGCGACGAAGCCGGAGGTGGCGGCGGCGACCGGAGTGGCGGTCACGACCGCGGCCGGAGCGGCGACCTGCAGCTGGGTCTGGAGCTGGGCGGAGGGCTTGGCGGCCTCGGTCTTCACCTGGACCTGGGCCTGCGGCTTGGCGGCCTGGGTCGCCGGAGCGGCCGGCTGGGCGGGCTTCGCCGGGGCGGCCGGCTTGGCCGGGGCGGCGTCGGCGGCCGGCGCGGCGGCGTGGCCCGACAGCGCGAGCTGCTGGCCCGGGAAGATCAGGTTCGGGTTGGCACCGACGACCGAGCGGTTCTGCTCGTACAGCGCGTGCCAGCCGCCCTCGACGTTCTTGGCGTCGGCGATCTTGGACAGGGTGTCGCCGCTGACGACGCGGTAGCTCTCCTGCGCGGCCGGGGTGGCCGGGGCAGCGGCCGGCGCGGCCGACTTGGCGTCCGTGGAGGCGGCGGCCTGCGCGGCCGGGGCGGCCGGAACGGTGTGGGCCTGGGCGCTCACCGCGGTGACGAGCGGGAGGGCGAAGGAGACACCGGTGACGGCGGTCGCGATGCCGATACGGGCGGCGCGGGGCAGGGCGATACGACGAGCCTGAGCAGGCATGGAATTTTCCTCTCCGACGCCTGCGAGGTGAGCTGTCGGGTTCGGGCTGGAGTTGCCCGGCCGCATGCGCGGCTTCACCCCTAGCCGGTCCTGGACGCCCGCGCCCTGAGGCGCGAACTCCGGTCCGGCGACTTACCTGTGGGTCCCCCGCTCCTGCCGTACAGAGTTCGTTTCGAACCACCGGGCAGCGGCAGGACTCGGCGTTCCACCCGGTGGATCCGTCCGGACTGGCCGGGCGGTCGCTGAACTAAAACCCATCCGTTCGGGTGAAGCAATGTCGATCTCTTGAAAGGGCAACCATCTCCCCCGTTCCGGTGACCCTCCGCAGACCGGGCCCCACGGTGCGTACACAACCCATTCACCCCCCGCCACTGATCCACGACCCTGCGCCGAGATCGGCGACGGACCGCAGTCACCCGTTCACGCACCGCCGACCGTCAACACACCCACCGGTGACCCTTGTCACGTGCGCCCCGGCAGCGCAGGATTCGCCCGTGGCCACCTCCGAGGCCGGCACCCTGCGCCTGGGCACCGCGCAGGGTCGCTGGGTACTACTGGCGACCGTGCTCGGCTCCAGCATGGCGATGCTCGACGGCACCGTGGTGAACGTCGCCCTGCCCCGGATCGGCGCCGACCTCGGCGCCTCCCTGGCGTCCCTGCAATGGACTCTGAACGCCTATCTGCTCACCCTGGCGGGCCTGATCCTGCTCGGCGGCGCGCTCGGCGACCGGTACGGGCGGCGCAAGGTCTTCCTGATCGGCGTGGTCTGGTTCGCCATCGCCTCCGCGGCCTGCGCCGCGGCGCCGAACATCCACGTGCTGATCGCCGCCCGCGCCGTCCAGGGCATCGGCGGGGCGCTGCTCACCCCCGGCTCGCTCGCCATGCTCCAGGCCGTCTTCCACCCCGACGACCGCTCGGCCGCGGTCGGGCTCTGGTCCGGCCTCGGCGGGGTGTCCGCCGCGATCGGCCCCTTCCTCGGCGGCTGGCTGGTGGACGGCCCCGGCTGGCGCTGGATCTTCCTGTTGAACCTGCCGCTCGCCGCCGCCGTGATCGCGGTGACCACCCGGTCGGTGCCGGAGACCCGGGACGAGGCCGCCACCGGCCGCTTCGACGTGCTCGGCGCCGTGCTCGCCGCCCTCGCGCTCGGCGCGATCACCTACGCGCTGACCGCGGCGGGCGAGGGCCTGTCCCCGGCGGTCTGGGTCAGCGGGGTGATCGGGGTGGTGCTCGGCGTCGCCTTCGTGGCCGTCGAGCGCCGGGCGCCCGAACCGATGCTGCCGCTCGGGCTGTTCTCCTCCCGGCTGTTCACCGCGGTGAACCTGGTCACCCTGTGCGTGTACGCGGCGTTCAGCGGCGTCTTCTTCCTGCTGGTGGTGCAGCTCCAGATCGTGTCCGGGTTCTCGCCGCTGGTCTCGGGCTTCGCCCTGGTGCCGATCACCGTGCTGATGCTGGCGCTGTCCGCGCGCGCCGGGCGCCTCGGCAAACGGATCGGCCCGCGCGTCCCGCTGACCGTCGGCCCCCTGCTGTGCGCCGCCGGGGTGCTGCTGATGCTGCGCATCGGCCCCGGCTCCTCGTACTGGGTGGACGTGCTGCCCGCCGTCACGGTGATGGGCTGCGGGATGACGCTGCTGGTCGCGCCGCTGACGGCGACCGTGCTGGCCGCCGTCGAGGTCCGGCACGCCGGCATCGCCAGCGGGGTCAACAACGCCGCCGCCCGCGCGGCCGGCCTGCTCGCGGTGGCCGCCCTGCCGGCGCTGGCCGGGCTGAGCGGCGACGCCTACCGGGTGCCCGCCGCAGTCGACTCCGCCTTCCACACCGCGATGCTGATCTGCGCGGGCCTCCTGGTGGCCGGCGGGCTGATCGCCTCCGCGACCGTACGGGGCAATGTGCTCGCCCCCGAGGAGCAGCCGGTGGCCGAGCCGAACTGCGACTGGCCGTGCGGACCGACCGCCCCGCCGCTCGACCCCGGCCACGTCCCCACGACGCGCGAGGGCCCCGCCACCGGTCCGGCGGCAGGGCCCTCGACTCTGAACTGACCGAGCGTCAGAGGATGTCGGCCGGCGCGTACTTGGCGGCCTCCGGGTAGGCGGCCGCGACGGCCTCCACCTGGCGGACGACCTCGGCGACCTGGGCACCGGCCGCGCCGGTGAAGGACAGCCGGTCGGCCAGCAGCGCGTCCAGCGCGGCCCGGTCCAGCGGGATCCGCTCGTCGGCGGCCAGCCGGTCCAGCAGCTCGTTCTCCCGGGCGCCCGCACGCATCGCCAGCGCGGAGGCGACGGCGTGCTCCTTGATGACCTCGTGCCCGGTCTCCCGGCCGACGCCCGCGCGCACCGCGCCCATCAGCACCTTCGTGGTGGCGAGGAACGGCAGGTAACGGTCCAGCTCGGCCTCGATCACGGCGGGGAAGGCGCCGAACTCGTCGAGGACGGTCAGGAAGGTCTCCAGCAGGCCGTCGAAGGCGAAGAACGCGTCCGGCAGCGCGACCCGGCGCACCACCGAGCAGGAGACGTCGCCCTCGTTCCACTGGTCGCCGGCCAGCTCGCCGGTCATCGAGGCGTAGCCGCGCAGGATGACGGCCAGGCCGTTGACGCGCTCGCAGGAGCGGGTGTTCATCTTGTGGGGCATCGCGGAGGAGCCGACCTGGCCCTCCTTGAAGCCCTCCGTGACCAGCTCGTGGCCGGCCATCAGGCGGATGGTCTTGGCCAGGCTGGACGGCGCGGCGGCCAGCTGGACGAGGGCGGTGAGCACCTCGAAGTCCAGCGAGCGCGGGTAGACCTGGCCGACGCTGGTCAGCACGTTCTCGAAGCCGAGGTGCCCGGCGACCCGGCGCTCCAGCTCGGCCAGCTTGTCGGTGTCGCCGCCGAGCAGGTCCAGCATGTCCTGGGCGGTGCCGACCGGGCCCTTGATCCCGCGCAGCGGGTAGCGGGCGATCAGCTCCTCCAGGCGGCGGAAGGCGACCAGCAGCTCGTCGGTGATCGACGCGAACCGCTTGCCCAGGGTGGTGGCCTGCGCGGCCACGTTGTGCGAGCGGCCGGCCATGACCAGCTCGGAGTGCTGGGCGGACAGCTTGGCCAGACGCACCAGGACGGCCACCGTGCGGTCGCGCACGTGCTCCAGGGACTGGCGGATCTGGAGCTGCTCGACGTTCTCGGTCAGGTCCCGGGAGGTCATTCCCTTGTGGATCTGCTCGTGCCCGGCGAGGTCGCTGAACTCCTCGATCCGGGCCTTGACGTCGTGGCGGGTGACCCGCTCACGGGCGGCGATCGAGCCGAGGTCGACCTGGTCGATCACCCGCTCGTAGTCGGCGACGGCGGTGGCCGGCACCTCGACGCCGAGGTCCTGCTGGGCCTTCAGGACGGCGAGCCACAGGTGGCGCTCGAGGACCACCTTGTGCTCGGGGGACCACAGCTGGGCCAGGGTCGCCGAGGCGTACCGGGAGGCCAGGACATTGGGGATCTGGGGCTTCGCGCTCACGCTTCGCAAGAGTAACAGCCGAGGTCACGCCGAACGTCGGCGGCCGGGGTAGGATGGGTCAATTGAGCGCCTTTCAGATGGCGCACCGCAACCTTCTCACCGCAAGGATACCACACCGATGAGCGAACATCCAGCGGCCGCGGGAAACCCCGGCGACGCCCTCGCCACGGCCCTGCGCACCGAGCAGGCCCGCCTCACCCGGCTCTACTCCCGGCTCGACACGGTGCGCGAACGGGCCCGCCGCGTCGCCGACGGCGCCCACGACGGAGCCACCCCCGGCGGCACCCACCAGGCCCGGCTGGAACGCGAGGTGCGCGCCCGCGAGGCCGCCCGCCACGCGGCCCGGCTGGACGCGGTCGAACGCGGCCTGTGCTTCGGCCGCCTCGACGAGCGCGACGGCACCGTCCACTACATCGGCCGCACCGGCCTGACCGACGACGCGTACGAACCGCTGCTGCTCGACTGGCGCACCCCGGCCGCCCGCCCCTTCTACACCGCGACCCCCGCCCGTCCGGGCCCGGTCGTGCGCCGCCGCCACCTGCACACCCGGGGCCGCACCCTCACCGGTCTGGACGACGAGGCGCTCGACCTCGCCGGGCTGGACGAGTCCGGCCGGCGCGGCCTGGTCGGCGAGGCCGCACTGCTCGCCGCCCTCGGCCGCGAGCGCACCGGCCGGATGGGCACCGCCGTCGCCACCATCCAGGCCGAGCAGGACCGGGTGATCCGCTCCCCGCTGCCCGGCGCCCTGGTGGTCCAGGGCGGCCCCGGCACCGGCAAGACGCTGGCCGCCCTGCACCGCGCCGCCTACCTGCTGTTCACCCACCGCGCCGCACTGGAGCGCCGGGGCGTGCTGGTGATCGGCCCCAACCCCGGCTTCCTGCGGTACATCGACCAGGTGCTGCCCGCCCTCGGCGAGACCGAGGTGGTGCTGCGCACCGTCGGCGAGCTCCTCCCCGGCGTCACCGCCACCCGCACCGACGCGCCCGCCACCGCCCTGGCCAAGGGCGGCCCCTGGATGGCCGGGGTGCTCCGCCGCGCCCTGGCCGCCCACCAGACGGCCCCCGACGACGGCCTGGACCTCGGCGACGGGCTGCGGGTCTCCGCCCGGGCCTGCGCCGAGGCCCGGGACGCCGCCCGCGGCCTGCGGCTGCCGCACAACCGGGCCCGCCGCTTCTACCTGAGCACCCTGCTCGACGCCCTCGCCATCGCCCAGGCACTCACCCTCGGCCGCCCGTACGACGACGAGGAGGCCCACTACGCCCCGCGCGAGCTGTGGGAACGGCCGGACGTCCGCGCCGCGCTCGACCCGCTCTGGCCCCGGCTCACCGCCCGGCAACTGATCGAACGACTGCTCACCGACCGAGAGTTGCTCACCGAGACGGCCCCCGACCAGGCATCCGCCCTGCTCCGCCCGCCCGGCTCGGGCTGGACGGTCGAGGACGTCCCACTGCTCGACGAGGCCGCCGAACTCCTCGGCACGACAGGGGAATCCACCCCGACCGACGACGACCCGGACGAACTCGCCTTCGCCCAGGGCGTGCTGACCATCACCGGGCAGACCGACGACGCCCTGCTGGACTCCGCCGCCCTCGCCGAGCGCTTCCGTGACAACGGCCCGTACCGCTCCACCGCCGAACGCGCCGCCGCCGACCGCACCTGGGCGTACGGCCACGTCGTCGTGGACGAGGCCCAGGAGCTGTCCGCGATGGCCTGGCGCGCCGTCCTGCGGCGCGTCCCGACCAGCTCGCTCACCATCGTGGGAGACCTCGCCCAGACCGGATCGCCCGCCGGCGCCCGCAGTTGGGCCGACATGCTCGACCCGCACCTGCCCGGCCGCTGGCGCGAGGAACGGCTGACCGTCAACTACCGCACGCCGGAGCCCGTCATGGCCCTCGCCACCGCCGTGCTGCGCACCGCCCTGCCCGACCACCGGCCGCCCGGGTCCATCCGCCCGGGCACCGAGCGGCCCCGCGCCGTCCCCGTCCCGGACGGCGACTTCGCCGCGGCGCTCACCCGGCTGCCCGGCGGCCCGGGCACCCTGGGCGTGATCGCCCCGGCCACCCTGGCGGCCGAGCTGGACGCGCTCACCGTCGCGGACGCCAAGGGGCTGGAGTTCGACGCGGTGGTCGTCGTCGAGCCGGCCGGACTCGCCCCGCGCGACCTCTACGTCGCCCTGACCCGGACCACCCGCTCACTCAGCCTGCTCCACCACCGGCCGCTGCCACCGGAACTCGCCGGGCTGCTCTGACCGGGACGGCGCGCGGGCGGCGCGGGCGGCGCGTTCTCTTCTGCGCGCGCTACTGCGCGCCGCCCGTACGGCCGGCCAGCACCGGCAGCACCTGGGCGCAGATGGAGTGCAGCGCGATCCGCTGCTCGTCGTCCATCGCCTCGAAGGCCTGGTGGGTCCGGGCCATCTCGCCGCGGATGCGGTTGAGGATCTCCCGGCCCTCGGCCGTGATCACCACGATCTTCACCCGGCGGTCCCCGGCCGCCGCCTCCCGGTTGGCCAGACCCAGCGACTCCAGCCGGTCCACGATCCCGGTGACGTTCGACGCGTCGCAGCCCAGCCGGCCGGCCAGCGCCCGCATCGGCACCGGCTCCTGCACCGCGCCCAGCGCCTTGGCCTGCGAGGAGGAGAGCCCGTGCCGGGCCGCGGCCGCCGCGAAGTCCTGGAAGTACGCGGCACCGACGGCGGCCAACGCCTCCATCAACTCGGCGTTGGTCGGTACGGTCGTCGTCGCTGTCGAACCCATGGGGCCAGCGTACGGCCAGGTGCTTCAGTATCTCAAGCTTTGACCAGGGCAACCGTCGACGAACCGCCCCGGCCCCCAGGTGTCAGAGCACCAGTTGGTCGAACAACCGCCGCAGCTCCGCCTCCGGATCCGCGGTCAGCCCGGTGTGCACGGACCCCGGCTGGACGATCGCACTGCGCGGCGCGGTCAGCCAGCGGAACCGCTGCCCGGGGCTGTCCCCCGCCGCCGGACCGGCCTGCGGCCCGCCGTGGCAGACCGCCTCGATCCCGTGCAGCGCCCGCCGCACGCCCTGGACGTCCGCCACCGGGTCCAGCGCCAGCAGCCGGGCCTGGTCCAGATGGGTACGGGCCGCCAGGTGCGAGCTCTGCCGGCAGTACAGCAGCACCCCGACGTTGACGCACTCGCCGCGCTCGACCCTCGGCACCGCGCGGATCACGGCGTACTCGTAGTCGTGCAGTTCGACGGTGGCCGGCAGCGCGGACAGCGCGGGCTCGGTCATGCGGGCACCTCCGGCAGCCAGTCGCGCGGACCGGCCAGTCGCTCGGTCAGCTGGGCACGGTACGCGGCGCGCACCTCGTCGGGCGAGTCGAAGCCGAACTCGTCCACCAGCCAGACCTCGGGGATCTGCGCCACCGCGCCCTCGATCGCCGCCTCGGCGAGCGGCGCGAGCGCCTTGTCGGCCGCCGCCAGGTCCGGCCGGGCCCGCAGCAGCGCGTGGTCGGAGGCGTCGTACGGACGGCGGACCCAGGACGCGGCGCCCGGCCAGTTGTGGTGGAAGATCAGGCTCGCGCCGTGGTCGATCAGCCGCAGCCCACCGGTGGCCACCAGCAGGTTGGGGTTGCGCCAGGAGCGGTCGACGTTGCCGATCAGCGCGTCGAACCAGAGCACCTGCCCGGCGAGCTCCGGCTCCACCTCGAAGCAGAGCGGGTCGAAGTTGAGCGCGCCGCTGACGAAGGCCATCCCGAGGTTGGTCCCGCCGCTGGCCCGCATCTGGTCCTGGACCTGGTGGTCCGGCTCGCTGCGCGCGAGCACCGGGTCCAGGTCGATCGTCACCAGCTCCGGCACCGGCAGCCCGAGCCGCCGGCCGAGTTCCCCGGCCAGCACCTCCGCGACCAACGCCTTGCGGCCCTGCGCCGCACCGACCCATTTCAGCGCGTACAGCCGCCGATCGTCGGCCTCGACCAGGCCCGGCATCGAGCCGCCTTCTCGCAGTGGCGTCACGTACCGGATCGCCGTCACCTCGGGTAGCACGGCCGACAGCCTATCGGTGTCACCGCCCCACCCGCTCCGACCCCACCGCCGCGCCGCCACTCTCCCCCCACCCGCCCCGCTGCTCCCCCACCGCCGCACCACCGCTCTCCCCCACCCCCACGGCCCCACCCCGGTGGCAGCCCCCGCTGCTCCGTGCGAGTGTGGCGGACAGTAATGGGGACCTTCACGGCAAAGGGATGAGCGATGGAACGACCTCGGATCCTGATCGTGGGCGGTGGCTTCGCCGGCCTGGAGTGCGCCCGCCGACTCGAACACAAGCTGTCACCGTCGGAGGCCGAGATCTCGCTGGTCACGCCGTTCAGCTACCAGCTCTACCTCCCCCTCCTCCCCCATGTCGCGGCCGGCGTCCTGACCCCGCAGTCCGTGGCCGTCTCCCTGCGCCGCTCGCTGCGCCGCACCCACATCGTCCCCGGCGGGGCCATCGGCGTGGACCCGGCCTCCAAGGTGTGCGTCGTCCGCAAGATCACCGACGAGGTGGTCGCGCAGAAGTACGACCACCTGGTGCTCTCCCCCGGCAGCGTCACCCGCACCTTCGACATCCCCGGCCTCACCGACTACGCCCGCGGCATGAAGACGCTCGCCGAGGCGGCCTACGTCCGCGACCACGTGATCGCCCAGCTCGACCTCGCCTCCGCCACCCTGGACCAGAAGGAGCGCGAGTCCCGGCTCCAGTTCGTGGTCGTCGGCGGCGGCTACGCGGGCACCGAGACGGCCGCCTGCCTCCAGCGCCTGACCACCGCCGCCGCCCACCGCTACCCGCGCCTGGACGCCCGGCAGATCAAGTGGCACCTGATCGACATCGCCCCGAAGCTGATGCCGGAGCTGGGCGATCCGCTCGGCGAGGCCGCCCTGGAGGTGCTGCGCGAGCGCGGCATCGAGGTGTCGCTGGGCGTCTCGGTGGCCGAGGTCGGCGCCGAGACCGTCAAGTTCACCGACGGCCGGGTGCTCCCCTGCCGCACCCTGATCTGGACCGCCGGCGTGGCCGCGAGCCCGCTGATCGGCACCCTGGACGCCGAGACGGTCCGCGGCCGGCTCGCCGTGACGGCGGAGATGCGGGTGCCGCAGTTCGAGGGCGTGTTCGCGATCGGCGACGCCGCCGCCGTCCCCGACCTCGCCAAGGGCGACGGCGCGGTCTGCCCGCCGACCGCCCAGCACGCCGCCCGCCAGGGCCGCGCGGTCGCGAACAACCTGATCGCCTCGCTCCACGGCCGCCCCCTGGAGCCGTACTACCACAAGGACTTGGGCCTGGTCGTCGACCTCGGCGGCAAGGACGCGGTCTCCAAGCCGCTCGGCGTGGAGCTGCGCGGGGTGCCCGCCCAGCTGGTGGCGCGCGGCTACCACCTGATGGCGATGCGGACCAACGCGGCCAAGTTCCGGGTGGGCGCCAACTGGCTGCTCAACGCGACCGCGGGCGACGACTTCGTCCGCACCGGCTTCCTCGCCCGCCAGCCCGCCCGCCTGCAGGACTTCGAGTACACCGACGCGTACCTGACGAAGGACCAGGTCCGCGCGCACGCCCAGTCGCTGCTCGCCAAGGGCTGAGCGACGGCCGTACGGCGCCCCCGCGGCCGAGGCTGCGGGGGCGCCGTGTCACAGGGGTCGGCGCGCCGTCGGGCGCGCGGTCACCGAGCGGTGAGGTACATCCCGCCCGCGTCCTGCCCGGCCGTGTTGCGGCACGCGTAGTCACCGCTCGGACGCGCCCACAGCAGCGTCAGGCAGCGCCCGACCGCCTGCTGGCCGTAGTAGTTGGGGTGCATCGACTCCTGCAGCACGCCCTGCGTGGAGTTGAGCCCGCCGTCCAGGAAGCGCGCCCACTCGCTGGTGGTCGCGGACGGGCCGGTGCTCGCGGTCGGCTGCTTGGTGGCCGTCGAACAGACCTCGCGGCCCTGCAGCATGTCCGACAGGTCCAGGAACTGCGCGCCCTTGGCAGCGGCGACGCCCGCCAGCGCCCGGGAGATCTGCGGCACCATGGAGTCGCGGGCCCAGTCGGCGTCCCCGTCCCAGAACGGGCAGCCGCCGGTGTTGGAGCGGGTCCAGCCGCTCTCCGGGTAGCGCATCTCGGCGCTGCGCGGGATCGGCGACGGGTAGGACTGCAGCACCAGGCGGTAGTCCGACTGCGCGTAGCCGGCGTCGGCCATCACCGCGCGGACCTCGTCGACCGCCTTGCCGACCCCGGCCATCGCGGCGGGCATCCTGTCGTCGATCTGGGACTGCGCGGAGTAGTGGCAGTAGGAGTACCAGACCAGGTAGTCCTTCACGCAGGTGGAGATGACGTCCGAGAAGCCCAGGTCGTTGCCGCCGATCGACAGGGTGATCAGCTTGACGTTGTTCTGCCGTGCCACGGTGGCGAGTTGGTCGGCCTGCGGGGCCTCGCCCTTGAGCGACTGGCCGCCGTTGGAGGCGCGGAAGACGTTCGCGCTGACGGCTCCGGAGCAGGCCAGGTCGATCTCGTTCTGGGCCCCGGTCGAGGCGCTGAGCACCTCGGAGACGTCCGAGCGGTCGCATCCGCTCGCGGCGGTGGCGCCGTAGACCCGCGAGGCGTCGTACGCACTGCCGGTCCAGGCCCGGTCGGTTCCGTTGCGGCTGCCGCTGGTGCCGGCCGAGTTGCCCTTCCAGCGGCCGGCCTCGCCGGAGATGTAGCTGTCGCCGAGCGTGACGCTGGCGGTGGGCCCGGACGGCACGGCGGCCGGTGCGGCCGGTGCGGCGGAGGCCGGCGAGGCGACGGCCAGGCCCGCGACGACGAGCGGGAGCGCGAGGGCTGCGGCCAGCAGCCGCCGGCCGGGACGACGGGTACTGCGGGTGCTGCGGGTGTTGCGGGTCATGCTCGAACGGTTCTCGGGCACTGCGGAACTCCTGCGGCTCGATCCTCCCGAGGAATGGGGAACGGGAGGATGCCTGGGTGAGGGTGGGCCGCCGGCCGGTGGCGCGATGAAAGATGACATGCCCGCGCTCGCCACCGCTAGGCATCTGCGGGAGGTTTCCGCTTTTGTTACCGCCGGGTTCAGACCAGGCGGGCGGGCGACGACCGGATGCCGCCCGCGGTTCACGCCCGCCACACCTGCCCCACCCGGCCCACGGCGCACCGGCCCACGGGCTCACACCAGCCGCGACCCGCCCCCGCCCGCCCCCAGCACCGCCGCCAGGTCCTCCGCCAGCTCCCGCGCCTGCGCCGCCTCCAGCCGCGCCGTGGTGAACCGCAGCCCGGGCGGCGACTGGATCCGGTACCGCGCGCCGGGCGCCGCGACCCAGCCACGCTGCACCAGGGCCGCCAGCACCGAGGTCTCGTCCGGCACCGGCACCCAGACGTTCAGCCCGCTCCGCCCGTGCGCCTCGATCCCACGGGCCGCCAGCTCGCCCAGCAGCGCGTCGCGCCGGGCCCGGTACGCGGCGGCCACCCGGTCCGCCGGCGCGGCGTCGCCGCGCCACAGCTCGGCGACGGTGCGCTGCAGCAGGTGGCTGACCCAGCCGGCGCCCAGCCGCATCCGGCCGGCCACCCGCCCGATCGTCTCCGCGTCGCCGACCGCCACCGAGACCCGCAGGTCCGGCCCGTACGCCTTGGCCGCCGAGCGCACCACCGCCCAGTTCCGGGTGCCGGGGCCGACCAGCGGGTGGTACGGCTGGTCGACCATGCCGTGCCCGTGGTCGTCCTCGATCAGCAGCACCCCGGGGTGCTCGGCCAGTACGGTCTTCAGCGCCTCGGCCCGCCGCGCGGTGAGCGCCGCTCCGGTCGGGTTCTGCGCCCGGCTGGTGACCACCACGGCCCGGACGCCCTCGGCCAGCGCGGCGGCCAGCGCCTCCGGCAGCGGGCCCTCGTCGTCCAGCCGGACGGGCACCTGCTTCAGGCCCAGCGCGGGCAGCAGGTCGAGCAGGCTGCCCCAGCCCGGGTCCTCGACGGCCACCGCGTCGCCGGGGCGCAGCCGGGCGCCGAGGATCCGTTCGATGGTGTCCAGCGAGCCGGAGGCGACGGCGATCGGGCCGCCGGGCAGGCCGTCGGCCTCGAAGGAGGCGCGGGCGAGCGCGAGCAGCTGCGGGTCGACGGCGGCGTGCCCGTACAGCACCGGGTCGGTGCGCGCGGCCTCGGCGGCGGCCGCGAGGGCCGGGGCGAGGTCGGGCAGCAGGGCCGGGTCGGGGTTGCCGGTGGACAGGTCGCGGGCGTGCGGCGGGACGGGGATGCGGATCTGGTCGCGCGGGGTGAGCGCGGGCCTGGGCAGGATGCGGCTGCCCTTGCGGCCGGCGGTCTCGATCACGCCGCGGTCGCGCAGCAGCCGGTAGGCCGCGGCGACGGTGTTGGGGTTGACGCCCAGTTCGGCGGCGAGGTCGCGCAGCGGGGGCAGGGCGGTTCCGGGGGCGAGTCGCCCGCTGCTCACGCCCTGCTCGATGTGGGCCGCGATTTCGCTGGCGCGTCGCCCCTTCAGCGGATAGTCTCCTAGCACAAAGCAAATTATGCACTAGTACGTAGAGGATGTCATGTCAGCCACCCCGGAAGGGTCGCCCAGCTACTCCCGCACCGCCAGGACCACCCCCACCCGCTACCGGGACCGGGCCACCTGGGAGCAGGAGGCGATCCACGCCATCCTCGACAGTGCCTACATCTGCCACCTCGGCTTCGTGGTCGACGGCGCCCCCGTGGTGCTGCCGACGATCTTCGCCCGGGTCGGCGGCCGGCTCTACGTCCACGGCTCCACCGGCAGCCGCCCGATGCGCAACGCCTCCGGCGAGCAGGGCATGCCGGTCTGCGTCACCGTCACCCAGGTCGACGCGCTGGTGCTGACCAAGTCCGCGTTCAACCACTCGGTGAACTTCCGCTCGGTGGTCGCCCACGGCACCGCGCACCAGGTCACCGACCCCGAGGAGCTGGACATCGCGCTCGCCGCCCTGGTCGACCACGCGATACCGGGGCGCTCCGCCGAGGTCCGTCCGGCCAACGCCAAGGAGCTCGCCGCGACCGCCGTCCTCCGGCTGGAGCTGGACGAGGTCTCGGCCAAGACCCGCGAGGACGGCGCCGACGACGACCCGGAGGACGCCGACCTGCCGTACTGGTCCGGCCTGATCCCGGTCACCGCGGTGCACGGCACCCCCGAGCCGCACCCCGGCACCACCGTCCCGCTCCCCGCGCACCTGCGCGGCTACCCCCGCTGACGGGAGGCGCACCCGTGCTGATCAGATCCTGGGACCGCGGCGACGAGGCCGAGTGGCGGGCCTGGCTCGCCGAGGGCCGCGACTTCGGCCTGCTCGCCGCCAACGGCGGCCCCGGCGAGGGCCCGGTGCTGGTCCCGACCCACTTCCTGCTGGACGTCGAACACGGCGAGATCCTGCTCCACCTCGCCGCGCCCAACCCGCTGCTGGCCGCCGTCCGGGCCGATCCGAAGGTCACCCTCGCGGTCACCGACGGCTACGCCTTCGCGCCGGGCCACTGGCGCGGCGCACCGGGCACACCCACCAGCTACTACGCCTCGGTCCACTTCCACTGCACCGCCGAGGTGGTGGAGTCCGCGGCCGGCAAGGCGGAGATCCTCAACCGCCAGCTGGCGCACTTCCAGCCGGAGACGCCGGAGGTCCGGGTGGTGCCCGGCGAGGGCGAGTTGGCCCGGCAGCTGCCCGGGCTGCGCGCGCTCCGGCTGACCGTCGACGAGGTGCGGGCCAAGTTCAAGTACGACGACAAGAAGCCGGCCGAGGCACAGTACGCGATCGCCGACCGGCTCGCCGAGCGTGCCGGCGGCCCGGGGCGCGGCCGGGACCAGTACGCCGCCGCCCGCGCCCAGTTGCTCCGCCGTCACCGGCGGCGCACCGACGGACCGCGCACCGCACCGCAGGGCCCCGCCGGCCCCCTGGACAACGCCCCGCACTCCGACCTCCCGCGCACCAGCGGACGGCGCACCGACGGGCCGCACGCCACCGGCTGACCCCGGATCACCCGGTCGGCCGCCAACTCGGGCAGGTCGGCCGCCGCGCTGCTCGAATGTGAGACGAGCCCTGCCCACTCGGCGTCGGAGCGGGCCCGTCGACCCCCGGGAGCGCGCGTGTCCTCAGTCAACAGCCAACGGGCGGCCGGCGAGGCCCACCTCGGCCACGTGGTGTTCATCTCGGCGGCCGCCGCCATGGGCGGCTTCCTGTTCGGCTACGACAGCGCGGTGATCAACGGTGCCGTGACGGGCATCCAGAAGCACTTCGCGGTGGGCCACGGCACCACCGCCTTCGTGGTGGCCATCGCCCTGCTCGGCTCGGCCCTGGGGGCGGTGCTCGCCGGCCGGCTCGCCGACCACCTCGGCCGGGTCCGCACGATGCTGCTGGCCGCCGCACTGTTCGCGGCCAGCGGCATCGGTTCGATGTTCCCGCCGAACATCGAGACCCTCGCCGCCTGGCGCGTGGTCGGCGGCATCGCGATCGGCATCGCCTCGGTGATCGCCCCCACCTACATCGCCGAGGTCGCCCCGACCGCCTACCGCGGCCGGCTCGCCTCGTTCCAGCAGATGGCTATCGTGCTCGGCATCACCGTCTCCCAGCTCGCCAACTGGGCGCTCAACCAGGCCGCCGGCGGCGAGTCCACCAACCACCTCGGCGGCATCCAGGCCTGGCAGTGGATGCTCGGTGTCGAGGCCATCCCGGCCCTGGTGTACGGGCTGATGGCGCTCGCCATCCCGGAGTCGCCGCGCTTCCTGATCGCCGACCACCGCGAGGAGCAGGCCCGCAAGGTGCTGGCGGAGGTCGAGGGCGAGGGCGTGGACCTGGACGCCCGGGTGGCGGAGATCCGCTCGGTGCTGGAGTCCGCCCACAAGCCCCGGCTCAAGGACCTGCTCGGCGGCCGCTTCGGCCTGCTGCCGATCGTCTGGGTCGGCATCGGCGCCTCGGTGTTCCAGCAGTTCGTCGGCATCAACGTGATCTTCTACTACTCGTCCTTCCTGTGGCAGTCGGTCGGCATCAACGAGTCCAACTCGCTGCTGATCAGCCTCTCCACCTCGATCATCAACGTGATCGGCACGGTGATCGCGATGGCCCTGGTGGACCGGATCGGCCGCAAGCCGCTCGCCCTGGCCGGCTCGATCGGCATGGCGGCCGCGCTGGGCACCGCCGCCTGGGCGTTCTCCTACCGGGAGGGCACCGGCAGCACCGCCACCCTGGACAACACCCACGCCACCGTCGCCCTGATCGCGGCGCACGTCTTCGTGCTCTGCTTCGCCTTCTCCTGGGGCGTGGTGGTCTGGGTCCTGCTCGGCGAGATGTTCCCCAACCGGATCCGCGCGCTGGCGCTGTCCGTCGCCGCCTCGGCGCAGTGGATCGCCAACTGGGCGATCACCGTCAGCTTCCCGGACCTCGCCGACTGGAACCTCTCGGCGACGTACGTCATCTACGCGGCCTTCGCCCTGCTCTCCATCCCGTTCGTGGTCTTCTGCATCAAGGAGACCAAGGGCCGTGCCCTGGAGGAGATGGGCTGACCCGGCCCACCCCGCCGAACACCCGCCGCACGCGGCCCGACCCACCGAGAGGAAGCCATGCCTGACGAGGGCGGCTCCCGGCAGAACGTCACCTTCCCGAGCAACGGCCGCACCGCGCACGGCTACCTGGCCCGCCCGCCGCAGGGGGTCGGGCCGGGCCTGGTGGTGGTGCAGGAGTGGTGGGGGCTCACCTCGCACATCGCCGACGTGGCCGACCGCTTCGCCGCCGAGGGGTTCACCGTCCTGGCCCCCGACCTGTTCGGCGGCGCCACCACCCACGACGGCGCCGAGGCCGCCCGGTTCAAGCGCGAGCTCCCGGTCGACCGGGCGGTGGAGGACCTGGCCGGGGCCGTCGACCACCTGCTCGCCCTCGACGGCGTGGTCGGCGACGCGGTCGGCGTGGTCGGCTTCTGCATGGGCGGCGGCTTCGCCCTGCTGCTGGCCGCCCGGGCCGGCGACAAGGTGGCCGCCGTGGTCCCGTTCTACGGCCTGCCGCCCGATCCGGACTTCGACTACCGCGGACTGACCGCCCATGTGCTCGGCCACTTCGGCGAGTTGGACGGCTCGATCCCGATGGCCGCCGTGGACGAGGCGGCGATCCGGATCGGCGAGGCCACCGACGTCCGCCCGGAGATCCACTTCTACCCGGCCGGGCACGCCTTCATGAACGACGAGAACCTGATCGGCACCCACGACCCGCTCCAGGCCCGGATCGCCTGGCGCCGGACCCTCACCTTCCTCTGGGGCCACCTCGGCTGAGGGGGCCAGCTCGGCCGATGGGGCCGGCTCGGCCGAAACCCCACGCCCCGGGCCCTCCGGGCGGGTAAACCGGATGGACACCCGTACGGCCCCACGGCATAGTCTCCGGGTGCCGACCCCACTCCCGTCCCCGCGCCGCTTCGCCTGGGCGAGCCGCAACTTCCGCATCCAGACCGCCGCCACCGTGATCAGCGGCCTCGGCAACGCCGGCGCCCCCATCGCCACCGCCTTCGCCGTGCTCGGCACCGGCGGCACCACCACCGAGGTCGGCTACGTCACCGCCGCCCGGCTGGTGCCCACCGTGCTGCTCATGGTGGTCGGCGGCACCCTCGCCGACCGGCTGCCGCGCCACCTGATCATGGTCGCCGCCAATGTGTTCAGCGGGGTCTCCCAGGCCGTCCTGGCCGCCCTGGTGCTGACCGGGGAGGTCCGGCTCTGGCAGATGCTGGCGCTCTCCGCGGCCGGCGGGGCCGGCTACGCCCTCTACTCCCCCGCCTCCGGCGGCATGATCATGCAGGCCGTCCCGCAGGAGCACGCCGCCCGCGCCTTCGCGGTCTTCCGGATGGGCCTCAACGCCTCCCAGATCGGCGGCGCCGCCCTCGGCGGCGCCCTCACCGCCGCCGTCGGCCCCGGCTGGGTGCTCGCCCTGGACGCCCTGTGCTTCCTGGCCGCCGCCGCCCTCCGCTTCTTCCTGGAGCCGGAGCAGGGCCCCGCGTCCACCGGCACCAGCATGCTGCGCGATCTGCGCGAGGGCTGGCGGGAGTTCGCCTCCCGCCGCTGGCTCTGGGTGATCGTGCTCCAGTTCTCCGTGCTGGTCGCCTGCATCAACGCGGTGGAGTCGGTGTACGGGCCGACCGCCGCCAAGGAGCGGCTCGGCGGCGCGGGCGCCTGGGGCCTGGCGATGTCCGCCTACGGCGTCGGCCTGGTGGCCGCCGGCGTGCTGATGACCCGCTGGCGGCCCCGCCGGATCCTGCTGGTCGGCAACTGGGGGGTCTTCCTGTTCGGCGTGCCCGCCGTGGCCCTCGCCGCCGAGGTGCCGCTGCCGCTGCTGGTCGTCGCGATGTTCCTGTCCGGCGTCGGCGTCACCGTCTTCAGCGTCAACTGGATGGTCGCGCTCCAGCAGGAGATACCCGAGGAGATGTTCTCCCGGGTGTCCGCGTACGACGAACTCGGCTCCTACTCGCTGGCCCCGGTCGGCACGGCGCTGGCCGGCCCCGCCGCCGTGGCGCTCGGCCTGTCCGGCGCGCTCTGGGCGTGCGCCGTCGCCTGTCTGGTGCTCAGCGCGGTCGTCCTGCTGGACCCACAGGTCCGCCGGCTGAGCCGTCGGAGCACGTCGGACGCACCGGTGCCCGTCGGCGAGCCCGCGCCCACCCCGTGAGCGCCCCGTGCGCCCCGCGTGCGCCCGCCCGCGGGCAACCGGAGGTGTGCGAGGGTCGTCCGAACAGGCAGGAAACACCACCGCATCCGAGGGGCCACCGGTGCCGAAGCCACTGCTGTTCCTGGACGTCGACGGCGTCCTGAACCCGGTCTGCCCGCACCCGGACGCCGGGTTCGACGCCCACACCCTGTTCGGCTACACCGTCCTGCTGTCCGCCCGGCACGGCGCCTGGCTGCGCGAGCTCGCCGGAACGTACGACCTGGTCTGGGCCACCACCTGGGAGGAGCACGCCAACACCCACATCGCCCCCGCGATCGGCCTGGACCCGCTCCCCGTGGTCACCTTCACCGGCTACGTCCCGCAGCCCGGCGACCCGCGCGTCCCGCTGATGGAGCTGTTCTCCGCCGCCAAGTGGGCCCCGCTGCTGCGCTACGCCGACGGCCGGCCGTTCGCCTGGGTGGACGACGTCATCCCGCCGCGGCTGGTCCGCCGCTCCCAGTGGCGCCGGGACCGCCTGCTGCTGCCCGTCGACCCCGGCCAGGGCCTGGAACGCCGGCACGTCGACCGGCTGCTCGCCCGTCCGCCGCGCGGCCAGGCGCTCTCGCTCAAGGGGTCGGAAGCCAGCTGACGTGCCCGGCCAGCAGGGCGTACCCGACGAAGGCCACGGTGTCGATCAGCGCGTGCGCCGCCACCAGCGGCATCACCCGCCCCCAGCGCCGGTACAGCAGGCAGAACACCACGCCCATCACCATGTTGCCGATCAGCCCGCCGACCCCCTGGTACAGGTGGTACGAGCCGCGCAGCACCGAACTCGCCACCACCGCGGCGGGCCACGACCACCCCAACTGCCCCACCCGGCGCAGCAGGTAGCCGAGGACGACGACCTCCTCCAGGATGGCGTTCTGCCAGGCCGACAGCACCAGCACCGGTACCCGCCACCACACGTCCGGCAGCCCGGACGGCGCCACCGTGAGGTTGTACCCGGCCGCCTGCGAGGCCAGGTAGAGCGCCAGCCCCGACCCGCCGATCGCGGCCGCGACGGCGGCGCCCCGCCCCAGGTCGCGCAGCTTCTGCCCGAGGTCGAAGCCCAGCACCCGCAGCGTGACGCCCTCGCGCACCAGCAGGTAGCCGACCAGCACCACCGGCATCAGCCCGCGGCCGATGTAGTACAGCTGCCAGACGAGGTCCAGCCAGGGCCGCCCGGGCGCCCGCGAGCCGTTCAGCGTGGCGACCTGCTGGCCGAGCTTGAGCGGTTCGGTGAGCGAGCCGGTGAAGCTGATCAGCGCGCTGATCCCGCTGGCCCCGAGGGAGAGGCCGAGGACGATCAGCAGTTCCGCGCCGAACAGCCGACGGGTGGGCTTCGCGGTCTCCGGCGCGGTCGGGACGGTGGTCACGGGGGCTCCAGCGGAGGGGCGGTCGCTCCGGCCGTCGGCCGACCGCCGGAGCGATCATCCTGACACAGCCGCCGGGACGCCCCGGCGGGGAGGCGGGTTCCGGGGGTCAGCCCACCGGCCAGGTGTGCACCGGCTCCCCGCCGCGCATGTGTTCGGCGTAGCGCCTGGTCATCGCCGCGAGCGCGGCCGGCCGGTCCATCCCGTACTGCTCGCGCAGCCGGTGGAAGGTCGCGACCTGCCAGGACGCGCCGTTGGCGCGGCGCAGGCAGCGCTGCTCGATGATGCCCAGGTAGCGGTCCCGGTCGGCGGGCTCCACGCCCCACTCGTCGAGGCCCTGGTGGGCCATCGGCAGCAGCTCGTTCAGCACCAGGTCGACGGCGGACACGGTCTGCAGCCCGCCGCCGCGCCCGGCCCGCCCGGAGCGCGGCCACTGGAACACCGCGTCGATGCCGTACCGGGCGCCCTGCTGGAAGTTCTCGTCCGCCCGTTCGAACGGGAGCCGGGTCCAGATCGGCCGGGGCTGCTCGGCGAGCACCCGCACCAGCCCGTAGTAGAAGGCGGCGTTGGCCAGGGTGTCGGCCACCGTGGGCCCGGCCGGCAGGGCCCGGTTCTCCACCCGCAGGTGCGCCACCCCGCCCGCGATGTCGTAGACCGGGCGGTTCCAGCGGTAGATGGTGCCGTTGTGCAGCCGCATCTCGGCGAGCCTGGGCGCGCCGCCGGAGGCCAGCACCTTCAGCGGGTCCTCGTCGTCGCAGATCGGCAGCAGCGCGGGGAAGTACCGCAGGTTCTCCTCGAACAGGTCGTACGCCGAGTCCACCCAGCGCTCGCCGAACCAGGTGATGGGGCGCACGCCCTGCGCCTTGAGCTCCGCCGTCCGGGTGTCACAGGCCTGCTGGAAGAGCACCGGACGGGTCTCCCGCCACAGCTCCCGCCCGAACAGGAACGGCGAGTTGGCGCCGAGCGCGAGCTGCGGCCCGCAGATCGCCTGGGCCGCGTTCCACACCGAGGAGAACCGCTCCGGGGTCACCTGGAGGTGCAGCTGGAGCGAGGTGGCGGCGGCCTCGGCCACCATGGTGATCGACTCCAACTGGAGGCGCTCGACCCCCTCGATGTCCAGGGCGATGTCCTCGCCGCGGGCGGCCAGGATCTGGTCGCTGAGCAGGCTGTACCGCTGGTTGTGGCTCATCGCGTCGAGCCCGGTGTGGGCGTGTTCCAGGGTCGGCAGGATGCCCACCATGACGATCCGGGCGCCCGCCTCGGCCGCCCGCCGGTCGGCGTAGCGCAGCCCGGTGTCGATCTCCTCGCGCAGTTCCTCGAAGACGTGCCCGCAGAGCCGGTGCGGCGTGATGTTGACCTCGATGTTGAAGCGGCCCAGTTCGGTCTGGAAGTCGCTGGAGCCGATCGCGCTGAGCACCTGCGCGTTGTTCATGGCCGGCAGGCCCTGCTCGTCGGCCAGGTTGAGCTCGATCTCCAGGCCCATCACCGCCCGCGGCCGGTCGAAGCGGTCCTCGCGGAGCATCCGTCCGAGCGCTTCGAGACACGCGTGGAGCTTGCGCCGGTACAGGTGTCGGTCCGCCAGTTCCGCGCGAGTCGCCACGACCTTCTCGCCCACGGTCCCCTCCTCCAGAGCCACCCCGTCGAGCACCCGGTCGACCGACCGTGCAACCATCATGCCCACCTCGAAGATCGATACCCGAATGCGCCTACTGGCTTGCATTGCAAGGCATCTGACGGAAAATCAGACGAACTGTAGACTTGCCCGGCGCCACAGCCTGTGATAAACAGATCACCCTGTGCATCTGTTCGAATTGGTACAGCGCTCCGGCCGGTCCGCCTCGCCCCGAAGGCCCTCGTCGACGGCGGCGACCGCGCCGGCACCGCGATCCTGCACAACCGGACACTGCCGGGCCCCGTCACCGAAGACGCGTCGCCCGCCACGCCGGTATGCCGCACTCGCACGCCGATCTCGCTTGGAGAGGCGGACCCCGCCATGACTCTGCAACCCCCCCAGCCCCCGCCGAGCGCACTGCGCGCGGTCCTGGGCGCGCTCGACTCGGAGACCGCGCTGCGCCAGCCCGCCGCCGCAGCACTGCGTCATCCGACCGGCCCGCTGCTCCCCGCCCACCCCCTCGCGGTGCACGTCCTGACCGGCGGGCGCCCGGAGCTCCCGGCCGCCCGCCGCACCGGCTGGCGCTTCCTGATCAAGGACGGCGCCGAGGTGGCCGCCGCCGCCGAGGTGGTGCAGAGCGCCGAGGGCCACACCTTCTCCCACTTCACCGCGGGCCCCTACCTCGACTCGACGGTCCGGGCGCTGCGCGAGGCCTGGCAGCTCGCCCAGACCTCCCGGACCCGCCAACAGCCGCGGCTGCTGACCTTCCCCGGCCAGTACGCCACGGCGCTGTGGCTGCACAGCCCCGACGGCGACCCGGCCGCCGACCTGCTGATCCCGCTGGCCCCGGCCCCGCTCGGCGTCACCGCGCACCGCGCGTGCCCGGCCGCCGAACTGCTGCCACTGCTCGCCCGCGCCCCGCTCGCCAGGCCGCTGCTGCTCGGCTCCTCCTGACCCACCGACGCCCCCTCGGGCCGCCGGGCCCACCCGCCCGGCGGCCCGAGGCCGTACCCGCGCGCCCGCACGGCGCCCCGCGGTCCCCGGCCCTGCCGGCACACCCGCCCCCGCGGCTCCTCACCCGAACGGCGACCACCCGTCCGGGCCATCCGGCATGGCCTCATCGGGCCATACCCCGACTCACCCACTGGTGCGCCTTTTCCCGTCGGCCCCACCTGAACGGGTGATCTCTACCCGGGAGTTGTGGCGCATGTCACGAAATCCCTGCGCGCGGGTCCCGGGATGCCGACACTGGGAACCAGCGTGGAAGGACCCCCTGTCCTACCCACTTGAACGCCGGTCCACACTTGGCCGGCGTGCGGACAGGATCCGACCACCGCGGCGGTTCCGGACGGCACGGCCTCCGGCGACCGCACCACGGGGAGGATCGCAGAGCGAAGCGAGGGTACGCGTATGTGCCAGCACCGTCCTGAGTGCCCATCGGCCGAGTCCGAGGACCGCGAGGCGGCCGCGTCGGTGGCCCGCCATCCGGAGCAGGGCTGGAGCCTGCTCTGCAACGGCGTCGTCCTGTTCGAGGACACCGGAGAGCTGCTGCCCGACGGCCGGGTGATCGCCCCGCGCCGCCCCGTCGCCCACGCGGCCTGACCACCCGTCCGGCCGTACGGCGGGGGCAGCCGCCGACTCGACGGCACCACGGGCAGGGCCCCGGCGGAAACTCCGCCGGGGCCCTGTCGCGCGGGTCGGACCTCCGAGGGCCCGGTCCGGTCAGACGCCGTACTCGTCCAGCGGCGGGCAGGAGCAGACCAGGTTGCGGTCGCCGTAGGCGCCGTCGATCCGGCTCACCGGCGGCCAGTACTTGTCCGCCGGGTTCACGCCGGCCGGGAAGACCGCCTCCTGCCGCGAGTAGCCGTGCGCCCAGTCGCCGGCCAGCGTGGCGGCCGTGTGCGGGGCGTTGCGCAGCGGGTTGTCGTCGGCCGCCCACTCGCCCGAGCCGACCTTGTCGATCTCGGCCCGGATGGTGATCATCGCGTCGCAGAACCGGTCGATCTCGTACAGGTCCTCGGACTCGGTCGGCTCGATCATCAGCGTGCCGGCCACCGGGAAGGACATCGTCGGCGCGTGGAAGCCGTAGTCGATCAGGCGCTTGGCGATGTCGTCCACCGTCACGCCCGTCTCCTTGGTCAGCGGGCGCAGGTCGATGATGCACTCGTGCGCGACCAGCCCGCCCGGGCCGGTGTAGAGCACCGGGAAGTGCGGCGCCAGGCGCTTGGCGATGTAGTTGGCGTTCAGCACCGCGACCTGGGTCGCGCGCTTGAGGCCCTCGCCGCCCATCAGCCGGACGTACGCCCAGGAGATCGGCAGGATGGCCGCCGAGCCCCACGGCGCGGCCGAGATCGGGCCCACGCCGGTGGCCGGGCCGGCCTCCGCCTGCAGCGGGTGGTTCGGCAGGTACGGCGCCAGGTGGGCGCGCACCGCGACCGGGCCGACGCCCGGGCCGCCGCCGCCGTGCGGGATGCAGAAGGTCTTGTGCAGGTTCAGGTGGGAGACGTCCGCGCCGAACTTGCCCGGCTTGGCGAGGCCGACCAGGGCGTTCAGGTTGGCGCCGTCCACGTACACCTGGCCGCCGGCCTCGTGCACCAGGGCGCAGATGTCGGTGATCTGGGTCTCGTACACGCCGTGGGTGGACGGGTAGGTGACCATCAGCACCGACAGGTTGTCGCGGTGCTGCTCGATCTTGGCCTTCAGGTCCTCGACGTCCACGTCGCCGTCGACCAGGGTCTTCACCACGACCACCCGCATGCCGGCCATCACGGCGGAGGCCGCGTTGGTGCCGTGCGCGGAGGACGGGATCAGGCAGACGTCGCGCTGGGTGTCACCGTTGGCGTGGTGGTAGGCGCGGACGGCCAGCAGGCCGGCCAGCTCGCCCTGCGAGCCGGCGTTCGGCTGGATCGAGACGGCGTCGTAGCCGGTGACCTCGACCAGCTGCTGCTCCAGCTGGCGGATCAGGGTGAGGTAGCCCTGGGCCTGGTCGATCGGCGCGAAGGGGTGCAGCTGGCCGAACTCCGGCCAGGTCACCGCCTCCATCTCGGTGGTCGCGTTGAGCTTCATGGTGCAGGAGCCCAGCGGGATCATGCCGCGGTCCAGCGCGTAGTCCCGGTCCGACAGGCGGCGCAGGTAGCGCAGCATGGCGGTCTCCGAGCGGTGGCTGTGGAAGACCGGGTGGGTCAGGTACTCGTCCTCGCGCAGCAGCGCGGCGGGCAGCGCGTCGGCGGTCTCGGGGACCTCGACCGGCTCGACGCCGAACGCGGCCCAGACGCCGGCCAGGTGCTCGCGGGTGGTGGTCTCGTCGGTGGAGACGGAGATCCGGTCCGCGCCGTCCTGGAACAGGTTGATGCCGTTGGCACGGGCGGCGGCGGCGATCTCGGCCGCGCGGCCCGGGACGACGGCGGTGACGGTGTCGAAGAACTCGCCGTGCAGCAGCTCGACGCCGCCGGCCCGCAGGCCCTCGGCGAGGGCGGCGGCGTAGCGGTGGGTGCGGCGGGCGATGTCGGCCAGGCCGTCGGGGCCGTGGTAGACGGCGTACATCGAGGCCATCACGGCGAGCAGCACCTGGGCGGTGCAGATGTTGCTGGTGGCCTTCTCGCGGCGGATGTGCTGCTCGCGGGTCTGCAGCGCCAGGCGGTAGGCGCGGTTGCCGTCGACGTCGACGGAGACGCCGACCAGGCGGCCGGGCAGCGAGCGGGCGTACTCGGCGCGCACCGACAGGTAGCCGGCGTGCGGGCCGCCGAAGCCCATCGGCACGCCGAAGCGCTGCGAGGTGCCGCAGGCGATGTCGGCGCCCAGCGAGCCCGGGGACTTGAGCAGGGTCAGCGCGAGCAGGTCGGCGGCGACGGCGACGATCGCGCCCAGGCCGTGCGCCTGCTCGATCACCGGGGTGAGGTCGCGGACCACGCCGGTGGCACCCGGGTACTGGAGCAGCACGCCGAAGACGCCGCGCTCGGCGATCTCGGCCGGGATGCCCTCGGACAGGTCGGCGACGACGACCTCGACGCCGGTCGGCACGGCGCGGGTGTTGATCACCGCGACGGTCTGCGGCAGGGTCTCGGCGTCGACCAGGAAGACGCCGCCCTTGACCTTGGTGACCCGGCGGGCCAGCGCCATCGCCTCGGCGGCCGCGGTGCCCTCGTCCAGCAGGGAGGAGCCGGAGGTCGGCAGGCCGGTCAGGTCGGAGACCAGGGTCTGGAAGTTCAGCAGCGCCTCCAGGCGCCCCTGCGAGATCTCCGGCTGGTACGGGGTGTAGGCGGTGTACCAGGCCGGGTTCTCCATGACGTTACGCAGGATCACCGGCGGGGTGAAGGTGCCGTAGTAGCCCAGGCCGATCATCGGCTGGAGCACCTGGTTGCGGCCGGCCAGCTCGCGCAGTTCGGCGAGGACCTGGGCCTCGGACCGGCCCGCGGGCAGGTCCAGGGCGGTGATGGAGCGGATCGCCTCGGGCACCGCGGTCCCGGCGAGCTCGTCCAGCGAGCCGTAGCCGACGGACGCCAGCATCTTCTCCTGCGCGGCGGCGTCGGGGCCGATGTGGCGGTTCTCGAAGGGGCTGGCCAGCTCAAGCTCGGTGAGGGTCGAGGCGCCGGTGGGGCGTCCCGCGTTCGGCTGGGCGTTCATGGTGGTCGAGGCCTCCTGGTCACGGACCGGCGGGGGTACGCACGCCGGCCGGCTCCACCGCTGCGGGCAGCGGACGAGCCTGGGCGCGCGGACCCGACAGGCCTCCCCCTCTGTCATCGGGACCTGAGAGCTTCACCCGCACGGAGCGCTGTGGGCGCTCCGCCGGCTTGCACCGTCGGTGAGGGTGGTGATCGCCGGCTTCCGTGCCGACGCTCCTGCCCTGCTTTCCAGAGTGACCTACCCCACACGGTACGGATGCCTGAGAGATTCCGGGGAGGAGTTGCTCCTTCGGCGCTCCGACCAGCGGTTTTCGTGATCGGAGACTCTCCCGAGCGGGCTCTGCGGTCGCCGCCCAGGGTACCAGCGGGAGGCCCCCCGATCACGGGTGTGTCTGGTCACTGGAGGTCTACGCGCGTCCCCCGGACGGTCCAGCGCCGACCCCGGACGGCGCACCCGGGGTCGCGCTCGTCCGATTCATGGCTTTTGGTGTGAAGTGGCGGACGGAATCGGGTGCTCCGGCCGCCTTCCTGCGGGAGTTCCGCAGGTTCAGCGCGCGGGAGGAAAGAAGTGCAGACGGACATCGACCCCCGGGACCTCATCGGCCACAAAGCCGTCGACCGCAACGGAGACAAGATCGGCACGGTCGACGAGGTCTACCTGGACGACGCCACCGGCCGGCCCGAGTGGGCCGCGGTCCGGACCGGCATCTTCGGCCGGGACGCCTTCGTCCCGCTGACCACGAGCGAGTTCGCCGGCGACGAGCTCCGGGTGCCGTACGACAAGTCGCTGGTGAAGGAGTCGCCGGACTTCGGCGTCGGCCAGCACCTGTCCCCCGCCCAGGAACTCCAGCTCTACCGCTACTACGGGCTCGACACCCCGATGGACAGCCGCCCGAACGGCGAGAACGGGAGCCGGCCCAGGCAGCCCGACCTCGACTTCGGCACCACGGCGGCGGCCGCCGCCACGACGACCGCGGCGGCCCCGGCCAAGTCGCTCACCTTCCACACCCCCGAGCGGTCACCCGAGCACTCCCCCGAACCCCCACCGGCCAGGACCCCCGCTGCCGCCGACACCACCAGGAGCGCCCCGGAGGCCGACATGCGGACCCTCAGCACCCCCGCGGCCCCCACGGCCTCCCCGCCGGCCGAGCCCGGCTTCGCCGCACCCGCCGCACCCGCCGCCACCACCGCCTCCACCGCCCCTGTCGTGGAGCCGAAGCCGCAGCCCGCCGCCACGCCCGTCCCCACGCTTGCCCCGATGGCCACCACCACCGCGGCCGCGACCGTCACCGCCGCCGCGAACGCCGACGCCTCCTCGTCCGCCCCCAGCAGCCCGGTCGAGGTCACCTGCCGCGAGGAGCGACTGGAGATCACCACCGAGTGGCACACCCTCGGTACCGCGAAGCTGCGCAAGTACGTGACGACCGAACAGGTGGAGCGCCGCATCCCGGTGGTCCGCGAGCGCGTCCGGGTCGAGCGGACGCCGATCAGCGACGCCGAACGCGCCACGCTCACCGAGAAGGAGATCTCCGAGGCCGTCGAGGAGGTGACCCTCCGCGAGGAACGCGCGGTGGTGCGCAAGTACCTCGCCCCCGTCGAGCGGGTCCGCCTGATCGTCGAGCGGTACACGACCGAGGAGGTGGTCCGGGAGGAACTCCGCCGCGAGAACGTCGAGGTCCACGACGCCACCGCCACCCGGCCCACCGCCTCGGCCACCCCCGCCCCTTCCTCCGCCCCGCCCTCCAGCGCGTCCCCCGACGTGGCCCGTGACATGGCCCACGAGGCGCCCCGGCCGGCCGGCCTGCGGCCGCTCGTCTGACCGCGGGGGCAACGCCCCGCGACCAGGGCCCCGGACACCGTCCGGGGCCCTGGTCGCGCGCCCGACCGGGCGCCCGACCGCCCTTGTCGCGTACCCGACCGTTCGTCTTTGCCAAAGCTTAACCACTCGATATTTGACACTCTGAAGTATCTCCCTGCATGGTTACTTCAGTTCATTCACTATGTACGGGAGGAAGCAACCGTGAGTGAGGCACCACAGCCCACCACCGCGGCCGAGAAGCAGAGCAGCGCCCGGGTCCTGCCGGCCCTCATCCTGGCGATGCTGTCGTTCAGCGTGGTGCAGACCGCGGTCGTCCCGATCCTGCCCTCGCTGGCCAAGGAACTGAGCGTCTCCGCCTCCAGCATCACCTGGCTGATGACCGCCAACCTGCTCTCCGCAGCCGTGCTGACTCCCCTCCTGGGCCGCTTCGGCGACCTCCGGGGCCGCAAGCCGATGCTGCTGATCTCGCTGGCCGGCCTGGTCGCCGGTTCGGCGCTGGCGGTCAGCACCCACTCCTTCACCTGGCTGGTCGTCGCCCGTGTCCTCCAGGGCGCCGGCGGTGGCGTCCTGCCGCTGGCGATCAGCATCGTCCGGGACGAGCTGCCCAAGCGGAAGGTGACCGGCGGCGTCGCCGCCATCAGCGCCTCGATGGGCGTCGGCTCCGGCCTCGGCCTGGTCGCCACCGGCCTCCTGCTGGAGCACTGGGACTACAAGTCGATCTTCTGGATGGGCCTGGTCTTCGGCCTGATCGCGATCGCCCTGGTCGCCTTCCGCGTCCCGACCGACCCGGTCACCGACAAGGAGGGCGGCGCCGACCCGCTCGGCGCCCTCACCCTGGCCGGCTGGCTCTCCGCGCTGCTGGTCGCGGTCAGCCAGGGCAACCACTGGGGCTGGACCTCCACCAAGACGCTCGGCCTGTTCGCCGTCGCCGCCGTGGTCGCCCTGGTCTGGGGGATCATCGAGACCAAGGTCGCGCACCCGCTCGTGGACATGAAGATGATGGCCCGTCCGGCCGTCGCCTTCACCAACGTGGCCGGCCTGCTCATCGGCTTCGGCATGTACGGCTCCTTCATGGTCATCAGCAACTTCGCCCAGACCCCGGAGAAGCTGACCCACTACGGCTTCACCGCCAGCGTGCTGCACGCCGGCCTCCTGCTGCTGCCGTCCGCGATCGGCTCGATGGTCGCCGCCCCGGTCGGCGCCCTGCTGATCGCCCGTCGCGGCCCGCGTCTGCCGCTGGTCCTCGGTGGCGTCCTCGGCGCCGTCGCGATGGCCTACCTGGCCGTGCGCCACGGGCACGAGGGCGACATCTACACCGCCTCGGCGATCTTCGGTCTCGGCGTCGGCCTCGCCTTCGCCGCGATGCCGGCCTACATCAACGGCGCCGTCCCGGTCGAGCAGAGCGGCATCGCCAACGGCATGAACTCCGTGCTGCGCACGGTCGGTGGCGCGATCGGCACCGCTGTCATGGCCGCCATCCTGACCGGCGACACCATGAAGCTGCCGCCGCAGATCCCGCTCTCGCTGCCCACCCTGGACGCCTACAAGCATGCGTTCTGGACCGCGGCCGTCATCTGCGCCGTCGCCGGCGTCGTCCCGTTCCTGATCCGCGGCGGCACCGCGGCCGCCACCGCGACGGTCGCCGGCGGCGCGGCCCAGCAGGACTCCAGCCCCGAGCTGGTCAAGACCGACGCCTGACAGGGCGTCCGGCCCCCGCGCTCAGGGACAGGGCGCGGGGCCCGGCCTCCGTACGTCGCGAGGGCATCACGAACGTACGGGGTCCGGCACGGTGATCGGCCCCACCCGGTACTCCCCCACCGGGTGGGGCCGCTTCGCGTTTCAGGCGCCCTCCGCCGGACCGCCGCCCTCGTCCGGCGCTCCATCCGCCCCCTCGTCCCGGCGCAGCGGCAGCGGCCGGGAGGGTTCGAGCGCCGGGTCGTCCACCGCGAAGGTCCGCACCCGCCCGCGCTCGCTCCACGGCGTCTCGAACCGTACGGTGACCCTCCCGACGCCGCTGCCCTGCACCCAGCCCGGTCCGTACTCCGCGTGCCGGACGTCCTGCCCGGGCATCCAGCGCCGCACCACGACGGCCTCCGGCTCCTCCGCGGCCTCCTCGGTCTCGGCCGCCGCCTCCGCGTGCTCCGCGGCCTCCTCCCGCAGCGCCTGGGCGAACAGGTCCTCCTGGGTGTAGTCGGCGAGTTGGGCGACACCCACGCCGAGCAGCCGGACCCCGCCGGTGATGTCGACCTGCTCGGCCAGCCGGCGCGCGGTCGCGGTGATCACCGTCTCGTCGTCGGTGGGCCCGCCCAGCGTCTCCGAGCGGGTCAGCGTCGAGAAGTCGAACCGCCGGACCTTGAGCACGACCGTCCGTCCGGAGCGCCCGGCCGCCCGCAGCCGCCGCACGCACCGCCCGGCCAGCGCCTCCACCTCGCGCAGCACCCGCTCCCGGTCGGCCAGGTCCACCTCGTAGGTGTCCTCCACCGACACGGACTTGGCGTCCTGGTCGGCGATCACCGGCCGTTCGTCCAGCCCCGTGGACATCTGGAAGATCCCCGCGCCGTGCGCCCGCCCGACCAGCTGCACCAGCTCCGCCTCCCCCGCCTCCGCGAGGTCGGCCACCGTGTTCAGCCCGGCCCGGCGCAGCACCTGCTCGGTGGCCGGCCCGATCCCGGGCAGCGCCCGCACCGGCATCGGGCCGAGCACGGCCCGCTCCTGCCCGGGCTCGACCATCACCAGCCCGTCCGGTTTGGCCTGCTCGGAGGCGATCTTGGCCATCAGCTTGGACCCGGCCGCCCCGACCGATCCGGTCAGCCCGGTCAGCCGCTGGATGTCCGCCCGCAGGTCCTCCGCCAGCGCCAGCACCAGCCGCTCGCCGGTCTCGTGGTCCGCCTCCAGCAGCGCCGGTCCGTACGGACCGGCCTCCAGGTCCACGAAGGCCTCGTCCAGGCTGAGCGGCTGCACCAGCGGGGAGAGCTGCCGCAGCAGCCCCATCACGATCTCGCTGTTCTGCCGGTAGGCCTCGAACCGCCCCGACAGGAAGGCGGCGTTGGGGCAGAGCCGGCGCGCCTGCGCCATCGGCATCGCCGAGTGCACCCCGAACCTGCGCGCCTCGTACGAGGCCGTGGAGACCACCCCGCGTCCGCCGAGCCCGCCGACGACCACCGGCTTGCCGCGCAGGCTCGGCTTGGCCGCCTGCTCCACCGCCGCGAAGAAGGCGTCCATGTCGAGGTGGATGATGCTCGGCAGAGATCGCACCCGCCGATCATCGCGTACGGGTCCGACAGTGCGTGCGAACCCGGCCGGACGGCCCGCGCCCGGGGGCTACCGCTTCGCCGCCTCCGCCAGCGCCTTCGGGATGCCGTCCTCCTGGGGCCCCAGGAACAGCGGGTCCGGCCGCAGCCAGGCGTTGGCCGCCGCCTTGCCCGCCCCGGCGACCTCCCGCAGCCCGCCGTACAGCCAGGTCGCGTCGTGCAGCTCCGGCACCCCGACGGCGTAGGAGCGGATGCCCGCCGCCTCGCACAGGGCCAGCGCGCGGCGGACGTGGAAGTCCTGGCTGACCAGCACCGCGTGGTCCACCCCGAAGATCCGGCGCGCCCGGGTGCAGGAGTCCCAGGTGTCGAAGCCCGCGTAGTCGCGGACCACCCGGTCCTCGGGCACCCCGTGCTGGGTCAGGTAGGTGTACATCGCGTCGGGCTCGTCGTACTCGACCCGCCCGTTGTCCCCGGTCACCAGGATCGCCTGCACCTTCCCCTCCCGGTACAGGTCCACCGCCGCGACCAGCCGGTGCTCCAGGTACGCGGAGGGCTTGCCCTGGTACAGCCCGGCGCCGAAGACCACGGCGACCGGCGCGGAAGGTGCGCTCTCCACCGTGCCCACCCGGTCCCCGGCGGCGAACCACACCCAGGCGCTCGGCGCCAGCGCGAGCGAGCAGAGCACCGTTCCGGCCTGGAACACCCTCCGCTGCGTCCGCCGCTGCCGCAGCCGCGTCCTCAGCAGCCCGGCCCTGCGCCGCAGCAGCCCCGATATCCCGGTGCCGACCTCCACGTGCCCTCCCTCGATCCCGTCAACCAGGCAACACGACGAGGCCGCGGGTCCGAACGGTTCCCCGTCCGGGCCCGCGGCCCCGTCGAACGCCTGCTCAGACCGCCCGGTTGCGCCGCTGGGCCAGCTCGTCGGCCGGGTCGTGCCCGACCAGGGTCTCGCCGGTGTCGGTGCGCTCGGCGTGCAGCCGGCCGAGGGTGAGTTCCAGCTCCCGCCAGACCGCTCCCACCGCGATGCCGAAGACTCCTTGACCGCCCTTCAGCAGGTCCACCACCTGCTGCGGCGTGGTGCACTCGTACACCGTCGCGCCGTCGCACATCAGCGTCAGCCCGGCCAGGTCGGCCTGGTCGGCGGCCTGGAGGTGGGCGACCGCCACCCGGATGTTCTGCAGCGAGACACCCGCGTCGAGCAGCCGCTTCACGATCTTCAGCAGCAGGATGTCGCGGAAGCTGTAGAGCCGCTGGCTGGTCGACGGGTACGCGGTGCGGACGCTGGGCTCCAGCAGTCCGGTGCGGGCCCAGTAGTCCAGCTGGCGGTAGGTGATGCCGGCCGCCGCGCAGGCCGTCGGGCCGCGGAAGCCGAGCAGGTCGGACGTCGGGGCCAGCCGCTCGATGGCCGGCTGGCCCGGTTGTACGGCCGGGAACCTGCCCATCCGGGGGAGATCCGTGACGGTGCGAGCGGTGCGCGGCATGTGCACGGCGCACCGGCCTCCTGCGGCCGCGTCATCGCCGGTGCTGCTCATGCCTGCCTCCGTCCACTTGTGCTGCGGGCAACCCGACTGCGGGCATCGGCCACCCGGACAGCCACTCCTGACGGTAGGCAGTCCCCTATGACCCGTCAACGATCGCCACGCCGGGTCAGACAAACCACATCACTCAGGAGAGTGGTTTTTCGTGCCCCTAGTGTGGGTAGATGGACGGATTTTGGCAAAACGGTCGGCCACACGGCCGCACGGCCGGTCCCCGCTACTGCGGACCGCTGCCCCCGAAGTCCTCGGGCGACACCTGGTCGAGGAACTCGCGGAACTTCTCGACCTCGTCCTCCTGCTCGTCCGGGATCGCGATGCCCGCCTCGGCGAGCACCTCCTCGCTCCCGTAGATCGGTGTGCCGGTGCGCAGCGCCAGCGCTATGGCGTCGGACGGCCGGGCGCTCACCTCGACCCCGCCGGAGAACACCAGCTCGGCGTAGAACACGCCCTCCCGCAGGTCGGTGATCCGCACCTCGGTGAGCTGCTGGCCGAGCGCCTCCAGGACGTCCTTGAAGAGGTCGTGCGTCAACGGGCGCACCGGCGTCATGCCCTGCTGGGCGAAGGCGATCGCGGTCGCCTCGCCGGGGCCGATCCAGATCGGCAGGTAGCGATCTCCCCCGACCTCCCGCAGCAGCACGATCGGCTGGTTGGAAGGCATCTCCACTCGGACACCCACGACGTCGAGCTCATTCACACACGCAACCCTATGGCTCCGCTCCCGGATATGAAAGCGCAGAGCCGACGCCGCTGGTCAGCGCGGTGCAGCCGGTGCCGCCGAAATACCACGGCCGCTATCCGCGGGACCGCAGACCGGCCTGGACCATCGCCGCGTGCAGCCGCACCGACAGGGTCGCGAGTTCCCGGGCGGTGGCCTCCGCGTGCGCCCTGGTCTGCGGGTTCCGGTGCCGGCGCAGCGGCGCCACCACCTGCTCCACCAGCGCGATCTCGCGGTCCGCCGCGGCCTTCATGGCGCGCAGGTGCCGGGGCTCCAGGCCGTACCGGCCGAGCTCCGCGACCAGTCGGGCCACCTGGAGCGCCTCGCCGTCGTAGCCGCCGTCCGGGCCCGCGGCGACCAGCCCGTAGGACTCCCACTCGGCCAGCTCGGGTTCCCCCGCCTCGGCCGCCGCGAGCAGCTCGGCACGCCCCAGCCGGACGCCGGAGGGCACCTCGCCGGCGGCCACCAGCTCCCGGTCCGCCTCCTCCAGCGGCCCGGGCCGGGTGTCGGCGGCGGAGGGCAGCGCGGGAGGGTTCTCGCCGCGCTCGATCGCGTCCAGGTGCTCCCGGATCACCCGCAGCGGCAGGTAGTGGTCCCGCTGCATGCGCAGGACGTAGGCCAACCGCTCGACGTCGGCCGGGCTGAACTTGCGGTACCCCGAAGGCGTGCGCTGCGGCTCGACCAGCCCCTCCGCCTCCAGGAAGCGGATCTTGGAGATGGTGACCTCGGGGAAGTCGTCGCGCAGGAAGGCCAGCACCGCGCCGATGCTCAGCAGTTCGTCACCGCCGCGCCGCCGCCCGGCGGGCCGCTCGCTCCGGAGCGGCTGCCGCGGGCCCGCGACCACCCCGCGCCCGCCGCGGTCCGCCTGCGGACCGGACGGGATGGGGGTGGCCGCCCCGAGAGAAGAGGAAGGGGTATTCGTATTCACTCGGGCTCCTGCCGACGTCGCTTTCAGTACCCCCGGTTGTGGCCGGCGAAGAACACCAGCCGGTACTTCCCGATCTGCACCTCGTCGCCGTTGTTCAGCGACACCTCGTCGATCCGCTCCCGGTTCACGTAGGTGCCGTTGAGGCTGCCCACGTCCGCGACGCTGAAGCCGGCCGGGGTGCGGCGGAACTCCACGTGGCGGCGCGAGACCGTGACGTCGTCCAGGAAGATGTCACCCTGCGGGTGACGACCCGCCGTGGTGATGTCCGAGTCCAGCAGGAAGCGGCTGCCGGAGTTCGGACCGCGCTGCACGATCAGCAGGGCCGAGCCCGGCGGCAGCGCGTCGATCGCCGACAGCACCTCGGCCGACAGGGCCGGCGTGGCGCCGGTGCCGGTCGTGGTGGTGGGGTCGTACGACTCCAGGCCGGAGATGGAGATGGTCGACGTGGTCTCCGCCGCCCCCTCCGGGAGCAGGCCGCCGCGCAGCGCCGTGCCGCAGTTGGAACAGAACCGGGCCGAGGCCGGGTTCTGGTTGCCGCACCTGGGGCACGGAGTGGGGCCAGCCATGTTCACAGCCTCCTGGCGCGGCACACCCGACGGGTTGTGCCCGGCGTACGGATCCGGGGCAAACCCTCCACCAGAGGTTGAGGGTCCTGACGGGAAACCTATGCGCGGCTCACCGGAGGGGTCAACCGACGCGCCGTAGCCCGCCGGATTCCCCGCGTACTGGGCGGCGCCGCCGTCCCGGTACAGCTGCTGACCTGCGTACGGCGCGGCCTCGGGGGCCGGACGCATGCCCGGCACTGCGGGCTCGTCCTCCGGTCGGCGGTGACGCGCGGTGGGCGCCTCGACGGCGGCCGCGTCACGGCCCTTGTTGCGACCGAACAACTTCGAGAAGAAACTCACGGGCGAATCCCCTTGCGTGTGACAGACCCGCCCGCGGGGCAGGGTGAGAACCTCGGACATGCTGCGAGCCCGGTCGTTGCGGCTCGGGATCGCCGGAGCGGTACTCCGGCGGTCGGTACTGCGGTTGTTGCTCCGGAGCGTACTGGTGCGAACCAGTCTCGCCCATGCGACGGCGGCGTCCCCCGGCGGGTGCCGCCCGCACTTGACGGGCCGTTCGTCGGGCGCCCCGTCACTTCGGAGCCGGCTTGGCGTACTGCGGCGACTTCGGGTCCACGAGGGCGTCGACGACCACCTTCTGCTGCTGGGCGATCGTCGCCCGCGCCTGGTGGCTCTCCAGCGTGCGGACGACACCTCCCGGGATGTTCAGCGCGGGTGTCAGATCCTGCGGGTTCCCCACGACCGTGAAGCGGTAGGGCTGCGAGACCTTCTTCCCGTCGATCTGCACTCCACCGCCCGACAGGTCGGTGAAGTAGGTGTTGACCACCACGCGCACGTCGTTGATCTGAATCGCCTCCGCCCCCGCCGCTCGAAGTTCTTGCAGGGTGTCCAGCAGCATATCTGCCTTCACCTGCCCTTGGGGATCATCGACCGTGAGTACGATGCCCGGACCAGTGGCTTTGACGGTACCGGCGAGCACACCGAGCTCCGTCACCTTCTTCCTGGTCTGCTCCTGGGCCTCCTTGGCCTGGTTGGAGCTGTTCTCCAACTTCGCCAGGGACTGCTCCAGCTCCGCCTTCTCCTGCTGGAGACGCTGCTGACGGCTGTCCAGTTCGTCGAGGATCCGCACCAGGTCCTCCTGGCGGGCCCCGCGCAGCTGGCTGTGGTGGTCGTTGGTCGACCGCACCTGGATCGCCAGCCCCAGGCCGAGCGAGAACAGCAGCAGCGCCACCACCAGCTGGCCGCGCGACAGCCGCGGCGGCCAGAGCGCCGCCTTCAGTCGCCGCCGGCCGGTGTTCCGGTCCGATGCGGGCTCGGGCTCGGGCGCCGCTTCCGGCTCGGCCTCGGGCTCGGCCTCGGGCTCGGCCTCGGGCTCGGCGCCAGGCGCGGGTACCGGCTCGGACTTCGCCTCGGCGACGGGCCCGGCCTTCGCCTCCGGCGTCGTGCCGGCTGTCATCCCGGCCACGGGTGCCGGCCCGACGACCTTCGTGAGCCGCAGCGTCGGCTCGGGCGCCGGATCGGCCTCAAGCTCAGCCTTAGCGTCAGACTTCTCCTCTTGGGCCTCCTCGGCGGCGGTCCCCGCGGCCGAGGAGGCGGCCACGGCCGGGTCCTCCGGGCCTTCCGGGCCGGACTCCCCGTCCGCCTCCGGCCCGGGGGTGCCCACGGCCTTCTCGGCGGGCTTCACAGCCGCCTTGACACCGACGACCTCCCGAGGTTCCCCGCCCGGCTTCCCGGCGGCCGGACCGACCCCCGCCGCCTCCGGCCCCTCCGCCACCGCCTCCTCGCGGCGCGGCTCAGGCACGGAAGACATGGCGCCGGATCGCGGCCGCGTTGGAGAAGATGCGGATGCCGAGGACGACGACCACACCGGTGGACAGCTGCGAGCCGACCCCCAGCTGGTCACCAAGGAAGACGATCAGTGCCGCGACCACCACGTTCGACAGGAACGAGACGATGAACACCTTGTCGTTGAAGATCCCGTCGAGCATCGCCCGGACACCGCCGAACACGGCGTCCAGCGCCGCCACCACCGCGATCGGCAGGTAGGGCACGACGGCGTCCGGCACCTCGGGTTGGACGAAGAGGCCGACGACCACCCCGATCACAAGACCCAGTACGGCAATCACGGTCTGGCTGCTCCTGTCCCTGTCGTGGTCTTGGTGGGTCCGGTCGACGGACGCCGCTTGGTGGTGGGAGTGCCGCCGGGCCCGGCCGACGAGGCCGATGCGGAAGACGGGGCCGATGGTGAGACGGGCGCGGCGGGGCTCTCCTGGGTTCCGGATCCGGTCGGCGGCGTACCGCCCGGAGTCGTCGGGGAGGCCGCGGGCGAGGTCTCGGGCGTCACCGGCTGCGCGGTCCGCAGCGTCACCCCCACCGCCGCCGGCAGCGTCAGGTTCTTCTGCACGGAGAGCGTCGACTTGATGCCGTACTGCTCCTGGAGCAGCCGCAGGTACTGCCCGGCCATGTCCTTCTCGAAGGCGGTGAGGAGCTTCGAGCCGTCCCCGACCGCCTGGATGCTGTACGGCGGCACCAGCGGCCGGTTGTCCACCAGCACCGCCTCGCCGGCGGCCCGGATCGCGGACAGCGCGGTCAGCCGCTGGCCGTTGATCGCGATCGCCTCGGCCCCGGATCCCCAGAGGCCGTTCACCACCAACTGCAGGTCACGGTCCCGCAGCCGTCCGCTGTTGGAGAAGCCCTGCCCGGCCCGCGGGTCGACGTTGCCGCCGGCGCCCGTGCCCGTGGCGTCCTCCAGGACCAGCTTCAGGCCCGGCCCGGCGACCGGGCCGAGGCCCACCGCCCCGCTCAGCCCGCCGGGATCGCCGTCCCCCGAGGCGAGCGCCTGCTGCTGGGTGCTGTCGACCTTGAGCCGCAGCTCCTGCACCTGCTTCTGCAACTGGTCGGCCGAGGTGTTGCTGTCGTTGATCCGGTGGATCAGCGCGTCCCGCTCCTTGGCCAGCGACGGCTCGGCCTTGTGGGCGTTCACGGCGCCCACCGTCACCACCCCGCCGACCAGCGCCAGCCCGGCGCCGAGCGTGAGCAGCCCCTGCCAGGTGCCGGGTATCCGGCTGTCGCGGGCTCCGCCGCGCGCGGCGGCCGCCTCCGCATAGCCCTCGTCGAGGCTGTGGTCCATCACATTGGTCAGCAAGGACATCGAGGCGTCCGGACGGTTGTACCGTCCGTTCGGGGCACTCGGTGTCGGCGTCGCTGGCATGGAGACCATCGTCCCACGCCGCCGACGGGCCCCGTGCACGGCCCCTGAGCTGCACACACGCTGCACACATGACGGAAAGTGACGGATTGCTCCGAACAGTGTGAAAACGGACAGCGGGGCGCACGAATCACAGCGTGCGCCCCGCCGTTTCGAGGCAGTTCCGAGCCTCAGGCAGTGCTCAACCCCGGACGCTCACCGCCCCGCTCCGTCGACCACGGCAGCCCACTCGTCCAGCAGCGCCTCGGTGGCCTCGTCATCCGGGCCCTCCGCCCACAGGTGGGTGACCGCCTCGGCCGGGTCCGGCAGCACCAGCGTCCACCGCCCGTCGGCCTCGACCACCCGGACGCCGTCGGTGGTGTCCAGTCGACGGCTGCCGGCCGCCTCCACCACCGAGCGCATGACCATGCCCTTGGCCGCCCACGGCGTCGCGATGTCCCGGCGCCGGATGTGCGCCTGCGGAATCCGCGCGTCGATCTGGCTCAGCGTGAGCTGGGTCCGCGCCACCAGGCCGACCAGCCGGACGAACGCCGCGGCGCCGTCCAGCACCCCGCTGAACTCGGGCACCACGAAACCGCCGCGCCCGTCCCCGCCGAACACCGTGCCCTCGGCGGAGGCCGCCTTCGCGAGGTCGTCCGGCGTCGTCGTGGTCCAGATGACCTGGGTGCCGTGGTACGCCGCGACCTGCTCGGCGATCCGGGTCGTGGTCACCGGAAGTGCCACCTGTCCGCTGCGCCGCTCGGCCGCGACCAGGTCCAGCAGCACCAGCAGCGCCCGGTCGTCGTCGATCACCCGGCCGAGCTCGTCCACGAACGCGACGCGCTCGCCCACCGGGTCGAACCGGACGCCGAAGGCCGCCCGCGAGGAGGCGACCAGCTCGCCCAGCCTGGCCAGCCCGGCCCTGCGCTCCTCCGCGTCCTCCGTCGGCCTGGCCTCGTCCAGCCCGGTGGAGACGGTCAGCGCCTCCACCCCGAGCCGGCCGAGGATGCTCGGCAGGACCAGGCCCGCGCTGCCGTGCGCGGTGTCCACGACCACCTTCAGCCCGGCCTCCCGGACCCCGGTGGTGTCCACCGTCCGCAGCAGGTTGCCCGCGTAGGAGTCGAAGACGCTGGAGGGGAAGGTCAGGTCCCCGATCTCCCCCGGGAACGCCCGCCGGTACTCCTGACGTGCGTAGACCCGGTCCAACTTGCGCTGGCCCGCCTGCGAGAGGTCCGCCCCGCGCTCGTCGAAGAAGAGGATGTCCAACGAGTCCGGCACACCCGGCGTGGTCCGCAGGAAGATCCCGCCGGCGCTCCCCCGGGCCGTGTGCTGCCGGGCCACCGGCATGGGCACGTTCTCCAGGTCGCGGACGTCGATCGCGGAGGTCTGGAGCCCCGAGATCATCGCCCGTTTGAGCGCACGCGCACCACGCGAGTGGTCACGCGCGATGGTGACGGTGGCGCCCTTCTTCAGCGTCGTCGCGTACGCCCCCGCCAGCCGCACGGCCAGCTCCGGGGTGATCTCGACGTTCAGGATGCCCGAAACGCCGCGCACCCCGAACAGGTGCTCCTGACCGCGCGACTCCCAGATCACCGAGGTGTTGACGACGGCGCCGGCCTCGATGGTCTTGAACGGGTAGACCCGGACGTTCGCCCCGATGATCGACTCCTCGCCGACCAGGCATTCGTCCCCGATCACCGCGCCGTCCTCGATCCGCGCGGCCCGCATCACATCGGTGTTCTTGCCGACCACGCAGCCCCGCAGGTTGCTCTGCGGCCCGACGTAGACGTTGTCGTGCACCACCGCCCTGTGCAGGAACGCGCCGCGCTTGACGACCACGTTGCTGCCCAGCACGGTGTGCTCGCGGATCTCCACCCCGGCCTCGACCTTGGCGTAGTCCCCGATGTACAGCGGCCCGCGCAGCACCGCGTCCGGATCCACCTCGGCGCCCTCGGCGACCCAGACGCCCGGGGAGATCTCGAATCCGTCCAGCTCGACGTCGACCTTCCCCTCCAGGACGTCGGCCTGGGCCTTGCCGTAGCTCTCGTGGGTGCCCACGTCCTCCCAGTAGCCCTCGGCGACGTAGCCGTAGACCCGCTTGCCCTCCTTCAACAGCTGTGGGAAGACGTCACTCGACCAGTCGACGGACTCACCCGCCGCCACGTAGTCGAAGACCTCGGGCTCCATCACGTAGATGCCGGTGTTCACCGTGTCGGAGAAGACCTGCCCCCAGGTCGGCTTCTCCAGGAAACGCTCGACCCTCCCCTCGTCGTCCGTGATCGTGATGCCGAACTCCAGTGGATTCGGCACTCTCGTGAGACAGACGGTGACCAGAGCGTTCTTGCTGCGGTGAAAGTCGATCAATTCCGAGAGATCGAAGTCGGTCAGCGCGTCACCGGAGATCACCAGAAAGGAATCGTCCTTGAGCGCGTCCTCGGCGTTCTTGACACTCCCCGCAGTGCCCAGTGGCGTCTCCTCGTGGGCATAGGTCAGATGCATGCCCAGCTCTTCGCCGTCACCGAAATAGTTCTTGACCAGCGACGCCAGGAACTGCACGGTGACGACGGTGTCGGAGAGGCCGTGCCGCTTCAGCAGCCGAAGCACGTGCTCCATGATCGGCCTATTGGCGACCGGAAGCAGCGGCTTCGGCATGCTGGAGGTCATCGGGCGGAGTCGGGTGCCCTCGCCCCCTGCCATTACAACGGCTTTCATTACGGGTGCGTCCTCCTTCGCGGTGGTGGACCAACAGGTCCATCAAAGCGTTCCAGAAGGTTCTCTACCCGGAAGGTATCGTCCGACGCACCGATGAGGCGTGGGGCTTCTCTCAGATCACGTCTCAGACTGTGGACGCGGAGCCCGCGGTGCTCGCCCGGACGATCCGCCGCGCCTGAACCGCGTAAAGAATCGCGGCCCACCAGTACAGCGTCGTCCCCCACCAGATGAACCCCCAGCTCACCACCTCGGCCGGCCGGGCGATCCAGCTGTCCACGCTGCCGAGCAGCAGAAGCGGAAAGGCGTACATCAGATTGAAGGTCGCCGCCTTGCCCAGGAAACTCACCTGGAGCGGTCCGTAGCCGTGCCGGTTCAGAATCGGCAGCAGCGCGGCGATGAATACCTCACGGGCCAACAGGATCGCGGTGAGCCACCACGGCAGAATCTCACGCCAGGTCAATCCGACCAGCGTGGACAGCACATAGAGCCGGTCGGCCAGCGGATCGAGCAGCTGCCCCACCCGGCTGATCTGCCCCCACCGCCGGGCGAGCTTCCCGTCCAGGTAGTCGCTGATCCCGCTCAGCATCAGGATCAACAGCGCCCAACCGTCATTGTTGGGCCCGTCGAACACCGGCCACAGAATGAGCCAGAGAAAGAGCGGAACACCGACCAGCCGGCCCATGCTCAGCATGTTGGGGATGGTGAGGACGCGATCGGTCTGGACCCGCGTCTCCTGGACCTCCACCCGGGGGCCTCCTGTCCCGTGCTACGACAATTGCATGTTGACCCTACAACAGAGAAGCCCCCGACCGGTTCACCCGGCGGGGGCTTCTCTAGAATAATTGTTCGGCGGCGTCCTACTCTCCCACAGGGTCCCCCCTGCAGTACCATCGGCGCTGTAAGGCTTAGCTTCCGGGTTCGGAATGTAACC
>NZ_JBVJBI010000039.1:0-77744 GCF_055589745.1 Kitasatospora sp. NPDC041917 | reverse complement strand
CCAAAGTCTCCCCCCAAGGCTGTCACGCTCAGTAGCAATACCGGAACGAGGTGGGTCAACTCGCGACGGTTGAATACGCGAGCCCACCGGTATCAGTCCCCCGGGACGGAGCGAACCGCACGGTCCGATCGGCTGGTTCAGGTCGACGTCGTGATGCCGGGGTGACCTTTCGAGCTCCACCGTGAACTCCCGCCTCTCGGTCTGCCGGAGCCCCATATGCGAAAACATCGAGACTATGTCGGACTCAGGCCCGTCGTCAGGTCGGTCGTAACGCTGAACGATGACCGGGCGTAGTCAGTGCAGGATGACAGCCTGCTGGGTGTACGCCTCGACAGCCACGTGCACCTCGCGGAGAGTGCCAGAGTCGGAGTCCCGAGGGGTGACCGAGACGAACAGTCGTTCCCCCTGAGGGTGCTGAGACACAGCCTGGACAGGCAAGTCCCCGTGCACTACGCCAACTTGGATCACCGAGCGGGCCCTGCTGCGGGAGAAGTGGTTGAAGACCTCTGGAGACTCCTCTGTCCTGGGCCCCACACTACGGGTCACACCAACCTCGGTTGCCATGAACGATCGCACGGGACCCGCCCCGGACACTCCCTTCGCCTGCCTGTGACACCCTGAGCCCATGCACACCCCAGCCGACGCGTCCACCCCGGGCCTCCACCCCGATCCCGAGCAGGTGCTCACCGACTGGCTGACGACCACCCCGCTCGGCGACAGCGCCCAGCTGAACTACCCGCGCGAGGTCATGCGCTGGATCGCGTACATCGGGGACCGGGTCTGGGCCGCCGGCGGCCGCGACGTCAAGGACTGGGCCGCTGCCGCGGACAACGCCCGCACCCGCGCCTTCCTCGTCAGCGCCGTGCGCGGCTTCTACCAGCACGCCCAGCGCTTCGACCCCGGCATCGTCAACCCCGCCCCCAAGACCCTGCGCCCCTCCGTCGCCGACCTCCCCGGCCGCCCCGCCCTCACCCGCGCCGAATCCACCCTCTACGTCTCCGCACTGGACCGCTACAGCGGCCTGATGCCCCACCGCGCCCGCGCGCTCGGCTACCTCGTCCTCGGCCGCGGCCTGCGCGCCCACCAGGCCGTCGCCCTCGACGTCGAGGGCATCGTGCGCGAGCAGCACCGCACCACCGCCCTCGTCACCCTCAAGGGCGGCGGCACCGGGTTCCAGGAGCTCCCCCCACCCGTCGCCCTCGCCGTCGAGGACTACCTCCCCCACCGCCGCACCGCCGCCCCCCACAGCAGCCCCGAGGCCGGCCCGCTGCTCACCAGCGGCCGCGGCCGCCGACTCGACCCCGCGCCCAGCGTGCGCGACCTCCTGCGCGCCGTCGCCTCCACCCACCCCCAGCTCACCCACCTCGCCGACACCCTCACCGCCGACGGCCTCGCCGCCAGCCCCAACCCCTTCCTCGGGTAGGTCCCGCCGTCCGCACCAGGGAGCGGTGGGCGGGACCCGATGCGGGCGGCGTCGAGCACGTTGACCTGCGGTTCCGTGGTGGTCGAACAACGCGCCCACGATTGGAGGAACACCGGGGCCGGGCACCGAACGAGGATCCAATTGGCTGGTTGCCCAACCGATACGACCCGAGGATGTCCCCATGCGTCGTGCCCTTATAGCAGTTGCCTTGTGCGCCGCGACCGTTGCTCTCACGCTCGGAAGCGCGGGATTCGCCAACGCGGACGCCTGGGTCTACCCGCAACAGTGCCTGGACGGGGGCGGGGAGGTTTTCCAGATCGAACCCGGGCTCGGCAAGTGCGTCGGCGGGACGTACGACGGCATGGAGGTGCAGGAGCGACCCTGAGTCCATTCGATCTCCTCGCGAGTTCCTGAGCCGAGGCCGGAGACCACGGCGGGCCCGCTCACCCCCTCTTGCGGCCGCAGCGCGGGATCGCGGGAAGAAGGTCAGCGAAGTCGGGTGCGAGGTCGGTGACGGCGGCCGGTCGCCGACGTGGCGGCCGAACACCCTCAGGCCCCGCGGGGCGTTCCGCAGGCGGCTGCGCGAGTGGAGCTGGGCATCGCGAAGTCGACGCTGAGCGAGTTGTTGTCCGGCCAGTAAGGGTTGGCCGTGGCCGCAGGGACCGATGCTGCCCATCATCTGCTGGCCCGACGAGGGTTGGTGCGCCACGGATCCTGCCGCCGCCCGGGTCCGCCGATCGTGGTACGGGGGCGGCTGGTCGAGATCGAATGGCGCCGGGCGTCAGGGTGCGAATGCGAGGTAGCTTGCGGTGGCCAGTCCGGAGAAGGTGACGAGCTGGACGGGTTTGAGGCAGGAGAAGGCCGCGTGCATGGCGATGCCGGCCGCTGCGGCGTAGGGCCTGGTCTGGGGGAGGATCAGGCCGATGGGTAGCGCGAGTTCGACCACGATGACCGTGGCGGACAGCGCGCGCCAGGCACGGATGTCGTAGGCGGTCAGGTTGCCGAGGTGTTGCTGGACGAGCCGGGGGATGGCGAACTGGCGCCGGTGGCGGAGGTCGTTCTTGACCTGGGCGTAGGTGTGGATGAACTGCGCGAGGTAGAGGCCGCTGCGGAACTGGCTGGAGCGGATCTTGTGCCAGGCCGAGTTGAGGTAGATGTCCGAGGTGGCCAGAACGAGCAGGCACTGCGCCCAGGTGTTGGCGTGGCTGGGGAAATGCGTGAGGGTGAGCCCGTGACCGAGGTCTCCCGCGAGCAGGAGGCACCCGCCGGTGAGGATGATGTAGCGGACGGCGCTGGGGCTTCGCAGGTAGGCGAACTCCGTGGCGGCGCCGGCCAGCACGATCGGCAGGGTGAGGCGTGGTGCGAGGCCCAGGGCCAGCGCCGGCGCGGCCAGGGCCCGCAGGACGAGCATCGGCCGGTGGACGGCGAACAGGACGCGGGCCCGGGTGTCGCCGTGGCGTCGGCGGGCGAAGGCGGCCTGGACCTGGCCCGGGGCGAAGCGGTTCCACCCTCCACTGGTGAAGGCGGCGGCGAAGCGGAAGGTCAGGACAGCTCCGAAGGCGATCCGGAACATCTGGAGGCGGGAGGGGTCGGTGGGGTGCTGGAACCCGGAGGTGACGGCGTCAACGAACCACAACACGGCTGTTGCGCACCTCGATCCGCTGCTCGCCTCGGGCGGACAGGACACGTCCGTGACCGTCGATCCGGTCGTAGCGGCCGGTGCGTACGTAGTGGCTGATGATGGCCTGGAGTACGGGGGGGCAGCATGAGGCTGCCGGGTGACAGCTCCGCGTACGGGTTGACCGGCTCGGTGCGGCCGTCCTTGGTGCCGGTGAGGGTGACGATGCTGAAGGTGGCGTGGGAGAAGAGCTTCCAGCGGAACCAGCATCCGGGGCGGCGGGTGAAGCCGACGCCCATCCAGAGCATCAGGGCGAAGGTCAGGAGTTCGGCGAGTGTTGAGGGCATGACGGATCGACCTCCGGAGCGGGAGGGAGGTGGTGGAGCCCGCAGGGACGGCGGTCAGCGCTCGGGGTTCGCGGGCTGCTGCATGAACGCGGTGCCTGCCTCGTCCAGGGTGAGCGCCCCGCGCAGCAGCGCGGCGACGGTCTGAGCGATGGGCATCTCGATGCCGTGGGCGCGGGCGAGGGCGACGATGGCGTCGGCGCTCTTGACGCCCTCGGTGGTCTGGCGGGTGGCGGCGGCTGCCTCGTCGACGCTCAGTCCGGTGCCGAGGTGGTGGCCGAAGGTCCGGTTGCGGGAGAGCGGGGACGAACACGTGGCGACCAGGTCGCCGAGGCCGGCCAGCCCGACCAGGGTGGCGGGGTCGGCACCGAGTGCGGTGGCCAGCCTCGACGTCTCGGCCAGGCCCCGGGTGGTGAGCAGCGCGATGGCGTTGGCGCCCATGCCCATTCCGGCGGCGATGCCGACGGCCAGGGCGGTGACGTTCTTCAGGACGCCGCCGAGTTCGCAGCCGATGACGTCGGTGCTGGTGTAGGGGCGGAAGTAGGGGGTGCGGCATGCGGCTTGGAAGCGGCGGGCCGCGTCGGCGTCGGGGCAGGCGATGGTGGCGGCGGCCGGCTGTTCGGTGACGATTTCGCGCGCGAGGTTGGGGCCGGACAGGACCGCGATGCGCTGTGGGGGGATGCCGGTGGTCTCGGCGATGACCTCGCTGGCCCGCAGCCCGGTGTGCTGCTCGATGCCTTTCATCAGTGACACCACCAGCGTGGTGGGCGGGATGAAGGGGGCCCAGGTGGTGAGGTTGGCCCGCAGGGACTGTGCGGGGATGGAGAGCACCAGGTAGTCGGCCCGTTCCAGCGCGGCTGCCGGGTCGGTGGTGGCCGTGACCGTGGCGGGCAGTTCGATGTCCGGGAAGTAGCCGGGGTTGCGGCGGGTGGTGTTGATGGCGGTGGCGATCTCGGGGCGCCGGGCGTGCAGGGTGACGCCGGTGCCCGCATCGGCGAGGATCTTCGCCGCGGCGGTTCCCCACGATCCGGCCGAGAGGACGGCCGCGCGGACGGCGGGGTGTGCGGGGCTCATGTCCGGTTCCTCTCGGGGATCTCCAGGCCTTCCCGGATCGTAACGGGAACGCGCGGCGGGCCGGGCGTATCCGGGGGGCGGTGCAGGGTGAGCAGGACCGCGCGGCGGCCGGGCATTGTGGGGCGGCGGCGGTGGGCTTCGGCGAGCATGCCGGCGGCCTGCTCCCTGCCGAGCTCGCGTTCCAGCTGTGCCCGGTGAACGTTCCACAGGCCGTAGAGCCGGTCCCACATCGCCGGCTCGCCCGGCCGCTCGTCCAGGTGCTCCAGCACCAGCCCGGCGGCCTGGGCCTCCTCGGCCCAGGCGGGATCGGCGGTGCGGCGAGTGGCGCGCGTCAGGGCCATGCGGCCGCCGGGGACCAGGACGCGGGCCAGCTCACGCAGGGCGGCCTGGCGGTCGGCGGCGAAGCCGAGGGCGTCCACGCACACCACGCCGTGCGCGCGTTGGTCCGGCAGGCCGGTGTCCTCCAGGGATGCGGCCCTGAAGGACACCCGGGGCTGCGCCAGGCCGAAGTGCGGGATGCGGGCGGTGGCCCGGCGTACGGCGACGGGGGACAGGTCGAGGCCGACGAGGTCGGTGTCCAGGGCTCGGGCCAGCCACAGGCCGATGCCGCCGGTACCGCAGCCCGCCTCCACCAGGACCTGGCGGGGCCGCAGGCGCAGCCGCGTCACCAGCAGCCCCAGCAGGGCCCAGTCGCACGAGCCGGAGGCGCCGACCTGTTCGGGGTAGTCCTCGCCGAGTGCCTGGGCGTAGAGGCGCGCGGTGGTCGAGGAGCGGGAGCGGGCCACGTGGAAGGCGTCGAACCGGCCGGCGAGCTGGGTCTCGTGAGCAGCGCGGTCGGGGACCGTGTGCGGTGCGGGGGTCATCGGGGCATCGTCCTGGTCATCCGGGAGCCGGCGCCCGGGCACACGACGTGCACCGCGGGCACGAGATCGTCCGGTCCGGACAGGGCGATCGCGGCCGGCTCGTGCCCGGTGACCTGCTCGACGGCCGCCGCCGTGGCGTGCACCCGCTCGGCGAAGGACCCGGCGGCGGGCGCGAAGCCCTGAACGGCCCGCTCCCAGGGGATCAGCACTGGGCGCGCAGGCCGGGCGAGGGCCGCACCGGCCGGTGCGATGTCGCCGGGCAGGTCGTCGCGGGTCCCGGCGATCAGGGTCAGGCGCGACTGGGCGGCCTCCGTCACCGCGCGCGTGAGGGCGATCCCCGGGCTGTGGTGGCAGCCTCCCCCGGCGAACACCGCCGGCAGGTCCTCCGACCACAGGTAGGCCAGGCACACCGGCAGCCCGTACGGGCCTTCCACCAGGGCCAGTTCGAGCTCCATCCGTGCCCGCAGGACGCGCTCGACCACCTCGCGTCCCGCCGGATCGTCCACGGTGCCCGGCTCGATCCAGACCCGCAGTCAGCCGCCGGCCTGGATGTCGCGGTGCAGCACGTCGCGCTCGACCACCTCGTACAGGCCGTGCAACACCGCTTCCTCGCGGCTGTTCCCGCAGGCCAGCCCCGTACTGGTCGCCCGCAGCAGGTCCGGACTCCAGTCACCGCGCTGCGCTCGGCGGCGCACCAGGTCCACCGGCAGCAGCATGCCGGTGCCGCGCACCAGTCCCGTCGCCGGTGTCCAGTCCCACACCACCCGGGCGAGCGCCGCCTCGTCGACCGGGCCGTTGAGCGGCAGCGCCCCCACGGGGCAGTCGGGGGCGACGTCCACGGCCCGTCCGCGCACGGACACGGGCAGGGGCTGTTCGACGTGCCACAGCTCGATCGCCTCCATCACCGCAGACAGCCGGGCCAGGTCGTCGGTCAGCCCCTTGCCCTGCGACGCGCTCAGGGTCAGCGAGGCGGGCCGGATCGCCGTCCAGGTCGGCAAGCCGATCACATCCAGGTCCGTCAGCCGGGCCACCCGGGTGATCCCGTAGGACGGCAGGGCTCCGGACAGCGCGTTCCACGTCTCTTGCGGGGGCCGGGCCCGGACCGTGCCGGGCAGCTCGATCAGTTGGTCATCGCGCATGGGACTCCTTGCGCTCGTCGAGGTAGCCGGGCACCAGGGCCCTGGCCGCGTCCACCGCCCGTACCGCCGACCCCAGCCCGCGGGCGGACGCTTCGTCGTCCAGCCGGCTGTCGTCCACCTGCCAGGCCCGCGTCAGCAGGCCGCGGACGAGGTCGGCCCGCACCGCGCCGACCGAGAACCCCGGCCGTGCGCGGGCGGCGTCCCGGGCCGCGGCGTCCCGGGCCGCGGCGTACCGGGCCGCGGCGTACCGGGCGACCGCGAGCCGGTCGGCCAGGGTCTCCCCGGCCAGCAGCCGGGCCACCACCCGCCCGTCACGCAGGTCCACCGGCGGGCGGAACACCCGGTGCGCGGGCAGGCCGCCGGCGTCGGCAAGCCGCTCCTCCAAGGGCCGGCCGTCGCCGGCCGCGCGCCGGGAGTGCTCCTGAAGGAAGGCGTGCCAGCGTGCGGGGAAGCGGGGGTCGAAGACCTGCTGGTAGACGACCCGGTCGAGCGTCAGCAAGTCCAGACCGCCGACCCGCTGCCGGGCGTGGGCGTTGGCCCACTGCCGGAAGTAGGAGTTCTCCGCCACCACCGGCGCCACGGGCACCGGGGTGTCGTCCAGGGCCCGGTGGACGGCGGCCAGGGCATCAGCCCGCTTCAGGTCCCCGAAGTGTCGGTCGGCGGCGCGCCGGCCCGCGAGCCAGTCGAGGAAGTCCACCGCGCCGGCCCGACGGCAGATCGCGCGGACGGCCGCCGCGGTGCGCTGCGGGTAGTACACCGCCCGGAAGCGCTCCAGCAGGGTCTCAGCGCGGGCCTGGTCCACGACACCCTCGCGGCCGGCCAGCTCCAGCATGTGCCGGAGGTTGACCAGCGGAACGGTCAACGCCTGCCGCGGCCCGTCCGGGGCCTGCCCTACGGCGACCTCGTCGTCGCCGGTGATCTCACCGCGCACGTAGGCGCCGTAGACGGCCCCGACACCGACCGTCCCGTACCGGGCCAGCTCGGCCGCCCGCAGAGCCCCGATGCTCGCCGCGCCGAACACCTCGATGCCGCGCCCCAGGACGGCCAGGATCTCCTTGTGGCGCAGGGCCGGGCTCTGGTGGAAGACCCCGTCGATCAGGACGATCCGGTCGCCGTCGGCGATCGAGTCAGTGAACAGGTCGCCGTGCCGGGCCGGAAGGTGCGTCCGGATGCGCGGGTGGTGCAGCAGGGGCTCGGACGGGCCGAGCGTCGGCCCGACGTACAGATGAATCATCAGATCCCCCAGGAGATAGGGCGGGGTGGCGGCCCACAGGCCCCTGCCTGCGGGCCGCCACCCCGGGTTCAGGCAGCGGCGGTGACTACCACTCCTGCTCGACGTCCTCGGCGAGCACCAGGTCCTCCAGGACCTGCGGGTTCTCCTCCGGGTCGGTACTCGCGGCGATGGGGATGGCGGCGGACTTCGACTGCATGGTGCCCTCCTTCGATTCGCGTCCCTGCCGTCCGAGAGCGGACGCGCAGTGGACGGCGGTGGTACTACGGTCCCGCTCGCGACCCGCTTCGGTCACGGGCAGCGGTGACCGCCTTTTCTGGACCGGCGTCAGCTTGCTCACCTGGGTGGATGTTTCGAGGCAGACCCAGATAAGGACTGTGCGTCACATCAGATTCGCGGAGTGTGACCCATGCGGCGTAGTCGGGTCGCTACGGTGACGTGGTCAGGCTGCTCACCGCACGCATCCGGGAGCCACCATGCCTCCACGCCCCAAGCCCGGGTCCAAGACCGACCGGGACTCGCTCCGGACCGAACTCCTCGCCGTCGGCGCCCCGATCGCGACGATCGCCGCCGAGATGCGCACCCGCTTCGGCTGCCGTCCACGGGAGGCCTGGCGCCACGTCCACGGCTGGACTCTCCAGGAGGCGGCCGACCGGTTCAACAACGCCGTCGGGGCCGCCGGGCCCGCGACGGACGCCTCCCTTCTCGGCAAATGGGAGAAGTGGCCGGCCGCGGCGGGCCGGCGGGTCACCCTGCGGGTGCTCACCGTCCTCGCCGAGCTCTACGGCGCCTCGTTGGAGGACCTGCTGGATCTGGAAGACCGCCGGGCCCTGCCCGAGTCGGATCTGCGCGTGCTGCGGCACCAGGCCGCCGGCGATCCGGCTACGGCCGTTGCGGTGCCCGTCCCCCCGGTGCCCGACGTGCCGCTCACCGGTGTCGACCTCATCCGTACCGCGGCCGACGAGTCGGCGGAATGGACACAGTGGGCCGAGGTGCCCAGCTGCGGGCCGATCAGTGTGGAGCAGTTCGCCGCCGACGCCCGCGGCTTCGCCGCCGATTACTTGATGGCCGAGGACCCGCTGAGGGTCTTCGGGGACACCCACAGGGCAGCTGTCCGGGTGTGGGACCTGCTGTACGGGCACCAGCACCTGGAACACCGTCAACGGCTCTTCACGACCGCGGGGTATCTGGCCGCGATGATGGCCTGGATGACCAGCGACCTCGGGCACAAGCGGCAGGCCTCGACGCACATCCGTGCCGCCATGGTGGCCGCCGAGATGGCCGGCGACCCGGGCCTGGAGGCCTGGGTCGCCGCCACGCGCAGCAAGCTCGCGTTCTGGGCCGGCGACTTCCGTGCGGCCGTCCAGCACGCCGACCACGGCGCCGCCCTCCAGGCACCCGGTACCGTCACCGCGCTGCTCCACTGCCAGGCTGCGGACGCATGGGCGGAAGTCGGCGCGCGCGCCAAGGCGATGGCGGCCTTCGGTCGAGCCGAGGAGGCCGCCGAAGGCGACCGAGCCAACATACTCCACGACCAGGTCGGCGGGCTGTTCGCCTGCCCGGACGGACGGCTGGCCAACTACGGAGCCGCCGTCTACCTGCGTGGTGACAACCCGGCCAAGGCGCTCGCCCACGCCGACCGCGGACTCGCCGCACTTCAGCGCCAGGACGTCCGGCCCCTGGGCACCATCGCCCAGCTCCACATCACCCGCGCCGGTGCCCACCTGCTCGCCGCTGAACCCGAAGGCGTCCTCGACGCGCTCGCCCCCGTTCTCGCACTGCCCGCCGAACACCGCACCCCCCGTCCGGCGGCGCCTGCGCGACCTCGCCCGGGACGCTGCCGGATCGCCCATGGGTGACAGCGCCGCCGGACGCCGCTTGCAAAGCGTCGTGGAGACCGCCATCCGCGAGGCCAAACTCGCCCTCTCCCTCGCCTCCCCGGACAGTGATTGGATCGGCTCATGACTGACACCCCTGCGCGCATGGCCGATCACTGGTGGTGGCGGCCGGGTTGGGAACCGGGCACCCGCTGGTACACCTGGCATCTGACCTTCGACGGCGCCGAAGACGTCCACCGCCTGGCCGCCGACTACCGCCACGCCCTGGCCGACGTTCCCGGCCTGGACCTGGTCCCCGACCGCTGGCTGCACCTCACCATGCAGGGCCTCGGTTCCACCGCCAAGGTCAGCGAGGCCGACGCACTCGCGATCGCCGACGCCGCCACCCACCACCTCGCGAAGATCCCGGCGTTTGACCTCGCACTGGGACCGGCGATGGTCACCCCCGAGGCCCTGCTTCTCACCATCGACCCTGCCGGGCCCGTCCACACCGTCCGAACCGCCCTCCGCGCGGCCATCGCCGACGTCTGGCCCGAGGTCCCCGAGCCCGCCGACGGCTTCCGGCCCCACGTCTCGGTGGCCTACTCCTGTGCCGACGGCCCGGCCCAACCGGCCGCCGACGCCCTCGCCACCGTCACCACCTACCCGGCCACCGCCCGCGTCACCGCGGCCGAACTCATCGTCCTGGGCCGCGACCGACAGATGTACGAGTGGGAGACCGCCGCCCGCGTACCACTCGGCTGAGCAACATCTGGTCCGGGCGACGCCGGTGCCCGCCGGGGCCAGGCGCTGGACGAGGGCGGTGACCTCGGCGGTGGTACCGACGGTGACGGTCGATTTCCCGACGATGGTGCAGGGCTCAGTGAGGTGGAGGGCGAGCCGGCGGACGGCGCCGCAGACCTGACGCCGACGAGCTTGCGAGCATCCTTCGTAGGTCCCGGGGGAGCTATCCTCGCGCGTGCGCGGCCGACTACGGGCACCTGACCGGGCTCGGCTACGAGCCGGAGCTATCCCCGCGCGTGCGCGGCCGACAGGACGAAGACCATGCGGGCCATCGGATCACTGGAGCTATCCCCGCGCATGCGGGGCCGACTTCGGGTACGACCTGCGCCGCATCGCGACCGCGGAGCTATCCCCGCGCATGCGGGGCCGACGCCCCCTCGCGGCAGACCGCGGGACTCCTCTGGGAGCTATCCCCGCGCATGCGGGGCCGACGAACTCCTCGACGACGGCGAGCACACCGGCATCGAGCTATCCCCGCGCATGCGGGGCCGACGCTGCGCTCCTGCAAGCGACAGTGCTCGCTGCGGAGCTATCCCCGCGCATGCGGGGCCGACCTTCCTGACCTGCCGTGATCCGTCACAGGGTATGCCAATTCATTCAGTTCAAATCCAGGACCCCGCCTGCGACAGAGGGCCGACACTTCCCTTCCCGGTCCAGGGCCGCCAGCCCCGCAAGTGGTGGGCGTCAATGAGTACGCGCCACACAAAGATCGCGCCCACGGGACAGTTCTGGTCGGCGCCGAGAGCCGCTGACCCGGCCTCCGACAGGGTGGCGGAAACGAGAGAAGACGCACCATGGATCCCCGCATACCCCGCCTGCGCCGCAAGCTGGCCGCGATCACGTTCCAACCGGTGCGCAGCCACTCCTTCGGGGAAGAGCAGCACAGGTTCCGCCTCGGTCCAAAGCTGGCGGAAGCACGCGTCGCTGCGTTCGAGGCCGAACACGACATCATCGTGCCTGATGCCTACCGGCAGTTCCTCACGCACATCGGTGGCTCCGGCGCGGCACCGATCTACGGTCTCAGGCCGCTGGAGCGGTGCTCCCTGCTGGTCATGAATCCGCGCGGAGAACCGGGAGCACCGCGGGGCTTCGGCAGCCCGAAACCCGGGGCCCACGAACGCGACCTCTTCCTCCACATCATCGAGATGGGCTGCACCGACGTATGCGTCGTCGCGGTGACCGGTCCTCTCGTGGGCCGCGTCCTCATCGGCAACCGTGACGGCTACTGGGGTCCCAACGTCTCCTCCGTGGCTTTAATCACGAGTCCTGACGTCAGTTGTTCACGAGTTTGGGAGGCACCTCGAACCACGGACGGGTGATGTTCACGAGTTTTGACGTCACCGGGGTACTTGCCCGGGCAGCATCGGGGTGCTCCTGGTGAAAGGCCCTGGTCATGCCGCAGATGTCGAAGGTCGAGCTGTACGCCGCGATCCGGCGCGACCACCGCAACGGCATGAAGCTGCGGGAGATCGAGCGCAAGTACAACGTCTCGTGGCGGACGATCAGGAAGGCCGTGGACTCGGTCTGGCCTGAGCCGCGGAAGAAGCTCCCGCCCAGGCCGACCGGGCTGGACCCGTACAAGGCGGTGATCGACGGGATCCTGCGGGCGGATCTGGACGCGCCGCGCAAGCAGCGGCATACGGTCACCCGGATCTTCCACCGCCTGGTCGACGAGCACGGCGCCGACATCTCCTACCAGCAGGTCCGGCGCTACGTCGCTGACCGCAAGCCGCAGATCCTGGTCGAGTCGGGCAAGGCCCCGATCGAGGCGTTCGTCCCGCAGACGCACCAGCCCGGGATGGAGGCGGAGGTCGACTTCGGCGACGTGACGGTGAAGCTCGCGGGCGAGCTGGTGACCTGCTACTTGTTCTCCTTCCGGCTGTCCTACTCGGGCAAGGCCGTCCACCGCGTCTTCGCGTCCTGCGGGCAGGAGGCGTTCTTCGAGGGCCACGTCCACGCGCTGCAGACATTGGGCGGCGTCCCGCGGAGCAAGGTCCGCTACGACAACCTGAAGGCCGCCGTCGCCCGGGTGTTGGGGCTGAGCCGGGCGCGGGTGGAGGCCGACCGGTGGATTGCCTTCAAGTCGCACTTCGGGATCGAGAGCTTCTACTGCAGGCCTGGCATCGAGGGCGCCCACGAGAAGGGCGGCGTCGAGGGCCAGATCGGCTACTTCCGCCGCAATCACTTCGCGCCGGTTCCGGAAGTCGAGTCGCTGGCGGAGCTGAACGAGCTGGTCGAGCAGTGGGACCGGCACGACGGGCGGCGCCGGATCGGCTCCCGGGCGAGGACGGTCGACGAGTACTTCGAGGACGAGCGAGCGCGGCTGCTGCCACTGCCGGAGGACCCGTTCGAGACCGGGCGGGTGTTCACCCCGCGGGTCGACCGCTACGGCCAGATCGCGGTCCGCACCAACCGCTACTCGGTGCCGGTCCGCCTGATCGGCAAGCGGGTCCGAGTGCTGCTGCACGCCTCCCATCTGGTGGTCTACGACAGGAACGTGGAGGTCGCCCGGCACGAGCGGCTGATCGCCAAAGGCGCCTGCCGGCTGGAGCTGGACCACTACCTGGAGGCCCTGGTCCGCAAGCCGGGCGCTTTCCCCGGCGCGACCGCGCTCGACCAGGCCCGCTCCGCCGGGAAGTTCACCCCGGTCCACGACGCCTGGTGGGCCGCGGCGGTCAGGGCCCACGGCGACGCCGAGGGCACCCGGGCGCTGATCGAGGTGCTGCTGCTGGGCCGTCACCTGGCCCACGAGCACGTCGTCGCCGGCCTGGCCACCGCCCTGCGGGCCGGAGCTCTGACCGCGGACGCGGTTGCCCTGGAGGCCCGCAAGGCCGCCCAGACCGAGGACGAGCCAGCCGCCGCCGTCCCCTCGTTGCGGCCGTCTGCCGGGCCGAGAGAGGCGACCGTGACCTTCCTGCACGAGTGGAAGCTCAACCACCTGCCTCCGGACACCAGGCCGCTGCCTTCGGTGACCCACTACGACCAGTTGCTCCGACACCGCCGCACCGGCGGCGACCGCCGAGAGGGAGAAGCGCCATGACCAACCTGCCCCGCCAGCGAGGACTGACCGAACAGGCCGCGACCACGGCCATCGACACCGCCTGTCGGCTGCTGAGGCTGCCGTCGATCCGCAACGAGTTCGCCGACATCGCCGACCGGGCGGCCAAGGACCAGATGACCTATCGCGGCTTCCTCGCCGAACTGTTGATGGCCGAGTGCGACGACCGGGCCCGGCGCCGCTCGGAGCGTCGGATCAAGGCCGCCGGGTTCCCCCGGGACAAGTCGCTGCGGACCTTCGACTTCGACGCCAACCCCAACATCGACCCCGCCGTGATCAACACTCTCGCGAGCTGCGAGTGGATCAAGAAGAGCCAGCCGCTCTGCCTGATCGGCGACTCCGGCACCGGCAAGTCCCACATGCTCATCGCCCTGGGCACCGAGGCCGCCATGCAGGGCTACCGGGTCCGCTACACCCTCGCCACGAAGCTGGTGAACGAGCTGGTGGAGGCCGCCGACGAGAAGCAGCTGAACAAGACCATCGCCCGCTACGGCCGCGTCGACCTGCTCTGCATCGACGAGCTCGGCTACATGGAGCTGGACCGCCGCGGCGCCGAACTGCTCTTCCAGGTGCTGACCGAGCGCGAGGAGAAGAACAGCGTCGCCATCGCCTCCAATGAATCCTTCGGCGGCTGGACCAAGACCTTCACCGACCCCCGCCTCTGCGCGGCGATCGTCGACCGCCTGACCTTCAACGGCACCATCATCGCGACGGGCACCGACTCCTACCGGCTTGCCTCGACGCGGGCGCGGGCCGAGGAACCGGCGAAGGCCGGCTGACTGCTGCTTGCCCTTACTCGGCGGTCCTCCGCCCTCCGGGCGGAGGACCGCCACCGCCTTTCGGTATGTTCTTCCGGACTCGCGCCGGCGGGCCACACGCGCATTCGAGGGGGAAACGTGCCAGGCGAGCGGCTTGACGCGGACTGGGTCCGATCCTGGTGGGAGCAGGCTGATGCGGCGCTGACGAAGCTAATGCAGTCGTTCCTCACGACACACGGCTTCCCGCCCGGCCACAACGCCGTGGTCCTCGCGACCGACGACAGCCACCAGGCCACGAGCGCACTTGTGGACCTGACACCGATCCCCTCCGACCTGACCACGCTCTACTGGGTGATCAGCGAGGCCGCCCTGCCCGATGTCGACAGCGGGTACTTCATCCACTCACCCGCGACGGTGGCCGAACACTTCCGCGAGTACGGCCCCGCGCCGATCGACGGTGAGTGGATCGCACTGGTATTCGCCAGTGATGGTGGCGGCCGCCTGTTCGCGATCGGCGACAGCGGACAAGTCTGGAAGTCCACTTCAGCTTCCTGGTCCGACGACTTCGACGTCGCCGCAGTCAGCCTGCAGGAGTTCCTCGAACAGATCGGCCAACGGATCGCGAACCAGCACGAGTAGTGGTTGTCGGATCCGTCAGGCGATGCCGGCTTCGCCCATCACGATCCCGTCTGCGGGCCCAAGCTCCTCGCCCGGCGGGATGAAGGTGTCTGCGCTGTCGGCGTCCTCGACATGGCCGTACTCGTCGACCGTGATAGCCGTTGCCCGTCCGTTCGACGTGATCAGCCACGCGAGGACCTGCTCGGTCAGCGGGGTTCCGCCGGGTCCCTGGTCCGTCCAGTGAGCTCGCCATCCTCCGCCGGGCACCGCGGCAACGACCTGGTCGGCCGGCTCCAGGTGGGAGAAGTCCTCGTAGTCCGTCACCGAACGAAGGGCTCCTCGCTTCCGGTCGACCACCAGCGCCGCCCCGGTGGCCTGGTCCCAGCCCTCCACACGCACCATGCGACCGATCTCATTCTCGGTGCCGTTGAAGATCGCAATCCAGCCGGTCTGATTGAAGTAACGGAGATCCACAGCCCCATCATCTCGAACGGAATCACCGCAGGGTGACGTCATCTCTCGTGAACATTTGCAGCACTCAAGATCGCCAACTGCTGCCCAAAGTGCTGACCAATCGCTGCTACTTCACGTGAACGAAGCCACCTCCGCCACCGACTTCCTCGACTGGTACGAACGCTGGCTCGACCACATGAGCGCAGGACTCGACAACCGGGCCCTGGAGCTCACCTCGCCTCGGCTTCGTGCCCATCCGATCCGCCATCGCCTGGCACCAAGGATCTGACTCCCTAACGGCGACACGGAAGTCCGAGTCAGGACCGGGACTCGTGGGCAGGGCCGACCCGGGCCGTGGTCAGGACGACGGGTCATTCCGGGCTTCGCTGTCAGCCGTGCCAGGGCTCAGCATGCGCAGGCAGCAGTGGAGGCCGCTGTCCCCAGAGGTCGCAACCGCGTTCATCCGCGGCAGCCGGCGCCATCAACCTCGCTGTCTCATGCCAAGCCCGTACATGCGGCCGGGTAGTGCTCGGCGGACGGACGTGAACGGCATGCGGCGAGGACGTCCTTCGTGCGGTCGGAGCCGGTCGGCGCGTAGGCGGCGGCTCGCGCTGCGGGGCGGAGAGGGGCGGGGGAGGGCAGCGAACTGCAGCCGGACCGGCTCGGCCCCGCCCGAGCCGAGTCCGACACCCGCCTCCCGGCGGCCCACCCCACCCTCCGTGCAAGGCTTGCCGGTATGCACGAAGCACCGGAGGACCGCGCCGTACGGAGCTTTCTGTCAGCGATCCGCGTCGGCGACCTGTGCGCTGGGGTCGTATCGGAGACCACCCGTTCCGGCGTCGCGGTGACATTGGACGGGGTTCCCGGCGAGACCGCTGGGGTTCGTCGGCTCGCTGGACCTGCCCTGGGGGCGGCCTCGGACCGAGGGCGTGGAGGTCGGTCGGCGGATCACCGCTGAGGTCATCGCCGTCGACCGGCCCGAGGGCCGGGTACGGCTGTCGATGGCAGCCACCGGGAACCCGGAGCTGTGGGCCTTTCTGAAGCTGCTCGCCCCCGGCGAGATCCTGGCCGGAACGGTCGCGTCGATCGAGTCGTTCGGCGTGTTCGTGGCGCTGGACGACGGGCCCGCCCATCCGGTCTTCCCGGGGGTCGGGTTCATCACGTTCCCCGAACTGTCCTGGTGTCGCTTCGAAACGGCCTCGGACATCGTCCGGGTCGGTGAGCGCGTCTCGTGCGAATTCCTCCAGTTCGACACCACGAACGGGGAGGCCAGGCTGTCCTTGCGGGCTACACGGCCGGACCCTTTCCAGGACTTCGCCGACGGCGTCGTGGCGGGCCGGAGACTGCGCGGAAGGGTCACCGGGCTGGTTCCGTTCGGCGCTTTCGTCCAGGTGGCCGACGGGGTCGAGGGGCTGATCCACCTCAAGGACCTCGCACGGGCACCCGTACTGACACCGCAGGAGGTCGTAGGAGTCGGCGACGAAGGCCTGGTCGTCGTCACCGACATCGACCGAGGACGCCGAAAGCTGACGCTGTCGCGGCGGGAGCTCCCCTCCCGCCGATCGTGATCCTCCCAAGGCACGGCGACGCACTCGGTGCAGAGCCGGACGGCGATCCCGGCCGGGCGGGCCTCGTTCTCCCACAGGCCCGGGGCGCAGGCGAGGACGTCCTCGCTGCCGCGCCCGCGTCGGGGGTGGGACAGGAAAAATCGTGCGCTCGTTCGTACCGCCTCGGATAGCGTGGCGCACCACCCTGCTGGGAAAGGGCCGCAGCGGAACGGGGGAGGCACCGGTGGAGATGGACGAGGCGGCGCGGGCCGCATGGTGGGAGAGCCTGCCTGCGGGGATCCGTGACGAGATCGACGGGTACGTCCTCCAGGACTCCCTCTTCCGCGCGCTGCGGACCGTCCTCGATGTCGGCCGTGTCCCCTCCGGCATCGGCATCGGCATCGCCCAGGACATCGTCAACGACCGCTACACCCACCACGGCGACCGGATCGCCCGGAGCCCCGACAGCCCCCTCGACCTGGAGTCCCTGGCGCTTCGTGCCGCCGGCTGCCCCGGCCGCGTCGTGGCGATCGAGGCGGTCTGGGACGGCGACACCGTCCACGACTGGTTCACGGTCCTGCTGGCGATCACCGAGGACCCCGCGCAGGAGCATCCGTTGGCCACCATCCACTCCACCACGGCAAGGCGCTACCTGGACGGCGGGGAGGGTGCCGGCGGCGGACAGCTCGCGTGCGCCGCGGCCGCCTCACGTGCGGGCCGGGCCCTGGCCGGGCACCTGTCGGTGCCCTTCCACTTCGCCGGCCCTGACACCCCGGACGACGAGGCTCCCCGCTGGCGGGACTGAGAGGTACGGCACGTCGACCAGCTTGTGGTCGGACCCGACATGTCACCGGCCGGCGACCGGGAGGCCCGGCACCCATGACGGTGCCGGCCTCCCGGTCTCTTCTGCCGATCGACGTTCCGCCCGCGCAGTGCCCCTGGTGTGCACTTCACCCCGGGCACCGGGGAGCCGGGTCCTCGGACTGTCACCTGCAGTAGGAGTCGGCTCTGAAATGACCTGCGAGCATCATCCTGTCGCTGCTCCCCCGATGCCGCCGCTCCAGTGGATGCACAAGTTCTTCGCGTAGAGGCAGACCGGCCCCGCGTACGAGGAGAAGCAGTCGGCGTCCCACCCTCCTCCTCCGTCGGTGAGCCGGAGCTCGGCTATCGCACAGGTGGTTCCCGATCCCGGCGCGATCTGCATGATCGAGCAGTTGTAGCCGGTTGGAGGAGTTGTAGGTGAGGAAGGCGTCCTCCAGGTACGGTACCGTCGCTGGTCATCGTAATGTGTTCGACGACGGTGCAGCCGGCGCCTCAGACTCCGCTGTGGGCGCTGGTGGTTGCGGTGGCCGTCCCGGGCGCCAGGGTCACGGGGGCAAGCCCCACGGTGGGCGCGCCGGCCAGCGTGCCGATCCTTCCGAGCGTGTCGGTCATCGGGTGTCCTCCTTTCTCGTCAGGTGAAGAGGCCGTCGGACTGGGCACGGCACCCCTCCCGAGCGGCAGGGCTATCCGCAGTGGGTGTGCCAGCGGCTGACTTCCTGGTCGTGGATCACACCGCCCCAGTCGATGCAGGTGCCGCGGCCGTCCACGGAGACGGGGCCGGCGTACGAGGTGTAGTAGCCGGAGTCGATGTCCTGGATGCCGTCGTCCCGCCCGATCCAGGCATTCATCGAGAGGGCGGCGCCCGGATGGCTGCGCACGACGACCAGGCAGTTCCGGCCCGACTCCGCGCTCCAGGTCAGGTAGGCCGCTCCGAGGTTCCCGATCGGCGCGGAGTCGATGAGCTTGTATCCGTTCCCGCAGAGTCCGGACGCGTCAGCGTGGGCGGCGGGAGTGGCGAGGGCGAGCAGTCCCATCGTCATGGCTCCCGCGATGACGGCGGGAACGGAAGTTCTGAGGCCCCGGAACCGTCCGGGACCGTCGCGAGGGCCGACCCCACCGCAATGGAGTGCTTCGACGATCATGATCGTTCCTCCTTCTCCTCGCTACCCGCAGTGCGACCTGTACTGGTACGCCCCGGTGTGTGCGTCGTCCACGTAGCCGCCCCAGTTGATGCAGGTGGCCCGCCCGTTCGCGTACACCGGACCCGCGTAGTGGTGGTAGAGGTTCTTGTCCTCCTCCTCGAAGCCATCTGCGGTCCGCTGGATCCAGGCCGTCATGTAGTAGAGCTCGACGGGTCCGTCGTTCGCTCCGTACTTCTGTGTGACGACGCAGTTGTAGCCGTTGGATTTGTTCCAGGTCAGAAAGGTGCGCCCGTATCCGCTGATGTCGAGCGAATCGACCTCGCTGTATCCGGCGCCGCACGATCCGTTGTAGGTCCCGTTCACCGGAGTTGCTGCGGCCGCTTGCGGAAAAGCGAAGAGGCCCACGAGCGCCGACGAAAGGGCGATTCCTGCGCGAAGGCGGAACGACTGGATTGTCCTCACTTGGACTCCCTGTGTGACTGACCGAGTGGGTGGGGTTGATGATCCGGGTCGGAATTCCCGGGAATGCGGGGGATCGGAGAGCGCCGCGACGGCGGGATCAATCGCAGTGCCCGTTGTTCTGCCAGTACTTTCCGTAGAGGTACGAGCCGCCCCAGTCCACGCAGCTTCCCTTGGCGTAGACGAAGACCGGGCCGGCGTAAGCGGCGTAGTTACCGCTGTCGGATTGACGGGAGGCGTAGTCGCCGGTCCGCTGAATCCAGGCGTCCATGGATCGGGCGGCCCCGGGGTATTCGGCCACCGTCACGACGCAGTTGTACCCGTTGTCCGAATAGGTCAGGAAGATGTTGGCGCCCGACTCCAGCCGCAGACTGTCGATGACCCGGTATCCGCTGCCGCAGGCGCCGTTGTATCCGGCGGCCGCCTGATCCGTTCCGAGGCGCGAGGGGACCTCGGCCGCGGTTGCCGTTGCAGGCAATGCCATCAGCAGCACTCCGCTGGCGATCAGCGATGCTGCGGCTGCCTTGAAGTTGCCCTTCATTTCTCTCCCTCAGGTTTGATCTCCGTGTGGCGGTTCATTTCATCGGCGAGAATTCGCCCGGACTGATTTCGGAGTGCGCTTGGCCGGGAAGTGGGAATGGCAGGGGCACAGGTGGGGCGTGACCGTCAGTCACGCCCCACCTGGGTGGTCGCGCCGACCCCGCTTCGGACCATCCCGGCGGAAGGGTCGGAGCCATGCGAATGCCCGCACTGCGGGTTTCGGGCTCCGCCGATGCATCAACTGCAGGCCCTACCGAAGGAAGGGATCCGCGCTACCGCGGCAGCTCCCCGGATCCCCGAACGGGCAGAGGGGCCTCAGTGCCAGCCGGTGCAGATGGGCTGGTCCCCGTTATCGATGCAGGCTCGCGCTTGGACCGAACCGTTGACCATGTTGCCGAAGCTGGTGGAGCCGGTCGCGATCCACCCGTGGATGTTCTGGTTCGTGTTCTGCACCCAGAAGTTCTGCCCGATCGAGGTGCCGGAGATTCGGGCCCAGTTCGCCTTGCACGAAGGGCTGTAGCGGAGTTCGATCGTGCCCAACGTTGAGGCCACCGATTCCACCGTGTAGGCGTCCGGGCTGCAGCCCATGTCCACCGGGTCCTGCCCGTTGCAGGAGGACCCGTAGCAGCCGGCGGTGACTCGGGGCGTGGCGGCGGATGCGGTCGGAGCGGCGAGCCCGCCCAGCGCCGTCGCGGCCACCGCGACACCGACGAGGACCCTGACCGTACGATTCGTACGCTTCACTCGGATTTCCTTCCCTGTAAGAAGGGGATCGGCAGAAGTTGCGTGTGTCGGCGTGCGCCCGGCGAGGCACGGGATGGCAGGACCGCGGGTGGGGTGCTGACCGTGGGCCATACCCATCCGGGCGTCAGCTGCCGACCCCGCCGAGGACGGGGAGCTGCGCTACCACCGCAGCTCCCCGGATGCCCGAACGGGCGAAGGAGCCTCAGTGCCAGTTTGTGCAGGCGCCGCTAGAGATGCAGGCACGCGCCTTGCCCGAGCCATCGACCATGTCGCCGTAGCCGGTGGAGCCGATCGCGTGCCACCACACGACTAGGCTTTCGTTGTACACGTAGAACTCCTGCCCGTTCGAGGCGCCGGAGATCCGGGCCCAGTTCGCCTTGCACGAAGGGCTGTAGCGGAGTTCGATCGTGCCCTTCGCCGAATCCACCGATTCCACCGTGTAGGCGTCCGGGCTGCAGCCCATGTCCACCGGGTCCTGCCCGTTGCAGGAGGACCCGTAGCAGCCGGCGGTGACTCGGGGCGTGGCGGCGGATGCGGTCGGAGCGGCGAGCCCGCCCAGCGCCGTCGCGGCCACCGCGACACCGACCAGGGCCCTGGCCAGACGATTCGTACGCTTCATGCGGATTTCCTTCCCTGAAGAGAGAGGTGATTGACGTTGCCTGGCAGGCTCAGCACTGCCTGCCGCATGTGCACCGGTCAGCGCGACGCCGTCGGCCGCAGTGTGTGATCTCAGTGCGCGTTGGTGTAGATGTAGCGCCCGGTGTCCCAGTCATAGATGGCGAGCTTGATGGTCGTGCCAGCGTCGGAGCGCCCGAAGTCGCCAGCCAGCCACCAACCACCCGCCACCTCCTTCGTAGCGGGAGTACCGAACCAGTCCCACCCGCTGCCGTTCCACGTCAGGACCCACAGGTTCTGGCCCTGGTGGCTGGTGACGAGGTACGAGTCGACGTACTCGTGTCCGTCGGCCCCCCAGTACACGTCCATCTCCGCCCACTCGCCGGTGGCCTGGATGAGGTCGTGCCAGTGGTAAGGGCTGCCAACGGTCCTGACCGGCGAGCCGAGCTGCTGCGACGCGGCGGCGGCCGGATCGGCGAGGACGACGGCGCCGCTGATGAGCGCGGCGCTCGACGCGAGTGCGACCAAGGCGGTACGGATCTTGACGATCGCCATGCTGTCTCCTTTCGGCGTGGGAACGGAAGGGACTGAACGGCGGCCCGAGAGCTGTGGTTCTCGGTTGCCGTTGCCCTTCACGGGTGCGGTGAACGCGGCCCGCACACGGGCGGTGGCGTCCCCGGGGCACGGTCGTGCCGGTGCCAGGGCCGGCCGTTGCTGTGCTTTGGCCCCGGCACGGTTCGAGTTTTCACAGCCGACCGGTTGTTGCGCAGCCCTCCTTGCCGAACGAAACAAAATGCCGCTCCGCAGGTCGGAAGGACCGCTGGAACGAGACAGGCTGATGAGAAGCCGTTGCGGTGGGTTTCCCCGGCCCGTAGGTTGACGCCGGTCCGGTGGTGTCGCCGAGTGGGGGAGGACACAGGATGGGGCGCCAGGAGGTCCCGCTGGATCCCGTTGCCGGGCCGGTCCAGCGCTTCGCGTCGGAGCTGCGCGAGCTACGCCGGGATGCAGGGGACGTCACCTACCGGGTTATGGCCGGCCGTACCCGGTATTCGGTCGCGACGCTGTCGCGGGCTGCCGGGGGGCAGCAGCTCCCGTCGCTGCCGGTGGCGTTGGCCTACGTGGATGCCTGTGGCGGGGACACCGCGGAGTGGGAGCGGCGTTGGCACGCCGCGGTGCGGGACGCGGCCGCCGAGGACGGTGACGACGCCGATGCTCCGTACCGGGGCCTGGCCCGCTTCGAACCCGGTGACCGGGAGCGGTTCTTCGGCAGGGACCGGCTCGTCGCCGACCTGCTGGCCCTGGTGGACTCCCGTCGCCTGGTCGCCGTCGTGGGCGCCTCGGGCAGCGGCAAGTCCTCCCTGCTGCGCGCCGGACTGATTCCGGCGCTCCGGGACCGGGGCGCGACGGGCACAGGTCCGGCCGCCATCCGGGTCCTCACTCCGGGCCCGCGGCCCGCCTCCGACCATGCCGCAGCGGTGGCGCCCGCGAACGGCGCGGGCGACACGGTGCTGGTGGTGGACCAGTTCGAGGAGGCGTTCACGCTGTGCACCGAACCGGCGGAACGCGCGGCCTTCCTCGACCTGCTGCTGGCAGCGTGTGATCCGGACAGCCGATTACGGGTGGTCCTGGCAGTACGGGCGGACTTCTTCGGCCGCTGCGCGGACCACCACGGCCTGGCCGTCGCCCTGCGGGAGGCCACGCTGCTGGTCGGGCCGATGGGCCCGGCCGAGCTGCGAGAGGCCATCGTCAAGCCGGCCGCCGGCGCGGGCCTGATCGTCGAACGCGCCCTCACCTCAAGGATCATCGAGGAGGTCGACGGCGAACCGGGCGGGCTCCCGCTGCTGTCGCACGCCCTGCTGGAGACCTGGCGCCGCCGCAAGGGCAGGACACTGACGGAAGCCGCCTACGAAGCCGCCGGCGGGGTACGCGGCGCCATCGCCCGCACCGCGGAGCGAGCCTACGGCGGCCTGACACCGGAACAGGCCACCACTGCCCGGCGCATCCTGCTGCGACTGGTCACCCCGGGCGACGGCGCTCAGGACACGAGCCGTCCCGCCGACCGCACCGAACTCGAATCCCGCGGCACCGGCGACACCGGCACCGCGGGGGTGCTCGAAGGCCTGGCCCGCGCCCGGTTGATCACCCTGGACGGCGACACCGTCCACCTCGCCCACGAGGCACTGATCAGCTGCTGGCCGCGGCTGAACGCGTGGGTCGACGACGCCCGCAACAGGCTGCGCCAGCACCGGCGCCTCACCGAGGCCGCCAAGGCCTGGGAGGACTTGGGCCGCGACCCCGGAGCGCTCTACCGGGGCACTCTTCTGGCAGCGGCCGAAGCGGCCTTCGCGACCGGCGGGCACCGCGACGACCTCACCCCGCTGGAGTTCGAGTTCGTCAGGGCCGCTCTCGCCGCCCGAAGCCGAGAACAGCGAAGCACGGCACGTTCAGCCCGACGGCTGCGCACCCTCCTTGGCACGCTGTCCGCCCTGGTCGTCCTCGTCCTGCTGACCGGGGTGATCGCGTGGCAGCAGAATCGGACCGGCGAACGGCGTCGCACGGAGGCCGCCGCCCGCCGGGCCGCCGCGGTGGCGGACGGCATGCGCACCTCCGACCCCCTCACGGCAATGCGGCTGAGCCTTGCCGCGTGGAAGGCCGCCGATCTTCCCGAGTCACGGTCCGCACTGCTCGGCGCCGCCGTCCAGCCGGATCAGGACGTCTTCACCGACCCGCCCTCCGGCAAGTCCGTCCCGCAGACCCACTTCCTCAGCGGCGACGGCCGCACCTTCGTCGGTGTCGGCCGCGACGAGGTGGTGAAGTGGGACGTCGACACGCACCGCCGGGTGGCTTCGCTGCCCGGATTGGGGGCCGAAGCGGACGACGTGGACGACATGAGCGCCGACGCCCGGACCCTCGCCGTGTTCGAGCACGACCATGTGAACGTGTGGAACCTGCCCGAGGAGAGTACGGGCGCGACCCCGGTGTCACGCCATTCCTCCGGTCCCGGGCTGGACCCGACCGCGGCCCGGTTCAGCCCGAGCGGACGGACCCTGCTCCTCTACGCTGTCGCGGGCGAGGACGACGTGGTCCAGGTCCGGGATGTCCGCGACGGCCGGTTGCTGCTCGAACGACGCACCAGGGGCGGTGAGCGCAGGCCGGTCGGCCCCGACGAGCTACACGGCGTACCTGAAGCCAGGCAGCGGCGGATGTGGGTGGAGGACCGCATGCAGCACTACCCGTACCCCGATGCGTCGCTCAGCCCCGACGACCGCCTGATGGCGCTGTGCGTTCCGGGCGAGCCCGTCCAGGTGTGGAATGTGCCCGAACAGCGCCAGGTCCCCACCCCCTGGGCCCCCGACGTCACCGCGCAGCAGTGCCTCAACCAGGCGGTCGGATTCGCGCAGGACGGCCGCCGGCTGGCAGTCGTCGACAGCGGCGGAGTCCGGATCTGGGACATCGCCTCGGGAACGGAGCTCCCGCGGATCGAACACGCCGACATCAGGGAGGCGGCGTTCAGCGCGGACGGAACGCTCATGGTGGCGTCGGACGGCAAGGAGGTGCTGTTGTGGCGCCTTGACACCCCATCGGTCCCGTTCCTGCGGCATCCGCTCGCCAACACCGACGCCAGCCAGTTCAGGCTGGATCCGGCCGCACACAGGATCCGCTACCTGGAGGGCCCGACCGGAGCGGTGGTCCGCACCATCGACCTCACGAGTGTCCTCGCTCCGGCCTGGACGAGCCGACCGATCGCGGCTGCCGTGTTCAGCCCCGACGGCAGCACACTCGCCACGCTGACGTCGCCCGAGGGCGGGGACATGTACCGCTTCCAACTGCGCGATCTCCGCGGGCCAGGAAACGTCGTCGACCTCCCCGCCACGTCCTGCACCTCGCAGCGTCAGAGCTCCATGCCCTGCACCGTCCTCACGGCCTTTCGTCCCGACGGGGGAGCCTTCGCCTTCAGCGTCTTCGACCGCTTGCAGTGGGACGCACCCCCCAGGGTGTCCATCTGGGACGTCTCCACCGCCAGCGTCACCGCGACCCTGGACCTCGTGGCCGGTGAGAGGCTCACCGTGTCCACTGTCAACGCGATCGCCTTCACACCGGACGGACGATCGCTCCTGGTGTCACGGATGCCGCAGGAGGAGGCCGTGGAAGTCTGGGACCTGTCCCAGAGGGCCAGAACACGGGTGATCTCCGGCATCGGCGGGGAACAACTCTCCGTCCGGCCGGACGGACAACTCCTCGTCACCTCGCACAACCAACTCGCCGACCTGCCATCGGGCCAGGTGAACCCCCGTGCGCTCACCCAGAACACGACCCACGCCGTGGCCTTCAGCCCGGACAGCCGGTACCTGGCCACCGGCGACGAAGCCGGCCGCGTCACACTCTGGGACGGCAATGCCGAGCGGAACCTGGGCGTACTGCCCGGCACCTTCAGACCCAACGCCACAGGGGTGTTCGACCCCATCTCCGCACTCGCGTTCTCCCACGACGGCCGCACCCTGGCCGCCGCGGGCACCGACGGCACACTGCGGATGTGGGACCTCGCATCCCACCAACCACTCGGCCCCGCCCTCCCCACACCAGGAGGCGCCACCCTCTCCCTGGCCTTCAGCCCCGACGACCGCACCCTGCGCATGGCGACCGAGCACGCACCAGGGCACGAGGTCATGATGGCCCCGGACCGGGAAGCCGCCGACATCTGCGAACGGGCCGGAGGCGGACTGCCGCAAACCGACTGGGACACGTACCTCCCCGAAGTGCCCTACCGGAAGGTCTGCTGACCCCGACGGTGCGATTCCCTGCGAGCCCTCGCCGCCGATCAGGCGCTCGTTGTCCAGCCGTACGACCAGCTGCCGACGACGCTCCAGTTCACGGTGAGCAGCAGGACGAGGTCCGGGGCCTCGGAGTGGCCGTGAAGACCCGCTGGCGACTCGCCGTCGATCCCATCGAGCTGAACGCGCTCCACGAGATCGCGGCCGGCTGCGACGACACGCCAATCACGGTCGTCGTCGCCCGCTGACCAGCCGCCAGCACCCACAGCGGCTTCGCACAGGAGCCGGGTGAAGCCGGTGCGGTCGAGGTGTGCGACATCCCACAGACTCCCCTGAACCTCGCTGGCTCTGCCGTGACGGAACGCATCGGAGCCCTGAGGGCGGGGACGCCTGCCTCATGGCTGTTCAGCTGGCCCGGACGACGGTGTCAGAGGTCGGACAGATCCGGCCTGCCAAGCGGGGCGGATACCAGTGTGAGCCGAGCCCGGCCGGCCGCCAGTGCTCAAGGAGCATCCCCGCGCTTGCGGGGCCTACGACTCGGGGCAGCACCGCCCCGGCCGTCCTGAGGAGCCATCCCCGCGCGTGCGGGGCCTACGTTCCCGTCCTGCGGAATTCGGGGCCTCTCGCAGAGCCATCCCCGCGCGTGCGGGGCCTACACTTTCTGACCTGCTGTGATTCGGCTCAGAGTACGCCAATCAATTCAGTTCGAGTCCGCAGCCCCGTCCATGCGGGGGTCGTCCAGGCGCTCCGTTCTCTCAACCGAGCAGGGCTACTTCCTCGGTTGGCCGACCCTTGGCACATCGCTCCACCACGTCACCCACACGGGGGAGCACTTCGAGCAGCAGGATCACGGGATCGCCGTCTCGCGTCCCATTCTGCTCCGAGGTGGCGCGGTCGGCTGGCTGCACGTCCAAGTTGAGCCCGACAAGGCCGTCCCGAGCCCAATGTCCGCATCCGCCCGGTCGGGAATGCCCGTCACAGATCCGGAGCCCATTGACCGCCCGCTCGTCGACGGGCAGCGCGCCGGGAGCACATGCGAGCACCACCGAGGTTCACCCTGCCCAGCTCGGGCCCGGAGCCGGCCGTCACCCGGTGGCCGGCTCCGGGCGGGACTCACCGTGCCGCGACAGTCGGCCTGCGTCGTGAAAGCTGGCACGCGCACGACGCGCCCGCCCATGCGAATGACCAGTGCTCATGAATTCCCCCCTCCGTCAAATAGGCATCACCGCAGGTGGAAGCCCTGGGGATTGGATGCCGGATCAGGAAAGCAGAGCGGTTCTCCGGGAGTCCGGCCACCGCGATCCAACCCTTTTGTGCTCCATGACACGCGGGTCGTGTCGGGCTCCGGGCTGATCATCTGGAATGCTGTTCTCCGTCCGCCGACCATGGCTTTGAGCGGCGGGCATCCGCAGTACCGGGCAGTCGGCCCGGGAAGCCCACGGAGAGAACGGAACATCATGAAGCCATCCGTGCTTGTCGTGTCCACCGACCCCCAGGGGTCCGCCGTCGTCTGGGCCGAGCGGGTGGGAGACAACCTGCCCTTCGACTTCATGGCGGCACACGACCACGCCGAGCAGCTGATCCACCTGAAGAACACCGGCGCGAAGATCCACGTCATCGCCAACCAGAAGGGCGGCGTGGGCAAGACCACCACCACGGTCAACCTCGCGGCGTGCACCTTCGACGTCCTCGGTGAGAAGGACGAGTACCAGCACATCTTCATCGACACGCCGGGCACCCTGGCGGACGAGGAGATCCTGCGCAGGGCCCTGGAGATCGCGGACGACGTCCTGGTCCCGATGATCACCGAACCGCTGTGCTTCGACCCGACGGCCCGGACCATCCAGCAGGTCATCGAGCCGATGGACATCCCCTTCCGGGTCGTCGTCAACAACTGGGACCCCCGGGACGGCCGCGCCGACCTCGAGGACACCGAGGCGTACATCAGCGCGAAGGGGTGGCCGCGCGCCAAGACCGTCCTGCGCCGGTACAAGATCCACTCGCGGGCGGTGGCCGAGGGAACGGTCGTCACCCAGTACAAGGAGAGCGGTACCGCCTACCGGGCCCGCGAGGACTTCTTCCGCCTGTCCCTCGAGCTGGGTTACGGGGGCCGCTGATGGCAGGCCGTCGCGTCTCCTTCGCGTCGATGGCCGGCGACCCGGTCGTCAACGCCCCGGGTGTGGACGCAGCCAACGACGCCCCAGTGGCCAAGTGGATCCCCACGGCGGGCTGCCTTCCCAACCCGCGCAACCCCCGTGACGAGCTGGGCGACCTCTCCGACCTGGCGAGCATCAAGGACCGCCAGCTGCAGAGCTGCCTCGCCGTCACCCCGGCCGCCTACCTGAGGCTGTGGCCGGAGGACCGGCAGACGCTGGGCGCGGGACCGCAGGACGTCGTCATCGTCAACGGCAACCGCCGACGGGCGGCCGCGGAGCTGTACGGGCGCGAGCAGCTGCTCGTCGTCGTGGACGACTCGGTGGCGGAGTCCAAGGCGACCCTGCTGCGGGCCGCGCTCGACGAGAACATGGCGCGCAAGGACTTCGACCCGATCGAGGAGGCCAACGCAGTCCTGCTCATCGTGGCGCAGTACCCGACCGCCAAGGAAGCGGCCGAGGCCGAGGGCTGGTCCCAGAGCTGGATCTCGCACCGCAAGAACCTGCTGAAGCTCCACCCCGAGCTGCAGCGCCAGGTGCGGGCCAAGGCGCGCGGCGAGGAGGGCGTCTCCATCAACGTCGCCCGCCGGCTCGGTTCGGTGAAGGGCATCGAGGCGATGTCCCTGGCCGGGCAGACCGCAGAGCTGGAGCAGCTGCTCCAGGCCGACGCCGACGCGGTGGCCGCCAGGCGCGCCGCGAAGCTGGAGGCCAGGGCCGCCGCCAAGGCACCGGCAGAGGCTCCCGCACCGCAGCCCGCTGCGGTGGCTGCCTCCGCACCCGCCTCCACGCCCGCGGCCCAGCCGGCCGCGGAGGCGGCACCGGCCACCGTGAAGGCGCCAACCCCCGTCGCCCCCCGGCCGGAGCCCGCGCCCCGTAACCCGGTCGCGAGCGCCGAGCCCGTCCGGAGCACCGAGCGATTTTCCGCGGAAAATTCCGAGCCGCTCCCGATGCCGGAGCAGCGGGCCGTGGCCCCGGTGGACGAGCAGTCGTCGGCCGCCCCGCAGACGGAACTCGGCGACGTCGACTGGCACAACGTGGAGGAGCTGGCGGACGCCATCTGTCGCACCCTCTCGGCCGACGAGGCCTACCGCCTCGCCGACGCCCTGGCCAACCGACTGCTGACGACCAGCAGCTGACCCACCCGTGGTGGCCCGGCCCCGCCGTCATGGCGAGGCCGGGGCACCACTCGTCGCGTTCTTTTCCGGACTACGAGCTGTTGCGTTTGGTGGTACGCGGCAGTCGGTGTTGGTTGTCACGGACAGCCTTGGGCTGATGGCCGCTCCTCTGGCACCGACCACGCCGGAAAGGCTTCAAGGTCGCGGTAGGAGTGGGCCTCCAAAAGAGTATTGCAACGGACGGTCCAAAACGGCTAAGGTCGCGCCATGGCCCGACCGAGGACGTTCGACGAGGAAGGTGCCCTGGATGCGGCGATGCGCACGTTCTGGGAGAAGGGCTACGAGGCCACCTCCACACAGGACTTGTGCGACGCCACAGGACTGGGACGCAGCAGCGTTTACAACACTTTCAAGAGCAAGCACGACCTCTTCGAGCGCGTACTGGCCCGCTACATCGACTCCATGACGACCGCCCAGCTGGCCGTCCTGGAGGACACCCGACACAGCGCCGCCGACCGGCTGCGCACCCTGTTCGCCATGGTCGTCGACGGCGAGACGGAGACGGGACATCGGACGGGCGGACGTGGCCTCGGCTGCCTGACCGTGAACACCACGGTCGAGCTGGTCGCCCGGGACCCGCGAGCAGCGGAAATGCTGGACCGCGACACACGGCGCCGGCTGACGGCACTGCGCGCGGTGCTCCAGGAGGGACAGCGGGAAGGCAGCATCGCCTCTCCCCACGACGCCGGAGCGCTTGCCCGCTTCGTCAACGCGGCGATCGGCGGCATGCGCATCTCCAGCCAGGGCGGTGCCGACCGGGCCGCACTGGAGTCGATCGCCGAAATCACCATGGACGCACTCACCAGCTGACGGCGCACGCCACCGGGGGCCGCGTCCACGCCTGCCTAAATTTTGGACCGTTCAATACATAACTGACCTCGAAGGAGATCGACCCGTGCCTCGTGCCGTATACGTCCTGGCACTCGGCATCTTCGCCATGGTGACCAGTGAGTTCGTGGTCGCCGGGCTGATGCCGCAGATGGCCGAAGGACTGGACGCGACCATCCCTCAGATCGGCTACCTCATCACCGCCTTCGCGGTGGCCATGGCCGCTGGCGGCCCGTTCCTGACCGTGGCCCTGATGAAGTTCCCCCCGCGTACGGCACTGATGGTGCTGTTCGTCATCTTCCTCGCCGGCAACGTACTGGCCGCCACCGCGACCGGCTACGGCACGATGATGGCCGCGCGGATCATCACCGGCATCGCCTCCCAGGCGTTCTTCGGCGTGGGCATCTCGATGTGCGCCCAGATCACCCGCCCCGAGATCCGGGGCCGCGCGATCGCCGTCGTGATGAACGGCCTCATGCTCGGCACCCTGCTCGGCCTGCCCATCTCCACGCTGGTCGGCGAGCGTTTCGGCTGGCGCGCCGCGTTCTGGACCATCACCCTGATCACCGTGGTCGCGGCCGGGACCACACTGTTCGGTGTGCCCCGCATCGAACACGCGGAGAGCAGCGGCGGCTTGCGCCAGGAGGTCGGCGTCTTCAGGAAACCCAAGATGTGGCTGGTGCTGTCCAGCAGCACACTGATCATCGGCGCCACCTTCTCCGCCTTCAGCTACTTCAACCCCATCCTCACCGACGTCACCGGCTTTCCCACCGGCACCGTCCCTCTGCTTCTCGTCGCCTACGGCGCCGCCACCGTCATAGGCAACAACGTCGTCGGCCGCTTCGCCGACGGGCACACCGTCCCGGTCCTTGCCGTCGGCCTCGTCCTCAACACGCTGTTCCTGACCGGCTTCGCCCTCCTCGCCGACGTACCCGCCCCGGCCATCATCTGCATGATGGGCATCGGCCTGGTTGGCGTCACCATGAACCCGGCCATGGTGACCCGCGTCCAGCGCACCGGCAACGCAGGCCCCCTGGTCAACACCGTGCACTCCTCCTTCATCACACTCGGCATCATCCTCGGCTCCTCCATCGGCGCCGTGGTGATCGACATCTGGGGGCTGCGCGCTCCGCTCTGGCTCGGGGCTGTCTTGGCGCTGGTCGGCCTGGCCACCGTCCTGCCCGATCTCGCCCGCCGCACCATCCTGGCTACCGGCCCCGCCCCCTTGTCTGCCCTGCCCGACGAAGGGAACGAGTTTGTACCCGCTGATCAGTCGGCAAGGAAGCAATAGCAGATGGCGGCTGCGGCACTGTCAGTGAAAGCAACGAAATGCTCGGCCTCGCACTCGTAGCGACCTCCTGGGCATGAGGGTGGAAGCCGTCGAGGTCGAGGACGTCGCGGGCGGCGGCCGGGTCGCGGAGCCGCTCGCGGACGTCCTCGACGCGGTCAGCGGTCGGCGGGAGCGGGGTGCCGTCCGGGGTCTCCTGTTCCTGGCGGGGGTGCGGGGTCGGTGATGACGGGCATGCCGAGGCCGACCAGTTGAGGGCGTCCGTCGGTGGAAGTGTTCTTGAGGCTGTTGAGCTTGGCCATCGCAGCGTCGAAGCTGACCTGAAGTCCCTCAACCTCGCCGAGCCAGCCGTTGGCGCGGGCCTCGCGGATGCGTTCGCGGAGGTTCTGGATGATCTCGATGAGGCGGGGCTTCTGGCGGGGGTCCATCTGGAGGACCGGGCAGCGGATGCAGGCGTGCTCGTGCTTGCAGGGGGTTCCGTAGGGACGCCCGCAGGTGCCGAGTGAGACCTTGCGGAGTTCGAAGTGCTGCTGGAAGTCGCGCCACTCCTGCGGCGTAGGCTCCCGGTAGTCCTCCTGGGGACGCGCCGCGCGGCGACGGTCGAGGAAGCCGCGGTAGGTCCTGATCAAGTCGTCCTGGAAGACGGCTAATGGTGGAGTCGGGTATCGGAACTCCCCGAATAGCGGCGCCGTCATGCCGTCCGTGCCTTCGCCTCTCTGAGAAGCGCTTCTCCATAGTGCGTGCCTGCATCAGGCAGCAGGACGGAGGCCGGCAACAGGGTGAGCGGTAGGCCCTGCGGCATGAGCTGCCCGAAGACTGACTCGACCACCCGGTGCTGCTCGCCAAGCGGCTGCCATCGGGGAACTGCCTGCCCATGCGGCGGGGTCAGGCTCACCCCAAGCCGGGCCAGTCGGTGCAGCAGTGGGGCGTCCCCGGCCAGGTGCTCGGCCGCGGGAAGTCGGCCCACGGCCGCGAGCAGCGACCGTGCCACTCCTGCGGCTTCGCTCTGCGGGAGTCCTTCCGGGCGTTCGGTGACGGACCGGCCGAACTCCTCGACGAGCGTCACCTGGCCGACCGTCATGTGCTGCGCGATCCGGAGCGAGCGCAGCCTGCGCCAGTCCCCGTCCCTGGTGTGCCGGTCCGGTCGGGTCAGCCACTGGGTGACGAGCGCCTCGGTGTGCATCGACGCGACCGCCCGGTCGCCGATCCGGGCCAGCAGGAACGACACCCAGCCGTCCGGCAGCCCGACCAGCGCCGACGGCAGGAGGCCGCCCAACCGGCAGACGGCCAGCGCCGGGCTGAGGTCGATGCCCTCGTCCGTCTGCAGGACGAGGGTCCGGCCGATGTCGGAGCCGATCCACTCCGCCACCGCGGCCGCGGCGGTGCGCCTGGCCCGCTCACGCTCCTCCTCCGACACCTCCTCCTGGTCGAACGCGTGCTCCAGCCTGCCGAGCGACCAGAGCACCTTCCGCCCCACTGAGTTACCCGTTGGCGCCGCGCCGCCGTCCAGCCCCGCCCGGTACGCCTTCCGGTACTTCACGAACCACAGCGGGACCAAGCCGTCGACGCGCTTCGCGGTGTCGGTGAACGAGTGCAGGGCCAGCCTGCCGAGCGGGCCGCACATCCACTCCGGCAGGTCGACGACCGTCCGCCGGGCCCCGGGCTCCACCAGGTGGACCGTCCGCTGCCCGCGGACCCGGCCGAACCGGGCGACCTCGGTCATCAGCTCCTCCCCGGGCCCGCACGCCGTCCGGCCGGGCGAGAACCGCGCCAGCAGGCCGAGCGGGGCCACCGCGACCAGCCGCGTGCCGCCGCCGGCCCCGTCCGCCGCCGCCTCGTCGACCACGGACACCCGCAGCAGCTGCCCGACCGTCAGGTTCCCGAACTCGTGGACGGCCAGCGGGTGGTCGACCAGGCTGACCAGGTGGCGTTCGTGGCGCAGCACGGTCAGCTTCCGGACGGCCCGCAGCCGCTCGACCAGCAGGTCGCCCGGCACGTCCTGTGCCCACGCCGCGTCCCGGGCGGGCAGCCAGCACAGGGCCTGGGTGCGCTCCTCTTTGCAGAGCACGCCGAGGCATGCGCCGTCCAGGCCGTCCACGGCGAACAGCGCCTGCACGGTCGTCTCGCCCAGTGCGGTGTCGCCGGTCGGCAGGCCGCTGCGCAGCGTTCGGGTGGTCCGGTCCCAGTACAGCCGCAGCAGGCGCCGGTCCGCGGCGAGTGCTGCCGCGGCCGGTTCGCGGGCCTCCTGCGGGAGTCCGGGCAGCAGCTCGTCCATGTCCGTCCTGATCAGCGCCGCGCCGCTGCGCATCACGATCCGGCCGTTGCCCAGGTGGGCGACGGGCCGGGCGAGCACGGTGCCGTCGGGCCAGACCCCGCCGGGCTGTCGGCGGCGGGAGACCGTGACGACCGGTTTGGGCCCGTCGGTCACGGCTTCGACCGTCACCGGCAGCACGCCCAGCTGGCGGAGCAGCACGCTGCCCGCCTCGGTCGTGCTCGACGCCAGGTCGTCCCGCAGCCACCGGGCCATGAACCAGTGCTCCTTGGATGCGGGGGCCAGCTCGACCGCCGTGTTCGGCAGCCCCGCCACCCGCAGCGCCCCGCCCGCCGGGTCCGCAGTGAGGAGCACCGTGTCCCCGGCCCGGACAGAGTCGGGGGCGGCGGGCGCCAGCGCGTTGGCCTCGTCGAGCCACACGGTGCTGCCCGGGGGGCAGCGCTCGATCAGTGCGCGTTCCGCCGGGTAGGGGAAGGCGGCGTCGCCCGCGCCGAGGTAGAGCGCGCCCGCCGTCTCGTCCGCGTGGCCGACCGGAAGCAGGACCCGGTTGTGGTAGCCGGCCCGGAGCGCGCCGCGCAGGCCGGGCCGCCAGTCGGTGAGGACCAGGTGGCCGCACTCGTTGACCCCGCCCTCGATCCGCCCGTACAGCACGTCTCCGGGGGCGAACCGCGACCAGTCGAGGTCGGCCAGCGAGTGTCCGTCGGAGAACCGGACGAGTTCGCCGCGGATCTCGGCGATCCGGCCCGGTGTCATCTCCAGCCAGACGCCGCCGTCCTCGGCGCGGGCCACGGCCCAGTACGTCCGCAGGGCCCCGGGGCGGTCCTGGAAGGTCTCCTCCAGCAGTTCGGTGGCGGGGAAGCCGTACTGGCGCAGGGCCGCCGACTCGTGCCGCAGCGTCCAGCCGCTGCCCTTGCGGGAGAAGAACACCGGCTCGTCGAGGATCCGGGCGAGGGCGGGCAGGTCCCGCAGCCGGGGCCGCTCCCCGCCGAGCGACCAGGTGCGGGTACGGGTGTCGTGATAGCGCCACCCGCCCTGCCCGCACTCCCGGGCGATCTCCCGGGCCGACGCGTCCAGGAAGGAGACCTGGGCCCAGGGGACCGTCCGGGCGGCGGGGTCCGGGCCGGCGGTGCCGACCGGCCGGGCCGACACCCCGTCGGCCGGGTCCTCGGCGTCGTACTCCAGGACGCCGGCCCGGGGGTCCTCCATCGGGACCAGTTGGGCGCTGCGGCCCGCGGTCCTGCGCACCACGCCCGCGATCTTGGGGTGCTCCCGGTGCAGCAGGGCCGCCCCGGTGTCCCGCCGGGCGGTGGCGTTGAGGCCGGGCAGGCCGGCCACCGTGAACCGGCCGTGGGCATCCGCCTGCCGGACGTCCTCGGCCGTCCGGAGGCTGTCCTTCGGGAAGACCACGGCGGGCCTCGGCCGCTCGTCCAGGTAGGTCAGGTCGGCCGGTATGGCCTGCCGGACGTGGACCCTCCCGTCGGCGTCGAGCAGCAGCCGCACCACGGATCCGGCGGTGACCTCGTCGCTCGCGTGAAGTCCGGCGAGGTCGAAGAGCACGCCGGGCCGGAGCTCGATCCGCCGTCCGTCCGCGTCGACCACGCCGAAGCTGCCGCCCGGCCTGCGCCGCAGGTGGCCGCGCAGGGTCTCGGTGCTGCGGACCGGCGGCGACTTGGTGGAGCCGTGCCACTGGTTGGGGTACTGGCCGGGGTCCCCGAGCCGCACCAGCATCCGGGCCCGTCCCCGGTAGGCGTCGAGGCCCTCGGTCTTCGCGGCCCGGCGCAGGCAGCTCTCCCGGTGCGAGAACTCCCGCCGGGGCACCACCGCCGAGAGCGGCTCCCCGTCCTGGCGCACCCCTTCGGGCAGGACGAAGCGCAGCAGGTAGTCGTTGCGGGTCTCCTGGATCGCCCCCGCCTCCAGGTAAAGCCGGTCGTCCCGGCCGAGCCCCCGGCTGCCGTCGGTGGTGGCGTGCGGGGCGACGGTGGCGAAGCGCAGCGCCCGGCGGTGCCGGCCCAGCTGTTCCGGGACGAGCCGGCCCAGCAGGAGCCTGCGGCCGGTGCCCTCCCCCTGCGCGGCGAGCAGCGCCGGCACGTCCCGGTCGTCGATCCGGGCGCTGACCGGCTGTTCGACGGCGTGGGTGTCCGGGTCGGTGTCGCGGCCCAGCCCCCGGGTGCGGGTGACCGCGCGGTGCACGGTGACCCGGCCGCGGTCGCCTTCCACGGTGGCGTCGAGCAGGTGCACGACGTTGGCGTGCGTCGCCTCGGAGTGGATCTGCCGTTCAACGCCGGTGGCGATGTCGGCCAGTTCGATTAGCACGGTGACGGTGTCGGGGGCGTCCTCGGCCGCGCGGAAGGCCATGGCCTCGACGCGGTCGCCGTGGAAGAGGGCCAGGCCGTCCGGATCCAGGGGTTCGCCGCCCACCAGCAGCGTCCCGGTCGGGATGTCGACGAACCAGCCGTAGCCGAACTCGAACCGGGCGGCCGGGCCGGTGCCGGTCTCCTCGATGCCGACGTAGTACGGCTTGCCCCGGGTGTGCCGCGGGTCCCGGAAGTCGCAGCGGCTCCCGTCGGCCGCCGCGTACGGGGCGATCACCGCCATAAAGTCGGTGACGGACAGCGGGGCGGCCGACAGGAAGGAGGCGGCGTAGCCGGTGCCGTCGGGGTGGGGCACCGGCCGGGCCCGGACCAGGTCGGTCGGGTGATTGCGGCCGCCCACCCAGGCCCGCGGTTCGTCGAGGATCTCCAGCCACGGCCGGTAGACCCCCTCGGCGTCGGGGGCCTCGCAGGTCGACAGCGCCATCCGGCCGTCCGCGTCGATCCGCCCGGTCAGCACCGGCTCCGGCAGGTCGACGATCCGCTGCCAGGCGGCGGCCCTGTCGTACGCAGGGCGAAACACCGGGTCGGCCGGCCGCCGGGACGGCCCGACCGGGGAGAGATCGTACTCCCGTCGGACCCGAACGTACCGGGTGCCGGTGCCGTCGGCAGGCACCCGTGCCACGTCACGCAGGTCGACCTGCTCCCGTTCCACGTGGACGGCCCGGAACTCGTTCCCGAGGTCGATGCCCGCAGTGTGGCCGACCCGGTGGACGCCCCCGTGCTGGACCACGACGGGGAAGGTCCCGTCGTTGCGCGGTCTGCCGCCGCGCCGGGCGGTGGCCCGGCCGGTGCTCGCGGGCAGGGTTCCGGTGCCCGGCTCGATGGCCAGCCGCGGTCGGCCCGAGGTATCCTGACGGACCGTCAGCGGCGTGCCGTCCGGGCCGGTGGTGGTGCCGACCGCCTTCCAGTCGGCTCCGGGCTCGGCCACCCGTTCCCAGAGCGCTTCGAAGTGCAGCATCCGGCGGTGCGTCTCGAAGGTCCATCCGGCGCCCGTCCGCACGCCGCGGAGGTGGTCGCCCACCGCGGGTGCGTCGACGTCGAAGCAGTCCACCGGCAGCCTGGCCACGGCGATCTGCCCGCCGAGGTCGAACCAGGCGCGCACGTGGCTGACCTGGTTGCCCTCCTTGTAACGGGCGACCACCAGGCCGCTGAGTCCGGGGCGGTCCAGCTCGGCCGGATCTCGCGGGGGCAGGCACCGCTCCGCCAGCTGCCCGGGCGGCAGGGCCGCCAGGGGGGCGTGCAGCTGGTCCGGGAAGGGCCGGATCAGGTAGTCGGAGCTGACCTGGGCGCGGCGTGGGGCGGTGCGGGACAGCACCGGGAAGTCGCCGCTGAGCGTCAGGGACTCGGTGGCCACCCGGCCCTGCAGCCCATCGGCGGTGGCGGCCCGGTTCGCGGCGCTGTCGCCCTTGCGGGTGGCCCACACCAGGTCGACGACCGTCCGGTCTGGCACCTTCGCGTACCGGGCGTACTGCTCGGGGGTGGGCTTCTGTTCGAGGATGCCCTCCTCGTCCAGCGCCTGGACCTTCACCACGGCCCGCCGGGCGGCGCCGTCGTCCCACGCTTCGACGCTGCACACGGCGTGATCGCGCCTGGGCGTCGGGCCGGCGAACTCGGCCCTGACCAGCCGAGGGAAGCCCTCGACGGCGCGCACGTCGATCTGCCACTGCGGCCGGCCGTCGGCGTCCGTCCGGAGGAAGGCGTCCTCCTGCGTGTAGTGCTCGGCGGACCGTGCCCCGTCCTCGGACGGGTCGCCGTCCTCGGGCCGGTCGCGGGCCTCGGCCGGCGGGTCGAACACCGCCAGCCACTCCAGGTTGCGCCGGTCGAAAGGCTCCCGGGAGGACAGCCGGAGGACGGCCTCCCCCGGCGCGAACTCGGCGTGCACGATCAGCCCGGTCGGCGCGTCGGGGTACTCCTCTTCCAGCCGCCGCCAGTCGGCGGGCCGCCACGCCGCGGGCCCCAGCACGTAGGAGCGCCCCGGCGTGGTGACGAAGCGCCAGGCCGTGCCATACCCGGTCCGCTCGGTGGCGTCGCCGACCAGGACCAGCCGCACCGGCACCGGGCCCTCCCCGGCGCCGACCGCGACGGCCAGTTCGGGCAGCCCCGCGTCCAGCGACACCCAGCGGTTGAGCTCCCCGTGCCACCTGACCAGTACGGACGACCGGATCGGGGTGCCGTCCGGGGCGAAGGCCCGGGAGAGGTCCGGGTCCCAGCGGCGGCGGGCGGCGGTGTCCGCCTCCCCCGTCCCGCCGGGGTACAGCTCGCCCGGGCAGCCCTCCACCCGGAGCCCGAGGCCCGGGTGCTGGTCGGTGCGGGTGAGTTCCGCCGCGCGCACCTCGCCGTCCCGCTGAGGCAGCGGCACCAGCGGGACGACGGTGGGCAGCGGCTGCCCACCGGGGGGCGCGAGCCGCACGGCCACGGTGTCGCCGATCTCCCAGCGCCGGTCGTCCTGCGGTTCGGGCCGGCAGCGCTGGAGGGTATCGAGCCCGCAGTTGACCAGCAGGGTGGACGTGTCGCGCAGGGCCGGGCGAACCACCACGCCGAGCACGCAGGTGTCCGGCTCGGGGCGGGCACCGCCCCGGAAAAGGTCGAACACCTGTCGACGGCGGTCCCGCACGGCCCCGACCGAGGCGTTCTCGTCGCGCCGGTACTCGACGATCTCGCCGGTGCGGCGGTCCCGGACGGTCGCAGCGAGGAACCGCCGGTCCTCGCCGGGCAGGTCGGCGGCCCGGCGAGCCGCCGGGTACTGGGCGGGCCGCTGGGTGCTGTCCCACAACGAGGCCATCGCCTCGGCCAGCGTGGTTCCCCGGCCGCCGAGTTCCCGCGCCGCCGTCGCCCGCAGGAACCCGACCAGCGCCGCCTCGGTGCCGCGGCCGGAGATCCGGCCCAAGTGGTCCGACCACGGGTTGCCGTGTGCCGCCACGGGCGGCCGACCGCCCCACTTGTGGTAGAGCACCCGCAGGGCCCGCAATCGCAGCCGGTTGGCTGTCTCCGGGGGCAGCCCGCCGTGGGTCAGCTCCTCGAAGAGCCGGTCGTAGTAGAACTGCGCGCCGCCGCTGAGGCCGACGATCGCGTCCACCACGTGCTCCAGGACGTTCAGCAGCCGTTCCTGCGAGCCCGTCCCCTCGGTCGGCGCGCGGAACATCTCGAACATCCGGGCCCGCACGTAGCGCGGCAGATGGGCCGGCGTGCCGAGGGAGGAGACCAGGCCGCTCCAGGAGGAGACCCACTCCTCGTGGAGGTTGGCGTCGCCGAGTTCGGGGCGGCCGACCAGTGCGGCGAGCCGCAGCGTGCGGACCGTGACCGGGGTGATGCTGTGCTTGTCGGTCGCGGCGAGGAAGTCGCTCACCTCCTTCGACATCTCCTGCCACTCCTCGACCGAGAAGGAGTCCCGGTCCGGGTCGGTGGGGCCGCTGAGCACCAGCGCGCCCGGCAGCAGCGACCGCAGCGGCCTTCCGTCAGGGCGGCGCGGCCCCCCGGGCGTCCAGTCCCAGCGGAGCACGTCGTGCCGCGAGTGCGGGTGGAGGTCGCGGTACAGCCGGGCGGCGCCCGAGGCCGTCACGGCGGGTACGGGCTGGTCCCGTTCGCGGATCAGGTCGAGCAGGGTATCCGCGGGGGACGGCTGCCCGCCGAACCACCGGGCCCCGGCCTCCGTCCGGTGATGTTCGGTGCCACCCGCCGACGCCTCCTGGGCCCAGTGGAGGGCCACCTTGCGGGCGGCCCAGTCGGGCAGTACCGCGGGCGCGGCAGGCAGCTCCGCCACCACCCGGACGATCCCGGCCGGGTGGACCGCGGCCCGCACGCCCTTGCCAGCCCAGTCGGCGGCCGCCGCTCCGTGCAGGAGCAGCGCGCACAGGTGGCCGACCTGCAGCTGGGCCTGGTGGACGGAGCCGTGCACGGATTCCATGAGCGGGTCGAACGTCCGGTACAGGATGTCGCGCAGGTGGACGAGTAGCAGCAGCAGGTGGTCGTCCCCGCCCTCCGGCCCGCCGTCCAGTTCGGCTTCCCCGCCGGGTCCGTGGCAGGTCAGCAGCCGGACGGCCAGCAGGCCCGCCCCCAACAGGCGCACCAGCTGCTCGGGTTGGCCGTCCTGGAGCCGGACCACCGCTGCCGCGCCGGTGGTGCCCACGGTCTTGCGCTGGTCCTGGACAAGCCAGGGCGACCACAGCCATGCGGCCGTGTCCGGGTCGGTGTCCACGGCCGGGCCGGCGGTGGGCAGCGGCGTGGGGATCTGGCCTGCGGGGTGGCGCAGTGAGAGCAGTCGGTGGGTGTACTGCTGGACGATTTCGTAGGAGTCGTAGGGCAGGGTGAGCGGGAGCCGGGCCGGGGCCCCGTTGCGGCCCGGCCCGCCGACCGGTCCCTGGGGGGCGGGCGGGCGCCACCAGCGGGCGAGCCGCCGGGCGACCCGCTCCGGGGCGCCCTCCGCAGCGGCGGACCACAGCGCCGTCTGCCACAGCACCGCCGACATCGCCGACTTCGACGCGGCTCCCGTCCCTCCGAGGCGCCGGTAGGCGGCCTCCCGGGCCTCGCAGTCGACCGCCTTCGGGATCAGCCCGTCGGCGGTCCAGGACCGGAGCCAGCCGGTCAGGCGTTCTCCTGCGAACGCCTCGGCCTCGACCGCGTCCAGCGGGTCCGGGCCGGGGCCGGGGTCCGCGGGCACCGGGTAGGTGATGCGGGCCGCGGCGGCCAGCAGGTCCGGTTCCAGGTCGAAGGCGCCCCGGGAGGCCGTCGCGAGGGCGGCCCGGACCCGGTCGGCGTGTTCGGGCCGGAGCGCCGCGACGGCCTCGGCGGCCTGCAGCAGGGCCATACGCCCGTACCGGCCGGCCAGCGCCTCCTCGGTCAGGGACTGGTGCTCGTCGAGGACCTCGCCCACCGCGCGCGCGTCGCGCCGGACCAGGAAGCGGGCCGCCACCAGGGCCGCGGTCGGGGCGAGTTGCTCCACCAGGTCCTGGTACGGGACGTCGGCGGCATCCGTCTCGGCCGTGCCGTCGTCCAGGCCGTCCAGCAGTTCGCGCAGGGCCGCCAGCGCGGGGCGGACGGGGCCGGCGGCCGACCGGAGCGCGGCCCCCAGGCGGGTCCGCAGGTGCTCGGGGGCCACCGCCGCGATGTCCCGGTAGACGTCCGCCGCCCGCGCGATCACCTCGCCGGTGCCGGCGAACCGGTGGTGCGCCGGCAGGACCAGGGGCAGCGCGTGGAGCGCGGTGGCGGTGCCGGTCCGGCCCAGGCCCTCCAGTGCCGCACCGACGATCTCTCCGGCCCGGGGCGTCCCCGCCGGTTCCTGGAGCGCGGTCAGGACGTCCAGATGGAGCGCGGCCGTCTGCGGCGGCAGCCCCAACGAGGCACAGAAGTACCAGTGTTCGAGCATCCAGGTCCCTTACGTGCGGTCACCGGCCGAGAAGTGGCATCGGCGGGACGAGAAACGGGTGACCCACCCTACGGGTTCCGGGCCGCGGGGAGACGGTTTCCGGCCGAATCGAAACCGTACTGATAAACCGTCACCAGTCGTCCTCGGCAAAGGATAGCGGCGGCCGGAGGGCGTCCCGGTACGGGGCGAGGCCGACTTCCAGCTCCGCGTCGGCGGGCCGCTTCCCCGCCCCGCCGACCGGTTCGAGTCCGAGCACCCGGCGCTGTTCTTCGCCCAGGCTGTAGACCCAGCGGGCGGACTCCGCGGTCAGCGGGCGGCGGGTCAGCAGCGCCCAGCTGCCCGGCCGGCTGCCGGTCGGGTCGAGCTCCGCGAAGTCGACCCGGTTGAGCAGCCCGGCTCTGTCGAGGGCGACGGCCTCCTTCGCCCGGTCGAGGTCCTGCGGGAGGAGCCCCTCGGCTCCCCGGTCCGCCACCCGGACGGCGGCGGCCGCCACCGGGGCGGCCTCCGCCCAGGCGTCCAGGGCGTCGGTGTCGGTGTGGCCGGCCCGCAACAGCGCCAGGGCGACCGCCTCCGCCAACGGGCGGGTCAGGTCCCGGCGGCGGACGTCGCCGGGGAGGGGCAGGTCCGTCCCGGCCGCCCCGATCCACCGGTCCAGGTCCTCGTCGCAGGCAGCCGCCAGGCACAGCGACGCGCTCCGCCGGGGCAGGGCGCGGTCGCGAGCGTGGGCCTCCAGCAGCGGGCGGTACAACCCGGGCCAGTAGTGCCGCACCTCGTCGAGGACCTCCCGCTCCTCGTCGAACGTCCCCCACGTCCCGTCCGTGTTGAGGTCGTCGACGACCTCCCGGACGTCGACCTCGGGCACGGACACCGCCCCGTCCGTCCCGCGGGCCAGGGCCAGCCGGTCGAGGAGGCCCCGGGCGCCCTGGCTGCCCGTCCCGCCCGCCGCGCCCGGCCGCCGCTGGGGCCGCGCGGGCACGGTGGTGGTCGGGGCGGGAAGGCGCAGCAGGTACTCCTGGTGGCCGAGCAACCGGGCCAGCTCCTGCGCACTGCTGCCCACCTGGTCCGGCCGCGGCCCGCTCACTTGGAGGACGAGGGCCCGCAGGTCGGGGTCGAACCGGAAGAGCCGCTCGACGTTCCGGCGGATCCCCGCGGGGAGGGGGGAAGTGTCCATCTTCAGGACGAGTCCCGTCCCGCGGTGCTCCCCGGGCGGTGCCGGCCGGTAGGCCGGAATAACGCTGTTGCGCAGCTCGACCGCGTTCCGGGGCAGCCGCCCCCCGGACGCGTCGCACAGGTACCAGCGCCTGGGGGCCTCGTCGCGGTCGCGGTGGCGGGCGACGGCGAGCAGTCGTTCGGCGTCGGCCATCAGTCCGGTCAGGTCGTCGCCGGTCGGATCGGCCAGGACGTCGACTACGGTCCGGCCGGTCAGGCACCACCAGGCGTCCAGGTGCACCCGGTACCGCTCGTCCGGCTCCCCGTCGCCGTCGACCGGCAGGCGGTGGGCCACCGGCGCCCGGCGTTCGTCGCGCAGTTCGGGGGACAGCCCCACCGCGAGGTCGCCGACGCCCTCCCGGACGAACAGCACGGGCAGCGCGGGCGCGTCCTCGATGGCCTTGCGAGCCTCGCGCAGCGCCAGGTCGGACGGCTCGCCCCGGACGAGCGCTGCAAAGAAGGCCTGGGCGAATCCCGCCGCTTGACGGTGGGTCACCTCCCCCATCACCGCCACCGCCTGCGTCACTCCCGCCCGGACGAGTTGCCGCGCGACCGAGGGGCTGTTCCCCCGCTCGTCGGCTGCCCCGCCGGAGTGGCAGGCCATCAGCACCGCGAGACCGACACTGGCCTCCGCCAGCAGTTCGCCGAGGCGGTCCGCGGGGAACCAGGTGCCGCCCTTGGAACCGTCCGTACCGTCCGCAGCCAGAGCGAGGCCGCCCTTCAGCTGGTGCCCGCCGTAGTAGAAGACCTCGGCGCCGCCGTCGAGCGCGCGGCGCAGCGCCCGCGGTGTCGCCGGGATGTCCGCGGTACGGGCCGACAGCCGGGACTCGGCGGCCACCTGCTCCACCAGCCGCCGGTCGGCGTCCGCCGACGCCTCCGGCGGGGGCGGGGCGAGCCGGACGGGCGCGTCCGCGCCGGGGATGGCGATCTCGCCGTGCACCGCGGTCGCGTCGGCGATCACCACCCGCCCGATGGTGACCGGGGTGCGGACGGCCTGCCGGACCTCGGAGCCGACGCTGCGCACGAGCAGGATCCGGGGGTGCTCCCCGAGCTCGCGGCCGCGGTCCGCCGGCATGACCGACGGCTCCTCCGCCCAGGCCCGCCACTCCTCGCGGAGCGCCGTCGCGCCGGGCACCCGCACCGCCTCCCAGCGCAGGGCCGCCAGGTCTCGCGGGCCGTCCCCGGGCGTCAGGATCCGCAGCCGCAGGTGACCGGGCGTCAACTCATCCATCCGCCGGGAGAGGTGGAACCTGACGGGCGGGGGCAGCAGGATCCCCGCCATGCCCTCCGCCGCCCGCCGGGACACCGGCCGCGCCGGGGGGACGAACAGGTTGCCCGTCACCCGCCGGGCCGGTGGGGCGTCGTGCAGCGCCACACCGCCCTGCCACACGACCGCCGTGACCGAATCCCCCTGGAACTCCAGGCGGATGGTGATGTCCGGGTTCAGCTGCACGGTTCGCCCCCACTCACTCGTCTGTCCCAGAATGCCAGTACCTGGCGGAGCCGAGAGAGGAACGGGCGTGGCGGTGGAGGAACCGGCGGAGTACACCCGGGCGTACCGGTCCGAGACGGAGCGCCTGCTGCGGGTCCTCCGCACCACCGAGCTGTGGCTCTCCGAGCTGGACGACGAAGTCCGCGACGCCTGGCGCGGCTTGCTGGAGAACCCGGACCTCACCGGGGAACGGTTCGACGCCGCGTTCCACCTGATCTACGAGGAGCACAGCTCCGCCGCCGACTGCTGGGACGATTTCCTGGCGCGGGAACGGGAACGGGAGCGCGAACGAGACCTGGCCTGGGCGCGGGGCATCCCCACCCAGGGGGCACCGGAGCTGCCGCCCGAACAGCTGGTCGCGGCCGAGGAGTTCGACGACGACTTCGGGGAGGACACCGACGAGGACACCGCGGCGCGCTTCCTCAACCTCGCAGTCGTTTGGCCGCACTCCCGCCGGAGCGTCCCCGCCGACCTCTTCCTCGCCTCCGGACGCACCTACGAACTCCGCCTGGGCATCGGAAGACCGACCGGCGACAACCTCCTCCCGTCCTCCTCCCCGGCGTTCCCCGAAGGGCCCCTCGACCACACGGACGACGACGGCCGGGGCGACTGGCTCCAGGTGACCGCCGTCAGCACGGACCTCCACCTCCCCGCCGAGCGGTACTGGATCTTCCTGCCGCTACGCGGAAAAGCCTGGGTCTGCCACTGCCCGCCCGGCGGACGGCACGACTGCGAACCGACCCACCGGGGGCAGCACCTGCACATCCCCTTCGTCACGCCGGAGGAACCCGGCCCGGCCCGGCTGCTGCTGATCGTCTCGTACCGGGGCAACCAACTGCAGTCGGCGACCCTGACCACCTCCGTCGCCGCCGCCGAGGGCCTCGGCGGCGCCACCGGGGCCGTCATCGACTACACACTGACCTCGGGCTTCACCGGCCTGGACACGCTGCCCCGCCGCGGCGCTGCGGTCCGGGTGGGCCGCCGCGACGGCGCGATGACCATCGACGTCACCAGCGAGGACAGCCCCGCCGCCGCCTTCTGGCTCAGCGAGCACCAGGTGGTCGCGGTGATGAAGCAGGTCCGGGCCGACCTCTTCGCCTGCCACGCCGAACGGCGGGTGGAGAACGGGGACGAGGTGTGGATGAACCTGCTGAACGACGCCAACGGCAAGGACTCCGACGCGCTGCGACGGGACATGACCCGGCTGGCCCGGCGCGGCTGGTCGCTCTACCAGATGGTCGTCCGCAGCCGACCGGAGCGGGAAGCCCTCAAGCGGGTGCTCGACCGGCCCTCGACGATCCAGATCTGCCGGACCGAGCTGAACGACCTCGCCTTCCCCTGGGCCCTCCTGTACGAGATCCCGGTGGAGGCCGACGCGCCCCTGAAGCAGTGCGGGCCCAGCTGGGAGCAACTGCGCCTGGACCCGACCGCCCGCGCCTGCCCGGACCGGACCCGGCACCCGCTCAACACGCTCTGCCCGTACGGCTTCTGGGGGTTCAAGCACATCATCGAACAACCCGCGTCCGTACCGAGCGGCGGCCGCGTCCACCTGGAGGCGGGCCCCGCCGGAGCCCCGCCCTCCCTGACCGTGGCGCGCGGCACCGACTTCGACCCCACCACGGTGGAGCGCCACCTGGCGGCCCTCGGCGCCCTCTTCCCCGACCTGCGGGTCTGCGACCGCAAGGACGCGTTCCGCCTGGCACTGACCGGCGCCCCTCCCACCGGCGTCTACTTCTTCGGCCACGGGCTCGACCCCGATTCGGGAGAGGACAGCACTCCCACCGTCCTGGGGATCGGCCGCGAGGACCGCATCCTGCCCGAGGACCTGGCCGCCTGGGGCGAGGCCCCGGAGTGGGAGCAGTGGGCGCGGACCGGCGGCCCCCTGGTCTTCCTGAACGGCTGCCACACCGTCGACCACGACGCCCGGACCTGGCTGCCCTTCGTCGACGTCCTGGCCGGCCTCCACGCCGCCGGCGTCATCGGCACGGAGATCACTGTGGATCAGGGCCTGGCCGAGGAGTTCGCCGAGCGGTTCTGGGAGCTCATGCTCTCCGGCCAGGACGTCGGCTCCGCCCTGCACCGCACGCGGATGGAACTCCTGGGCAAGGGCAACGTCCTGGGACTGGCCTACACGGCCTACTGCTCCGCCGCCCTGCACCTGCGCACCGCCGGGTGACCGCCCCTCGCGGAGCGGCCACCCGGCCCCTCACTTCCTCCGGTTCATCCACCGGCCGGGCCTGTCCCGCGGCGCGCCGACGGGCTCCGGGGACTGCGCCGGGATCCCGGTACCGCTCGGCGCGGCCGTTTCCTGCACGGGCAGGGGCTCCCTCCGGCTCCGCTCCTCCGCACGGTCCACCAGCTGGGCGACGACGAAGTAGCCGAAGAACCCGGCGAACAACCCGATGCCGTAGGAGGCGAAGAGGTCCGGCTCCGCGAACTTCGTGTTGATCACCACCCCGCCGCCCAGGGCCGCGATCACCGTCACCAGGTCGGTGAGCGTCGTCGCCTTCGTGTTCCGCCGCAGTGTCCGGTAGGCGATCCAGCCGATGACCGCGCCGAACGCCGCGGCGCCCCAGAGACTGAGCGTGGAAACCTGCACAGTTGCTCCTCCCCACCACCCCATCACCCTCCGTGACAGGGCTGGAGGTACAAGGTACTACCTCAACCGACAGCCCCTGCACGCCTTGCTGCCCTCGTTCGTTCGACTCGCCATCGCCAGTCACACAGAACGGGACCTGGTGAATGCATGGGCAGACGGCACGCGAGCGAACGCTGCGCGAACAAGCTCCTCAGCGGTATGGAGCTCCGCCAGCATTTCCCACTACTGCATGACAGACATCCCATGAGCTGAAGAGTCAACCGGCGAGTGCGTGAGCCCGGTGGCCACGCAGTCCTCTGGTCCAGCGGAGGCCGCTCCACAACCCGACAGCAGGGTCACGCAAGCACGGTCAGAGCCGCTTTCAAGAGCGCCATCACGGGCTGATGTCTGCCGTCCATGGCCCGGTGGCACCCAGCGGCCAACTGTCGGCCTCGCCATGCCTGCACGCGCCGCCCGAAGGAGAGGGCGTGACTCTCCAAGTCGAGGGTCGCAAGCGACCAGCCGTCACCGCAGGACTACGCAGATGCCCCGTCTCTCAAAGATTTCCGCGATGAGGTCGAACAGCGATGCCTCGCCATCGCGGGTGGGCACACGCTCCGTCAACCGCGCCCTGGCCTCGTCCGAGGACTCCCACTGCAAGGTGAATGGCGGGGCTGCGCCCCACCTGCCCGTCAGGCAGTCGTCCAGAGCGTCCAGGTTCCAGCCGAAGTATCCGCCGGGCCCGTTGATGGCTTCACCCATCGCGCAGTAGAAGCTGTCCTCGTCAACGACGTGCCGACCGTTCAGCGTGAACATCTGGCCGGCGGCAACGTCGGGCTTCCCCTGTCGTCGGTACTGATGGGACCACAGCGCCACCGACAGCCACGCTCGCTTGCCCTCAGGGTCCAGCTCGTGCCACATGCCGGTTCGATTCATGCGACCCGCACGGACCAGGTCCCATATGCCGTCCGCCCCTGGCAGGGCGTTCTCGCACCACAGCGTCACCGTGAGGTCGATGAGGCCGGCTCCGTGCGCGGAGGGCTGAACATCGACGACGGTGACCCCGCCGACGAAGTAGGAACCCATAGTGGCGCCGTCGGCACCGAGGATTTCGAACCAGGCGTTCCCCGCCATGGCGCGACGAGTGCCGACAAGATCAACGCTCTTCAGCAGACCACCCTGCGGGAAGCAACCCGCGAGGTGCACTCGCCGCGTTCCCTCGTCCGCTGGCAGCGGTGTGAACAACCCATCAGCCCCCTGGGCAAAGCCCCAGAAGTCGGCGTCGTCCTCGTCCGAGGTCAGAGCGTACTTCCGCCCCTGGTTATCCTGACCTACTGTTCGCATCGCACTCCCCATAAGAGCGCCGATCCTATCGGCGCCCCGCAACCTGCCCGATTGATGCCGACCATCCGCTTCAACGAGAGCGCGCGGGCACGGCGGGATCGGCGGTCCGGGACGGTCCGCCGCCTTGGCTGTTGTCAGCCTGCTGCCAAGCGTGATCTTCCATTGAGGGCGCTGACCTCGGCGGAGGTCGTCCGGCTGAGCCGCTCCGCTGCCGCGCGGAGCGCGGTCTCCCAAGCATGGAAGGCGTCAGGATGCTCGTCCGAGATCAAGTCAACGTAGTACTCGTCGCCCACAGCCAGAAGAAAGGCGAGTTCGGGACCGGTTTGCGCGGCCGTCAGGCCCTGCCAGACCCTGCCCGCTACCTCACCGGGCGTCTTGGTGCCGGCCGCCAGCTGGCCTGCCAGGTAGTGGAGAAGGCAGCGTTCGGCGGTCTCCTCGTCGGGGATGGCAGTGCCGAGCTCGCCCACGGCCTGCCGGAACAGTCCTTCGATCTCAGCGGTGTCGTCGCGTCGATTACGTCCCGCCAAGTCACACAGCGCGGGAGAATCCAAGCCGACGGCCAGCAACTGAGCCGCCTCCATCGGCAGATCCTCGGGCGGGACAAGACCGACGACGTACTGCCACGCAATTGCGAACACCTGATCCATGCCCGACATCCTGCCGAATCCCTGGTGCCTGCAACGAGCGATTTCAGCGCCGGCGTTGGTCGCGGTCTGAGCTGAGCTGGAGCGTCAAGCGGCGAGCACGTGGGATCGTTGGGACCACGCGGTCGCCTCGTCGTATGGTGTGCCGGTTTTGAGGCAGCCGTGCAGGATGCCAACGAGCCGGTTGGCGAGCTGGCGCAGGGCGGCATTGAACTCGATGCCGCGGGCCCGTTGCTTCTCGTAGTAGGCCCTGGCGCCAGGGGAGACCCGCAGCGCGGAGAAGGCTTGGGCGATCAGGGCGTCGATGAGCCGGTCGTTGCAGACGTGCCGGGCGGTCACGACCTTCTTCTTGCCGGAGGCGCGGGTGATCGGGCTGGTGCCGGCGTAGTTCTTGCGGGCCTTGGCGCTGGCGTAGCGGTGGGGGTCGTCGCCGAATTCTGCGAGTACCCGGGCGCTGAGCATCGCGCCGAGTCCGGGCTGGGAACGGATGATCTCGGCGTTCGGATGCCGGCCGAAGAAGTCCTCGACCTGCTCGTGCAGGAACTTGACCTGCTCGTTCAAGGTGACCAGCATCGCGATGAGCGCGCGCACAGAGACGGCGTAGGCCGCCGTCACAGCGGTGGGCTGGCCCAGGTGCTTGGCGCGCAGTACGGCTTGGATCTTGATGCTCTTGTCGGGGATGCCGCGTCGGCGGGCGCGCTTGAGGGCCGCCCTGATTTGTGTGGTCGTCAGCTTTGCGGCGGCGACCGGATCGGCTGCCTTGGCCAGTAGTTCCAGGGTGTCGGGGGCGTCGAGGTCGTCGAACGCCTCCAGGGCGGCGGGGAAGTAGTCGAGCAGGGCGTGCCGCAGCCGCTGCGTGGTGCGGGTGCGTTCCCAGATCAGGGTCTTAAAGATCGTTTCAGAATGCCGTTCGGAGTCGCCGGAGGCAGACGATGCTGCATGCGAGTTCGAGCAGGCCCTGGTGGAGGTCGGCGCGTCGCTCGTAGCGCGTGCGGAGCCGCCTGAACTGGTGCAGCCAGGCGGTTGGGTCGGCCGCGCGGCGAGGTGCCTGACTCGCAGGTCCTTTTCCGCGCGGCCTCCCGCCGAACCGGACATGACGGTTTCCCTGTCATCCGGCTCTCCAGTGATCACAGCGTGAGTGATCCTGCCGTTCGTGCCTGATGGATGCGGTCGTGGCAGGAAGCGCAGGCCACGAGGGTCTTGCGCCGCCGGTCGAGCATGACGCGCGCCCAGTCGGACGGCGGCCATCCGGCACGAGCGAGGTCGGCGAGGGCCCGGACGTGATGCACCTGGACATCACCGGTGGCCCCGCAGACCTCGCAGGTGTCCGCCAGGAGCCTGGTGATCAGCTCCTTCTGCGGATAGTCCACCCAGACAGGCCGACGGTCGACGACCTTCGCCGACCGCTGCTGCTGGAGTGGGATTCCGCCGAACCGCGCCACCAGCGGCTTCCTGTTCTTCCGCTCGATGCGGGCCTCGAAGCAGACTCGGGGCCCGTTGGGTGTGTCGATTCTGGCTTTGTGCTTGGCGGCCATCTTCGTCACGGTCGAACGGTGCTTGCCTGCAAGGGTTTTGAGCATGGAGGTCTCCATGACCCATTGCAGGCGGTGCAGCCGGAAGACGTCTCCGGCGAGCAGGTAGTACTGGACGATGCCCCGGTAGACGGCCCCGAACGTGGCGACGATCGCGTGATCGCTGCCGTTGGTCAGTTCCGTTCGCTTCGCGGGCTTGCCGCGGGCGAGGTAGGGCTCGCATTTGGCTTTGATCACGTCCCTTGGGACACGAAGGGCGATCTGGCCGTTGACCCTGCGGTAGCGGCCGGTTTTCTTCGTGTCGTTGTGCTGGGTCGTGATCTCGTAGCCGAGAAACCGTGCCGCCCGGGTGCGGGCGTGGGTGATCAGCGTCTTCTCCTGGGAGAGTTCCAGCTTGAGTTCGTCACGCAGGAACTGGGCCAGGCGGTGCTTGATCTGCTCGGCCTCGGCTTTCGGTCCGGTGAATCCGAGGAGGTGGTCGTCTGCGTAGCGGACATAGCGAAGCCTGCGATATGACGGATCGTTGGGATCCGCGCTCGGCAGGCTCACCATCCGTTGACGCAGTGTCCTGGCCTGGGCCCGGTCACCGCGCCGGCGGGCTTTCGCCAGCAGATTCTGCAACTCCAAATACGCGGGGTTTCTGACCCGGCGCTCTCCACGGGTGTACTCCGGGATCAGAACTGTCTCGACGAATTCGTCCAACATGTGCAGGTAGATGTTGGAAAGGATCGGGGAGGCCACTCCCCTTGCGGTGCTCCGGAGAGCGTGGCTCCCCATTTCCAGTCCTCCAGGTATCCGGCATTGAGCATGTTGCGCACCAGCCGCAGGAACCGCTGGTCATGGATCTTCTCGCCGAGGATCGACAGCAGGACCTGGTGGTCCAGGCTGCCGAAGCAGTCGGCGATGTCCCCTTCGATGAACCAGGACGTCCCGGTCCAGGTGTGGGCCACCTCCCGCAGCGCGGTGTGGCAGCCCCTTCGGGGACGGAATCCATGCGATCGGTCGGAGAATGTCGGCTCGTAGTACGCCTCCAAGAGCAGGCGGACCACCTCGCCGACGAGCTTGTCCGACCAGGTCGGCAGCCCCAGCGGGCGCGTGCTCCCGTTCTTCTTCGGGATGTGCACGCGCCTGACCGGCCGGAAGCGGTAGCGCTCGTGGCGCATCGCCTCGATGATCCGGTCGATCTTCCGCTGGGACATGCCGTCCACGGTTTCCGGCGTGGCCCCGGGCGTCATCGCGCCGTGGTTGGCGTAGATGCGGCCGTAGGCCCGCAGATACAACTGCGGGTTGAACAGCTGTCGATACAGTTCATTGCACGGCAGGCGGCGCCTGCCGCGTTCACGCAGGACACCCAGCACCGTTGCGGCGCTCTGCATTTCGCATACCTCCCCATATCCGGGTGTCCGAATCACCTGGCCCCCTTCACCCTGCGGACGGCTTTCCCGTCCTCCCCGGCCGGGCGTGACTCCGGCGACTACTACGGGGCCTCCGTCGCCATAGGACTCGCGTCCCGTAGGCGATCCCACGTTCGTCTCTGTCTGTACGTTCTAGCGCGACTTAGGCGTCCCACTTATCTCCTTGAATGTCCTCGCTGGACATCGCTCCGAACCCCGGAAGTTGCACCAGTTGTCACATTCGAAACCGGTGCAGGGTCGGCGTCGGTTTCAGCTGTCTTTCCGACGGATGGGAACTTGCATCTTCTGGAGATTGGGCTTCAAACAATCCAGTCTTCGCCATATCGCGCGGGCCGCCCGGCACACCGTCCCTGACAACTGGACCCGGTCACCGGTTTCCTGACATGCTCTTGTCCCCTTCACCTTTCGGATCCAGGTGAGTCATTCGGCCCAGAAACCTCCTTCCGAGTTCCTCCCGGCTGAGCCGGGGATACAAACAGAGCGCCTCGTGGCGCACAAAGCCCGCTCTACGACCCAACGCACCTTGCCTAGGCCGGAGCCGTGTGCGACGCCGCGTCGGGCGATCAGCGGCTTGATGCCGCGTTTCCACAGCAGGCGGCGGTACTTGTCGAAGTCGTAGCCCCGGTCGGCGTACAGGCGCCGGGGCCTACGGCGAGGGCGGCCCCGCAGGCCGCGGATGGGCGGTATCGCGTCGAGCAGGGGCAGGAGTTGAGTGACATCGTGGCGATTGCCCCCGGTGAGCGTCACGGCGAGCGGAGTTCCGTGACGGTCGACGATGAGATGATGCTTGGAGCCGGGGCGGGCGCGGTCGACGGGCGAGGGGCCGACGTGGTCTCCCCCTTTGAGCGCACGGACATGCGAGCCGTCCACCGCGCAATTCTCCAGGTCCAGCAGGTCGGCACGGCGCAGCTCGGTCAGCAGGACTGTGTGCAGGCGTGGCCAGATGCCGGCTTCGGTCCAATCGCGCAGTCGGCGCCAGGCCGTGACACCGGAGCAGCCCACGGTCTCCGTGGGGACGTCGCGCCAGGCGACACCGGTCCGGAGCACGTACAGGATGCCGGCGAGGGCCGCGCGATCCGGGGTGCGCGGCCGTCCAGGGCGGCGGTGGTGTCGCTGGGGAGTGGGCGGCAGAAGTGGAGCCATGCGCTCCCACAGGTCGTCCGGTACAAGATCGGCATGCACCCGGACAGTCTGCTGACCTGGATCGCCGGGCACGAGAGTCGCAGGTCAACTCATTCTGACTCTGTCTCATCAATCCGGGTGACCTCCAGCGCACTGCGCCGCGTCGCGGGAAGTCGATCACTGAGGATGGGCGCATGGATCAATTCGTGACCAGGCGTACCGCTCTCGCCGCTGCGGCCGTCGGCGTGGTCGCCGCCGGCCTGCCCGCCCCTTCCGCTCAAGCCCAGGAGCGCAACTCCGCCACTGCCGCCGGGCCGACCACATGGGAACTGCCGGGTGACCAGGCAGCGGTGGAGGGTGACCCCGAAGCGGATGCGGTGATCGACCAGTTGGTGCGCGAGGGGCAGATGACACTGGCCAACCAGGTGTTCCACGCCTGGACCCGCAACGACCAGCCCGTGCCCGCCGAGGCGCCTCCGGTGCTCCACGACTTCCTGGAGCGCAACGTCGCACTGACGGCGCAGGAGCGTGCAGCCGTCGACCAGGTGGCGCACGGCGACACGGTCAAGCTCATCCAGGGCAACATGGAAGCCCTCACGGTGACCGAGGCGTTCGGCGGTCTGTTCGCCGCGCTGGCCGACCCGTTGCTGGCCAAGTCGGTGTGGTACGCGAAGTACGACCTCGTAATGGACATCGGCCGACGCTTCTCCCGCACGATGAACACCCTGTGGGACATGACCGGCGGCAACAGCTGGGACCCGTCAGGCAACGCCCTGGTTACCCTGGTCAAGCTGCGGCTCGTGCATGCCGCCGCCCGGCACATGGGCCTGGCCCACGGGTGGAACCAGGCCCGCGACGGCATGCCGATCAGCCAGCGCCTGGAGGTCGAGGAGCTCATGTACGTGGGCGCCTACAACGTCCAGCTGGCGGCCAAGTACGGCTTCCATCCCACCGAGCGGCAGATCGACGAGCTCATGGCCATGGTGCGGGTCGGCGGCCGACTGTTGGGCATCGAGGACAGGTACAACCCCTGGACCATCGAGCAGGCCAACCAGGTCCTCGCCGATGCCGCCGCGAACCACCGGGCCTCCTCCGACGAGGGCACCAAGCTGGCACGCAACATGCTGGACTGGATGGACCGGAAGATCTTCCCCGGTGCGGGCGCCATCGGAGCGTCCATGGTGCGGATGATGGACACGCACGTCGCCGACGTGCTGGAGATCTCCGCTAACCCGCCCCTCGACACGACCATCGCCACCCTCGCCCCCTACTTGTACCGCCCCGCGTACGAGGTCCAGCAGAAGTTCCCGCTCCTCGCCTCGACCCACGCCCAGATGTTCAAGATCGCGTCGCAGATGGTCGCCTGGTACGCCGTCGACTTCCGCGACTACGACCTCCAGATGCCTACCCGCTGACACCAGCCGTCCCCTGCGAGGACAGAAGCTGCGCCGACGACAGCGTCGGAGTCACCGTTGAACTGGTGATCATGATCTGACAGTGATGAACAGGAGCGCGCCCGCCAAGCGACTTGAAGCCCGGGTCGTTTTGAAACGATCATTTAGTCCGGTCAACAACGCGAGGGCGGCCACGATGTCCGCGGGGTCGTGACCGGCGACATCGAAGCAGATCATTGCTGAACGTGTCCGGGAGTCGGCCGGTGTTCGTACGTGGACGCCCGGCTGCTTGCGGTCGAGGACCCTGCGGCAGACCTCCGCGAAGTGTCCGTCGTTCATCCGGGCGAACTCGTACGGGGTGGCCTGGGGCTGGGACAGGTACTCGACATCGGCCAGTCCGCCCTGCTCCTCGCCCGATGAAGCAGGGGAAGCCGTCCCATCGGGGCACGACGACGGATATCCCACAGGCGAGTGCTTCCAGGGGGACTTCCCGTAGGACTCGAAGATGCTGGTCCTCGCCTCCGCGGCCGTCATCGAGCCCTTCCTTCATCACCCCGACCCGGCGGTGCGCGAAGAAGCCCGACTCGCAGCAGCCGAGATCACCGCCGGTCTTGAGGGGCCTTGAGGAAATTCAGTCGGCATGGCAGGACCCAGCGGGCAGGATGGCGGGATGGCTGATCTGCTGTGGGACGACCAGGTCGCGTGGCTGCTCGATCCCACCGATGGGGGGTGCCTGCCCGATGCGTTCGTTGAGGAGACGACGGCGGCGGACTGGCAGGCCGTGCTCGACCTGATCGAGGAACAGGGCTGGGCCTTCGAGTACGCCGAGGGCGAGGCGGTGCTGCCGCTGCCCCGGTCCGAGGCCGTGTTGTCCCGCCCGGCCGACGCCGAGTGCCCGAGCCTGAGTGTGCGGCCTGATCCCGAGGTCTGCGCGATCTTCCGGTTCCTCGGGGACGAGCAGATCGACTTCGACGTCGACCTCCGGGAACTTCAGGGGCAGGAGCGGCTGGACGTCCTGTGCGGGTTCCTGACCGCCATCGGGCGCCGCCTGGGCAAGTCGGTGCCGCTGTTCCCCGAAGGCGGCGGCACGCAGCCACTGCTCGGGTTCGACGTCGCCGCCGACCGGGTCAGGGTGATGTGGACGCCACCGGAAACGTGAGGCGAGCCATCGCTGCAGTCGGCCGCCAATCTGCACTGAGGAGCACTGTGCCTGAGCAGTTCTTGCTGATCTGCGACGAGATCCCCCAGGACATCGTTCTCCTCGATGTGGGCCCGCGGCCCCTGGAAGTAGCGAAGGCGCTCCGGGAACTCGTGGGCGTCGGTCTCTGGCGGGCCAAGCAGATCGTGACGCAGACGCCGCCTGTGCGCCTCGCAGAGGGGGTCGGTGATGACGTGACAGCGAAGTGGGTCGGCCCTCTGCGCGGGGCGGGCGCGGTGATCGAGCTGCAGACCTGGTGGCGATACCGACCAGGGCAAGGGCCACTGCCAGTAGCCTGAGCCAAAAAGCGACGCTTCGGCCCATCCCCGGTTGACCGTCGCCCATGTGGAACTGTCCGGGGATTCTTGAGTCGGGTAATGGGCCATTCCGAGAGTTCGGCCCTACCTCGGGTGCCCCTCCGGCGCGCGCTCACCGACGTGCCTGGACGGTTCGCCGGCGGCCGGCCTGTGTCCGCGGCACGCCATTGGTCCAGAATCAGGGCATGGATGTCCCCAAGCTGCTGGAAGCCGCCTCCCTACTGGTTCCCGAAGAGGTCGCCACCGAGAACGACATCACGGTGAACGACGTCTGGGAGTACCTCACCCAGGATGAGTGGGAGGTGGCCCTTGGGCTGCTGGAGGAGCTGGGTGACGTTCACCCGCTTCCGCTGAGCTTCTGGGAGACTCTCGCCACCGCCGCCGAGCAGATGCGGCTGGAGACGAGCTCGGCCTGGTGTCGCTGGCGCTGCTATGAAGCCCGCAATGGCGTCATCCGAGCCGACCTCACCCTCCGACCGGCCGGCGAGGCGCGTCGGCAGACGCCCTTTTCGGGTGCTGGCGTCCTTCGGCCAATGTGGGACATCGGGACTCGAACCGCGACCGGCGAACCGGCCCTGAACATCGCCGGCCTCTGGGTGGAGTTCACGCCCTTCATGGAACCTGGTGGGCGAGCCACGGTGCGATTGGCACCTCTCGACCCCTCGCAGTGGCAGCACCTTCAACCCGGCCAAGTGATCACTATGCATGAGGACCGATCGGCGGCCGGAACGGCGGTTGTCCTGGAGGTTCACCGTCCGACGGCCAAACCGGCCGCCTAGAGGTGGGCATCCAGGCTGGATGCGCGCGCAACCCGGTGCCACGGTAGTGAGAGCCATGCGAACATCGGCCGGTGACCGACGATCAGGAGCTGTTTGCCTCCGATGTGATCGGTAGGCGGCTACTGCGGGTGACCACGACTTGGCACCACTATGCCGGTGATGAGCCGTCGCTGCTGCATCTGTGGCTTCATCTCGAAGGGCTCGGCCCGGTCCTCTTCCACACACCCGGCACTGGCCTGTCGCTGAGGATCGACCAGCCGCATGAGCCGTGCTCGATGGAGCAATACGGCAGCGTTGTGGTCGTCGAGGATTCACCGGTGCTGTCGGTGATCCGCTTCATCGGCGAGCCGGTCCGCTCGGTCCTTGTGCCACCCGTCCACCATGTCACGGACCGGGGCGCCGGATCGGATGTCGGTCGCCGCTGAGACCATCCAGTCGTGACCCGAGCATGTGATCAGCGCCCCGATGAGACCACCCTCGCCGCCCTGCACTCCGCGTTCCCGCCGGAGTGGCGGGAACCCGCCCTGGGACACGTCGGCGTCATGGCATGGGAGGCCGCGAACGGAGTGGCGCTCCCGGAGCCCTACCGAACCTTCGTCACGGAGATCGGCAACGGCAGCAGTCTCGGGCCTGCCGAGGACGAAGGGCTCCAACCCCTCGGGTGGCTGCCCGCGAGCTGGCCGGACCTGGGGCCGCGCCTGCCCGGCGAACCGTTCCCGCTGGACGACGCCTGGCTGTGGGAGGACGACGGCGAGGCCGATCCGGACGATCCACGCATCCACGCCGCCTTCACCCACGGATCGGTGGTCCTCGGCTCGCACGACGGCCACTCGTTCTGGTTGTTGGTGACGGCCGGACCCCACCGGGGCGAGGTCTGGATGGTGTCCGACGTCGGCGCGATCCCCGTGCCCGGCGCCGAGGCCTGGGACTTCACGGAGTGGGTCGGGCACTGGCACTCGGGTGACGGCTGGCCGACCTGAGCCGGACGCGGAATCCGGGAACCGTACGCCGACCCCTGCGGAATCAGGGGCAGGCACGCACGCAGAGTCGCACGGTATCGAGGCGCACGTTCCCGGGCCCGACGGCGTCCACGGTCGAACCGATCGCGTGGTAGGCCCAGTACTGGTTGAACGCGAGCCCCTCGGGGAGCGCCGCCTCGACGAGCGCCGGCAGGAACTCCTCCTCCGGCCGGGCGAACAGGCGGGCGTAGGCCGCCGGCCGGGTCCCGCCGTCGGGGGAGCCGAGCGCGGAGGCGGTGTCGTAGCCGGCTACCACGGGGGTGAGTCCGGCCAGCTCGACGAAGACCGGTTCCTGATGGTAGGTCCGCGCCGGCAGATGAACTCGACCACGATCGGCACCGCCAAGGCTTGGAGACTGATGCGGTGTCGGACTGACCCCGTCCATCGCAGACACCCGGCGCTGAGTCGCCACGCGCACGCCCAGCGGTGAGCAGCACCTGATCAAACGCCACCCGGGACGAGGGGTCACATCGTTCCGCAGGCTTCGGCCTGCATCGCATGCCGACCGTTCGCGTCCTCTGGGTACACCGCATCCAGCAGACTGCGGACAAAGTGATCGAGGTCTTTCAGGCCCCCAGCAGCGAGGGTGCTGGGGCTGTCCGCCAACAGATGGAGGATGGCACCGTGCAAGGCGAGGGTCACGACGGCGGCTCGCTGCGGGGTGACGGGAAGTCCAGCGGCCCGCTGGACCAGTTCGAGGCCGGTGAAGTCGGTGGTTGCGATCTGGTCAAGGATCGCTGACAGCCAGGTTTTGCGGGCTGCCTCGGCCTGGAGCTCCATATAGGCGAGCATGCGCGGTCGGCCTGCCCCGGCGACGTTCTCCAGCAGCCCGCGGAGCATGGCCACCAGCCCCTCGCGGTCAGTAGGCCCAGCTTCGGCAGCCATCACTTGCGCCGTGATCTCGCGGTACTGCTCCACGCACTGCTCGGCCACTGCGCGCAGCAGGGCATCCCGGGTCGGGAAGTAGTTCTTTGTGGTGCCCAACGGCACCCCTGAGGCTGCGTCGACGGCCCGGTGCGTCAGACCGCGCCCGCCCGCATCAGCCAGTACCTCGACAGCAGCGTTGCGCAGCAGGCCCCGGCGGTCCTGATTCACCGTCAGTTCTCCTTGCTGGTTGATATATTGCTCATGCTACCCCGGCTGTGGTACCACATGTGTGGTGGAACTGTTCTTCGACGACACCAACTTCTCCACTGGAGGGTTTGAAGTGGTCATGAAAGGCAGGTACCTGCGCCAGTTCGCCGCGGAAGCCAGAGAGGCTCGCGAGCAGGGCGAGCAGTACTTCGTCACCGGGGTGGAGCTCAGCCGTGCTGGGATGGTCCGCCCGGACCGGGCCCTGAAGGGCCTGGACGAAGTCATCGAGGCCGTGGAGCGCGTGGGCTGGAGGCACGTCGACACCCAGCAGGTCCTCACCCGGTTCACGCTCTACTTCGTCCGTACCTAGCCCCGCACTCCGCCGGTCCCCCGATCGTGAAGATCAAGCGATCGGGGATCGATCGTCCGCCAGACGGTTGAGACCCCGTGACTGCGGCCCACGAGAACGCTGATCAAGACTCGTACCAGAATGGGGGACCGGTGGCTTCGTACGAACCGGCCGACGCCGCTCTTGCAATCGACTTCACCACATCGGATCCCGGCGAATTGCCCCGTCTGCGCGAGTGGCTGCGCGGGCAGGGTGGTGCCGAGGTGAGCTACCGTCCGTCGGCGCCGGCGGTGGGTGAGCTCGGTGCGTCCGATGTGCTGACCGTGCTGGCCGGGAGCAGCGTGCTGGCCACAGTGGTCAAGACGCTGCCAGACTTTTTGCGCTCGCGGCGGTCGGGCCTGCGGATCCACGTTACGGTCGGCGAGAAGAAGGTCGAGTTGGACGCCACCAACGTGGACGACGCGCTGCGAATCGTCGAACGGCTTCTCGATGACGGCTCCTGAGCCGCTGTACGACTATGCACGCTCGCGTGCTGTGCTCGTCGGCGCATGGGGCTACCGCTACCTTCCGGCCGTGGGGCCTGCCACGCGCAACAGCCTGGAGCGGATGGAGCGACTGCTGACCGGGCCGCAGTGCGGATGGCCCGCGGCCACCGGAGCCTCCACCGGCCGCCTGCAGGTCGTACGCAGCCCCCAGCGCCGTGGGAGCCTTCCTGATGAACTCATGCGCTGGTTCGTTGATGCCGAGGACGTGGCCTTGTTCTACTTCGTCGGCCACGGCCGCCTTTACGGCGATGAGCTCTGCCTCGCCCTGGCCGAGTCTCCGGAGACTGGTCCCGCACAGAAGACTACGGGCCTGCGCTTCGCCGATGTCCGCGAAGCCCTTGAAGAGTCCGGCGCGACGACCAAAGTGATCATCCTCGACTGTTGCTTCTCCGGACAGGCGACGCTCCCGGGCAACAGCCTGGCCACACCCGACATCACGGACCTGACCCACTGCTCGGGGGTCATCACCCTTGCGGCCAGCGAGGCCTACCGGACTGCCTGGTACGAACCCGACCTGGCCGGGGCTCTCCCCCAGACCTACTTCACTCGCTACCTGATCGATGCCATCGAGTCAGGGGTCCCCGGCCACGACGCCGGCATCCCGTTGGATGCCGCGTTCGCCGCCGCCTCCAACGCCCTCATCCGCGATCGCAAGCCGAAGCCCACACAGTCGGTGCGGCACCGTGCCAGCCAGTTCATCATCGCCCGCAGCCCTAACCAGGCCGCAACGAGCGGAAACACCGCACCCACCGTGGACCCCGAAGAGCTCTACCGAGCCGGTGTCCAGTTGGAGAATGCCTGGGACACCGAGATTTCTGACCTCCCGCGCATTGAATCCCTCTTTCGAGCCGCCGCCGACGCCGGGCACGCCGACGCCATGACCGCGCTGGGCCGGCTTCTGGAGGGCCGTGCCCGGGCCCGCCTCGAGAACCTTCTCCCCGAGGAGGTCACTGACATCGATGTCGACGGCGCCATGTACTGGTACGAGAAGGCCGCGAACCTGGGCAGTTCCGCGGCAGCCTACTTCCTCGGCCTGGCTTACGAAGACCACCGGCACGACATCCCACGGGCACTGGCGTGGTACGAGGCCGCCCTCCGGAAGAACGATCACAACTGGGCCGCGCGGGATGCCCTGGACGGGCTGCGGGACCGGCTGGCCCGCGGCCTGGGCCCCGTCGCCGGCGCCCGCAGACCGGCCGAACCGCAGTCCCCAGGCGACCAGCCTCCTGGCCAGAAGGAAGGACCGGACGTGTTCAGCAACCGAGCAGACGAGCAGGGCGCCCTCATCGCCAAGATGATCGCCCGTCAGGCGACCCCGGCGGAAGCGGCGCAGGCCCAGACGAACTTCGAGCGCTGGATCGCCGTCGAATATGAAGGCAACGAGCACCTGGCCTTGGCCTTCGCCGTGAATGGCCTCGCCGAAGCCTGCGGGGGCTTGCGTGGCGAGTGGGGCACACTGACCGACACCGAGCACTCGGCCCTGCTCCGGTTCTTCACGTTTCTGTGTCTGCCGACTAAAGACAGTGCGGACGCGGACGCGATCGCGTTCCGCGACTACATCCGTTCGAAGGGCACGCTGCAGTCGTTCGCGCGCAACGCGATCAAGCTGTTCGGGATGAGCTGATCCGGAAATAGAACCGCAGGTCGGGTTGGTGCTGCCCCTGGAGTCCTCCGGTCTGCCCAGGCTTGGTCCTCGTAAAGCTGACGCAGCCCGGCAAGTAGCTCTATGTAGCCGTCATAGTATTCTGCGGCTGTCCTTGTCTCGACCGGGATGCGTGGACCGCCGCTCGTCGCACCACTGGTCCGATAGCGCCTCCATGGGCCGTTCCAATCAATCCGCACCAGTCACCTGCGAAAACGGCGCGCCGATCCAGTCGCATCTGATCCGTCCCTTCACCTCCCCATTTGGCCCCTGCTCCAGCCGTAGATCGTGATCAGGCATCGTGAGATGCTGCCCAGCATGATCGCGAAGCTGCAGTGTGTCGTGTTGGACTGTGCCGATGTTGCTGAGCTGTCCCGGTTCTACCAGTCGCTTCTCGGCGGCGTGGTGAACCAGCCGGATCCGCGGTGGTCCCTTGGGGAAGGCTGGGCGACCCTCCACACCAACGGTGGGTTCGTGCTGGCCTTCCAGCGTGTGGAAAACCATCAGCCGCCGCAATGGCCGGACCCCACCCGCCCCCAGCAGTTCCACCTCGACCTCGGGGTCGAGGACCTGGATCAGGCCCAGGAAGGCGCGCTCAAGCGGGGCGCCACGCTGCTCGACGATGGTGACGGAAAGCGGAGTTGGCGCATATTCGCTGACCCCGCAGGACACCCGTTCTGCCTGATCCGGGACTAACCGGAGACATCGAACGGGTGCGGCCACCGTTGATCACTCAGGCCGCGTTTGAGATCTGGTACGGGACGATCGGTCGGTGACTCGACTCGTGAACCGTCACCGCTCCCTTGAGGAACTTGAGCGCGACCGGTGGCCGGCCCCATCGGGCGCCGAAACCCGCCTGATGGCGACCGCGCGCGGGCTTCGGCGCAAGCCGATCGGCGGCCTGACGGTCGAGGACCTGCGGCTGCTGATCGGGCAAGACATCGGTCTTGCCTACCTCCTACCGCTGGCGGTGGAGGTCCTGCGGAGCGACCCACTGGCGGAAGGCGACATGTACGAGGGCGACCTGCTTGCCGCCGTGCTCACCAGGAGTGCGCAGCTCTGGAGCGAGTACCCCGAACTCCGGCGGGATGTCCAGCTGATCGTCTCGGAGTTGGCCGACGTGCCGCTGTACCTGAAAAGCAAGGTTGAGGGGTTCTTGGCTCTGTAGCTCGCCGACACCAACTGCCGCCTTTGGGGCCTGGGAGTGGCGGTGATGGGCGGTGTCGACCCGCTGGGTCGGTGTCCGCCGTACGTCGCGAGCGGGCTGTCCCCCGCGCTGCTCCCCACGCAACCCGAAGTCGCCCTCCTCAGCAGCCTGACGACCGGCCAAGAATGCACCAGGCGCACCAACCCCACCAGGGGCACTGACACCTCAGAGCTCGCCCTCGTCTCCCCGGTCCACGTTGTTCAGCGTCTCGCCGAACCGCTCCAGCGCCTCCTCCGGCCCGCAGCCGAAGGCGCGGCCGATGTACTCCCAGGTCATCAGGTTGCTGCGGGCCCTGCGGCCGGCCAGCAGGGCGGTCGAACCGGCGGCGCGCTCGAAGCGGGCGGCCGCACGGGCGGCGGCGTACGGTCGGCTCTCCGTCAGGTCGCAGATCCGGTCCACCAGCGCGGCGACCAGCTCCTCGACCTCGCGCGGCACCACGCCCTCGGCCAGGTCGACGTGCCACTCCCAGTCCGCGAACGGCCCGGTGGCCTCGCCCACCGCCTCGGTTGCCGCGTCGTCACCGAAGTCCAGCAGGTGCACGCGCTCACCCCGCCAGCCGCAGCCGCAACCACCGCGCACCGCGACGGCCCGAGGACCATCCGCACCGTTGTAGAGCCACCAGGTCGTGCGCCCGTCCGGCAACGGCGCCAGCTCGCTGCCGTCCGCCAACACCGCCACCGGGAAACCCTGGTGGCGCCCGCTCTCCTCAAACCATGGCATGCCGTGTCCCTCACGTCCCTGGAGTACAGCACCAGGGTTCCCAGCCTGTGACGCAGTGTCAAGGCTTCGCGACAACCGGTGCGACCCGCAGCTCAAGGCGGCGCGCGCCAGCCGCCACAGGCCGGGTCAGGGATGCTCAGGCAGCTCGGTGAGCCGCTCGATCCGGGTGACCGTCCCATCGGCGGCGACCGGCGATGAGGCCGCCACGGGGCTCAGAACCGCACCCCAACGAAGTTCGGCACATCGGCGTGGCGAAGCGCTGATCGCAGCGGGTACCCCTAGGAGGTGGTCCACGGCTGGCCGTTCACCCGGACGAAATGTGCCTGTGAGCCGGCGGGTGGGATGCCCCACCTCCTCGCGATTCGCCGTGCCAACAGACGACATCACCGTCTCATTTCGCGGCACAGTCCGGACTGTCGCCGGCGAGGATCTTCAATGCCGCATGTCGATGACCGTGCGCGCCTCAAGCAGTACGAGAATCTGCTGTCCGTGCCCCAGGCAGTGCTCGAACTGCGTGCAGTCCGTCCGTTGTCCCGGCGTGACGATCAGGGACAGCGGGGGCCGCAACGGCCGTCCGCGCTCAGGTGGAGCTTCGTGGTGAAGCCGCCGTGCGAGCGGCCCGGGCCCTCGCCTCCAGCACCACCTCCGCCAGGCGGGCGGGCGACGAGGCTCTACCCACGGCGTCTCGCCCCGGTGTTCTCCCGGCCCAGCCCCCCTTGAGCCAGCGAGGGCCGGTGGCGGGTCGGTGCGGGCACCGGCCGCGTGCTGGTGGGCCCGCACGATCGTGGAGTCCACCGACACGTCCCAGTCGATGTCACCGGCCACGTCCGCTTCCGCCTGGACCTGCTGGAGCAGATGTTCCCGGTCGACGTCCGTCGGATCACCCCGCCCCATGTCCGGACCAACGACCAGGACCGGCAATAGTCAGATGGTCGGGCTGGGCGTCCAGGCCCGTTCGGTGGTGCGCTCGCGTCAGCCCAGCGGGGGGTGGATCAGCCGTCCGTGGTGGATCAGGGACACGGACTGCTTGAGGCGGCGAACGCGAATGCTGATCTCGTAGCCCCTGATGCCCTCGATGCGGGCCAGGCGGCTGCTGAGGTAGCGGTAGAAGTCGGGGGTGTCCCGGCAGATGACGACGGCCATGAGGTTGTGCCGGCCGCTGGTCGCCGCGACGAAGGCGCATTCGTCGTGCCGGCCGAGCTCCTCACCGATCCGGTCGAGTGCGGGCAGGTCGACCTGGAGCCAAAGGACGGCGTTGAGCTCGTAGCCGAGGCGTTCGGGCAGGATGTCGATGCCGTAGGCGAGGGAGCCGGAGGCCTCCAGGGCCTCCAGGCGGCGGGCGACTCGGGGTGTGGACCAGCCGGTGACCTCCGCCAGGCGGGTGTGGGAGACGCGGCCGTCCTCCGCCAGGGCCTCGAAGAGCGGGAGGTCCTCGTCGGCCGGGGCGAGCGGCGGCCCGGCGGCCGCAGGCTCCGCCGTCAGCCGTCGCACCTGTTCGTCGGTCAGGAAGCGTTCCCCGCCGGCCCAGCCGACCGCGTCCGGGGCGCCGAACGTGTGGAGGAGGAGGTCGACGCTCATGTCGAGGACCGAGGCGGCGCGCGGGAGCTGCCGCAGCAGGACGTCGTCGCGCCCGGTGCCGACGGCCGAGCGGATGGTGCAGATGATCTCCGACCCACCGGAGGCGATGCTGGCGTAGCCGACCTCGGGCCTGCGGGCGAGGGAGTCGGCGACGGGCCCCACGGCTTCCGGGCGGCAGCGCAGCCGCGCGACCCACTCCGCATGCCCGTGGGCGGACGGGCTCCTCAGCCCGACGACGCGCAGGATCCCGCCTCGCCGCAGCGCGTTGTAGCGGCGGGCCACGGTCTGTTCGGACACCCCCACGACCTCGCCGAGGCGGCGGAACGAGGCCCGGGGGGCGCAGTAGAGCCCGTGGATGATTTTGCGGTCCAGGTCGTCAGGCACAGAGGAATCGTGACACAGGGGCGGACCGGAATGGAGGTTCTGGTACGTCTGCCGGGATCGCTTGGGGATTCCTCGCCCGTGGGGCCGAAGCTTTCCTGTGCCCCCAGCAACCGGTGCCCGCGCGGCATCCCGCAGTCGAAGGAACCACCCCGTGAACTCCGCAACGGTGCAGCGCCCCGTGGCCGGACGAGGCGTCACGCTCGTCATGGCCTGTCTGGGCGTCTTCGTCGCCTACCTTCCCGTGACCACCGTGTCGGTGAGCCTGCCGGCGCTCCAACGGGCGCTGGGCGCCTCAACCTCCCAACTGTCCTGGGTCTCGGACGCGTTCGTGCTGCCGATGGCCGCGCTGATCCTGACCACCGGGGTGTGGGGCGACGTCCACGGCCGCAAGCGGGTGTTCCAGGCGGGCATGGCGTTCTGCGCACTGGGCGCGGCCGTCTCGCTGGCCGCGGACTCGGTGCAGTGGCTGTGGGTCGGGCAGGCGGCCTCCGGGCTGGGTGCGGCGGCCCTGCTGCCCACCACGCTGGCCCTGATCAGCCACGCCGTCCCCGACCACCGGGAGCGCGGGAGGTTCATCGGCCTGTGGGCGATGTCCATGCTGGCCTCGCTGGCCCTGGGACCGCTGATCGCCGGGCTGCTGCAGCAGCACGTCGAGGTACGTTGGATCTTCCTCCTGCCCATCCCGGTGTCGCTGGTCGTGTTGGTCGTCGCGGCCTTCCTGCTGCCGGACTCCCGGGCGCCGCACGGCCGGCGGCTCGACTGGCCCGGGCAGATCAGCGCGGCCGTCACGGTCACCGCCGTCGTCTACGGCGTGATCGAGGGCGGAGCCGACGGCTTCGGTACGCCCTCCGTGGTGGCGGCCCTGGTGATCGGCGCCGTGAGCGCGGTCGCGTTCGTCGTCGTGGAGCGTCGCAGCAGCAGCCCGATGCTCGACCTGGCCCTGTTCCGCAGTCCCGCCTTCGCCGCCACGTCGCTGGTCGCCATGATCAGCTTCCTGGGGCTGATCGGCTTCTTCTTCGTCCTGAGCCTGTACTTCGGTCTGGTGCAGCATCTGAGCACGTGGGAGGCCGGGCTGCGGATGGTTCTGGTGTCCGGGACGTCCCTGGTCGTGGGCGTCCCCGTCGGACGGCTGATGCACCGGGTGTCCGCTCGGGTCATGATCACCACCGGCCTGGTGCTGATGGCGGGCTCGCTGCTGTCGCTGATCGGCGTCGACGCGGGCACCTCGTACGGGTCGCTCGCCTGGCGCCTGGTCATGCTCGGCCTCGGCATCGGCGCCGTCCTCACCCCGATGACGGCCTCCGCGGTCTCCTCCGTACCGCACCACCTCGCCGGCATGGCCGCCGCCGGGAACAACGCCTTCCGCCAGCTCGGCGGCGCCCTCGGCCCCGCCGTGCTCGGCGCCCTGCTGACCACCCGCGCCCTCGACGCCCTGCCCGGCCGGCTCGCCGACGCCGGCGTGCCGGCGGAGACCGGCGGCCACGTCCTCGCCGTCGCCCGGGAGCAGGGCCTCGGCGCCGTGGCCGGGCTCGACCTGGGCCCTGCCACCAAGCCGGCCCTGAGCGCACTCGGCGGCTCCTTCCTCGACGGCCTCCAGCTCTGCCTGGTCGTGTCGGCCTCGCTCGCCCTGCTGGCGGCCGTCGCCTGCGCCGTCCTCCTGCGGCCGGCCGTGCCCGCCGGCCGTCCCGGCGCCGGGGCCCCGGTTCCGCAGACCGCCGCCGTTCCCGTCCCCGTCCCTGCGGGCAGCGCGTCCGCCTAGTACCAACGCCGTTTGACTGAACGGCGTTGGTACTGGCGGCTCCTCCGGCGCCCGTCGTGTCCCGAACCGGGGCCGGCGGGTCGCCGACGTGCCCGCCGGCGGACGAGGGCCGTGCCCGGCTCAGCGCGACCAGTAGGTGTCCTCGATGTCCGGTCGCAGGGGCGACAGCGGACGGGCCCGGTCCGGGGCGTACGCGACGTCGCCGCCGCTGACGGACATGGTGAGGGTGACCGTCCGGTCCGGTTCCGGCGAGAGCGCGACCCAGACGGCGATTCCCTCCGAGGTCTCGGCGCTGAGGTAGTCCGGGCCCTCGTCCGGGGCGCTCGGGGTCCAGGCCGACGGTTTCTGCCGGAGGCCGCGCCGCCGCCACTCGGCCTCGATGCCGTCCCGCAGCTCCTGCCGATGGGACGCGCTGATCCTGGTACGGGCGGTGAACCGACGGTCGACGGTGGACAGCTTGCTCGGTGTGCCGTCCGAACGCGGCTCGTACCGGTTGACGGTACAGCCCCTGTCGCTCAGCACGAGGTCAGGACTCAGGCCCCCCAACGTGTCACGGACGGATTGCTCGCTGAGCGCGTGGAACCGCTCCGGAGTGTGGCGGACGATCTCGGGTCCGGGCTTGGACGCGTAGTCGTCGGCGCCGATGAACCACCATGCAGCGATCTGGAACGCGAACGCCACCCCGATCAGGGCGACAATGCTCGCCGCCACCACCAGAGCCGCCTTCACCAACGACTTGCCGAACAACCCCAACCCCCTGCCGTGCGTCGTACCGCCACCGTATGCGCGCGACCCGGCACGACTCCTGAGCATCCGTACTCAGAAAGGCCACCCGGTGCCGCCCGCCCTCAGCCGTAGCGGCGGAGCGGCCGGCGGCCGGCGGCCGGCGGCCGCTCCGAGCGGGACCGATGGGGGAGAGTGGGCAGCGCGCGCTGGTGTACTCCTGGAGGTGCGGCGCTTCCGTCTCCGTCCCCGTCCCCGTTGCCGCTCGTCGCGGCCCGCCGGTGTCGGGCGGCGATGTCCGGGTCGACTTCGACGCTGGTGATGTTGTCCTCGCCGAGGCGGTCGGTGCGGGCACGATCCTCACCGTGCACGTGCCTGCACGGGAGCCGCGCTGCGAGGTGGCGGTCCCGTCAGGACGCCCAGGCCGGCAACCCGGTCGGGCGCCACGTCAGGCCAAGGTATGGTCACCGCAAGGGGGTGATACCCCTGTGTGCGAAACAATGCATTCGGCTACGAACCCACGGGGGTCCTTGCGTCCATGGTTCGATCCACCGTCAGGATTCCGCTCGCGGTGGGCGCGGCCGCGATGGCCGCGGCCGTCGTCACGGGGTGCTCCTCCGGCACGGTGACCGCATCCGGCAAGCCGGCGGCCGTCACCGCCACCCCTGCCACGTCCCCGGGCACCGCCCCGGTGGACGCGCCGACGCTCCCGGCGTCCGGCGCCCCGGCGTTCGGCACCCCCAGCAGCACGCCGACCGGCCCTCCGCTCCTCACCGGGGTGGACCTGCGCGCGTCCCTGCCGACCGCCGCGGTGCTGCCCGCCGGGTGGACGATCAAGGGCAACGGCAACCAGGTCGACACCGGCACCACCATCAACGAGTACCGGGCCGACCCGCCGCAGATCACGGAACCGTGCAACCAGATGCGTCTCGCCGGGACCCTCTTCTCCCAGGGCTACAAGGTCTCGGGCGCGATGAACGAGGTCTACGACGGGGAGCACATGGTCCAGGTCTACCTGGCCGCCTACCGCCCCGGCGACGCGGCCAAACTGCTCGGCGACCTGAGGGCGTACGCGGAGCGCTGCAAGACCTTCACCGGGAAGAGCGTGGACGGCACCCCGATCCCGATGACCGTGACGTTGCAGCCCATGCCGGGGCTCGGCGCCGAGGCCTTCGACATGAAGAGGGTGCCCACCGGCCGGTACAGCACTTCGGAGATCGTGATGACCCGGATCGGCGACCGGGTGCTGTTCCTCAGCGGCGACGACATCCTGGGCCGACTGCCGAACATCATGCAGCTGGCGGTGCCGCTGGTGAAGAGCATCACGTAGGAGTCCCGGCCCCGCCCGCGCCACGGTGGCGGGGCGGGGACCCGCCACCACCCGGTGTCCGACCGGCTGCCCGCCGACCACCTTCGATGACGGTCGTGAACCGTCTTCCAGCTGCCGAAGCGGGATGACAGGCCCCGCCAGGGGAGGCCGGTCCGCTGCCGGAACAGCATCCCGTTGACCAGACGACGGTGGCATCACCGGCGTCCACCCCGCCCGCGATTCGCCGGCGACAGCGCCACCACCGCCGGCACGAGGATCATCGCCGGGGACACCGACGGCGCCTGGACCTCGACGGTGTCGTGGAACGGCTCCTACTGGTGCGCCAAGTGGTGGAACAAGGCGACGGACGAGCCGGGCAAGAGCGACGCCTGGCAGAGGCTCGGACCCACACCGTGACCGGTGCGGACTCCGACCGGAGTTGATCACCCGGCGCCAGTACTCGGGCCCCGCGCCTGTTCCACGGCCTCCGCCCCTGCCAGTTCCTCGAAGGTCTCACCCGACGTGTACGGGTCGGACGGCGGGACCGGAGCGGCACACCAGGGACTGGTGGTCTCCCCGACGAGCGGGCCAGGGCAAAAGGCCAGCCACAGGCATCCCCCAACAGCGACAGCACCGGGGAGACGGCTGCGCACAGGAACGGCCCTGACCGGCTGTAGCTCACCACCGGTTCAGGAACGCGCGCAGCCGGTCGCGTTGGCGGGGGTCGTCGGCGAGGACTTCGGCCAGAACGTCGCGGTAGACGTACGGCTCGACCGTCGCCATCAGCAGATCGTGCAGCAGGTCCCGGTCCAGCGCTTCGACTTCCCGCTGCACCGGATGCCCGCTCGCCTGGCAGGAGCCATCCCCGCGAGCGCGGGGCCGACACTTCCTGACCTGCAGCGATTGGGCGCAGAGCGCGCCAATCCATTCAGTTCGAATCCGGAGCCCTGCGCGTGCCGGGCTGATACCCCCCTGAGGCCGACTCTCCCAGCTGCGCCCAGGCGAGCTGGGCCTGAGCCTTCGACAGCATCGCACGGGCTGAGTCCAGATGTCGCGCCTTCGCGGCCGAGCCCACCATTCTCGGGAAGACAACGGCTTCTGAACAGGTGCCCGCTGAGCCGGGAAGACGGAGGTTATGACCTGGACGGCTCGCTGTGCGCCTGGTCGCCAGCGATCTGGCCGGGCTGGGCCTCGACCAGGCTGCACGGCGCCGATCGCCAAGTACATCCCGTGGAGGGACCATACAGGGATATACCTGCATCCTGACCGACAGGAACACACGCAGCTCACCAACTACGCGCTCGTTGCATGAGCTTGGGTGCCCCGGGTCTGAGAGCGGAGCATTCCGTCATGGGATGCGGGCCCGGCCAGTGGGTTCGGGGGTCTTATGTGCCATGTTTCTCCCCGGCGGCGGGGACTGTCACGGACGCGTCCGGTGGGGCGGTGCCGGTCCGGTTCTCCACCGGGAGCGACATCCGGTCGGCCTCCGCCGGGGACCCGCCCGGTCAGGCCTTCGGCATTGGGACACCGTCCGGGGCCGGGGTGACGCCCGAGGCAGAGCCCGGGGCTCTGGGCATCCGTGAGCTGCCCGAGGAGGAGAAGTCCTCGAGCGCCAAGTCCGGGGCTGGGAGCAAGAAAAACCGGGGCCGTGACGCGAAGGGCGGCAAGGCCAAGGGCAGCGGGACCGATGCCGGCAGGGGCACCGCAGCGGCCGTGGCCTTCGCCCGGGCGCAGATCGGCAAGCCGTACGCGTGGGGCGCCACCGGGCCCGGCTCCTTCGACTGCTCGGGGCTGGTTATGCGCGCATGGCAGGTCGGCGGGGTGGCACTGCCGCGAACCACCTGGGGCATGGCCAAGGCGGGAAGGGCTACCACCCGCGGGGCCCTGGTGCCGGGCGACCTGGTCATCACCAACGGCGGGGGCCATGTCCAGCTCTACATCGGTGACGGCAAGGTCGTCCACGCGCCCGAGACCGGCAAGCATGTCACCATCGCCTCCCCTGGCTCCTGCCTCCGGCGTCCTCACCTACCGCCACCTCGCCTCATAGCGCCGCAGCTTGTGCAGGTCGGCCCACCGAGGGCACTGCAGACCTGTCCGTCCGGAACAGCCGGTGGCAGCATCGTCCGCGTCCACACCCGGCCTGCGGCCAGGCCCGATTCGGCGGGTTCATTGACGGCGAGTTGCTCGGCGGTGACGACGAGCTCGTCCGTGTCCAGTTCGCCGGGACGCAGCGCGGCGAGGGCCTGCTCGGGCGGTGTCGGATTCCCTAATAAGACCTACCGAGGATCCATCCGGCAGACTCGGTGCCTGATAGCCGCCGGCAGGTGAGCACTCTTTCTTCCCTGGACTTCGAGTCCTGTTGACAGATCCTGCCCCTGCCGGTCGGCCAGGAGCGGAATCGCTGATGGGATGTCGTGCCCGCCCGATTGCGGCGTGAGCACAGCCTTGTTACTGAGGTTTTCGTTTGGTTGTCGGGTAGTGACAGGTAGTGATCCCTGCGGTATGCCGGAGGTATGCGGTACGCGCAGGGTGGGGGCCTGACCGCTGAGTGGCGGGCGTTTCGTGAACAGGTTCGGTTCGAGGCCGCTGCCCGGTTTGAGGCAGACGAGAGGACCTCGGTGATCGCCCGTGAAGTACGGGTCAGTGAGCGGTCGGTGGAACGTTGGCGACGGTCCTGGCGCGAGGGCGGCATCGAGGCCCTGAGCTCATCAGGTCCCGCGAGTGTGCCGAAGCTGTCAGAGGCCCAGTTCGCCGAGCTGGAAGAACTGTTGGGGTCAATATCGATCACGGATTGGTCCTCCTGTCGGCGTGCGGACGTGGCTCGTCCGACAGACAGGTGCACCGACCGAGCCCGTCCGCGACCGCAGACGGCGACCCCATCGGGACGGGGCGATGCGCCGGAGGTCGGGAATGGCCGCGACGTACAATCGCAGTGAAGGCGAAGCGCCAGGCCGAGATTTCGGCACCGGTGTGAGGGAGGGGCCAGGATGTTCGGTTCGAAGAAGAAGCTCAACGATCTGATGGCGCAGCTCAGGCCCGACCTGAGTCGGGAATCGCTCGGCGTCGGGCCCGACTTCCCGGGCGTCGCCCCGAACCCGGTCCTGAGCAGTGATGCACGGAAGCGCAATGCGGAACTGCGTACGGGGGCGCTTGCGCTCGGCGTTCTCGTCAACTGGCGGGAGGTCAACGGCAATCCACGCGTGGTCCTGATGTTCGACGTGGAGACCGCCGGCGGCATCTTGTTCCGCGGTATCGCAGACGAAAACCTCACGATCACCGAGCTCACCCGACTCGCCCCAGGACAGACGTTCCCCGTGCGCTACCGGCCGGCCGTCATGGACCACTACGTCGCCCTTGCCCGGGACGCGGACCCCGCCCACGTGCAGCAGCTCTCTGACGAGATCGCGAGCCGCAAGCGGACCTGACCCGAAGCCATTGGCCGGATCCCTAGGCCATGTCTGGCAAAGGTTGAGCTTTCTGGCTGGAACTCTGGTCCCGTGTCGCGTTTTCAGTTGCTCTCGGATGCCCAGTGGTCTGGCCGGTACCGGCCTCGTCACAGTGGCTCGGTTGCCCCACGACCCAGCGTCCGAACGGGGCTTCCTCGACACCCACCTGCTGGCCCGCCGCCCGTAGAGCGTGGCCTGGGTCAGGGTGGTGTAGATCATCCGCGCGTGGATGAAGCTCGTCTACTGAGGTTTTCAGGGCGGAGTTGGTGGAGCGAGTGACAGGCCGGTGCCGGTCAGGCATCCCTCGATGAGGGCTGGCTGGAGCTGGATGTGTCGCAGGCCCCGGCGGAGCGGGTGAGGTGGTCGGCGTCGGTGAAGGCGGCGCTCTGCGGCAACTCGCCAACCGGCTCGCCGGTATCCTCCACGGCTGTCTCAAGACCGGCACGCCGTACGACGAGGCGACAGCTTGGTCCCAGCGATTCCACTCGCCGCGTGACGCTACAGCGCGGGCAACCGGTCAACGGGGGTGGGGGACCGCCGCTCTTCCAGCCAGTAGAGGTAGATCCGCAGGTCAGTTGCCAGATCACCGGCGATGTAGAGCTCGAAGTCGCGAACGGCGGCGGCTATGCCCTGGCCTGCCCAGGCATCGCCCTCATCCCACTTGCTCCGCTGATCGGACAGGTATTGCACGACCTGGCTGCGGTTACGCCACCACTCCCGGACCGTTTCCGGTGTCCATCGCGAGTCTCCATCACAGCCGTACCCGAGGAACGGGTCGTTGTCTGCCGCCTCGACCAGCATGGCCGTGTCCGCAGGCGTTCGGGGCTGGCGATAGACGTACTCGCTGAGGTACTCGCCTCCATAGAGGACGTGGGCGGGCGCCGAGAGCCGTCCCGTCCAGCAGGTGTCGGTCTCCCCGCCGTAGAAGGGCCCGGGAACGTTGAGCCACAGTCGGTCTTCCCAACGGCCCCGAAAGGCATCGCGGTCGTTCCCGAGGATGGCCGCCGGGTCGAAGTAGAGCGTCATCCGCCGAGACTAGGGCATTCGTTCGAGCTGAACGACGGGCCGCCGATGGGAAGGGGACTGCCCGGTCCCCCTGGGCTCACGCACTCGCCATTTGACTCTCCAGCTCATGGGATGTCCGTCAAGGCTACGCTGCGCGCCCGCATGATGGTGGCAGTGGTGCGGGCGAGCGGGGGTCGAAGCCAGCCGGCCCCCGCCCCGCCCTTCCCATGCTGCGCCTGGCTCCTGGTCGTCCTCCAGGCCGGTCCGGACGGCCGGATGGGGCCCGTTGTGCACTTCGAGGCGGAGGCCGGGGCGACGCTGCACGCCGCCCTTGCCCAGTACCCCGCCGACCTCGGTGACGACCACACCGACGAGGACGACGATGATGGCGGCCTTGGCGGCCGGGAGCTCGGCCTGCTTGGCGCTGTCTGCCGCCGGGCGGCGGGGATGGCCCTGGAAGGCCGTCGAGCGGGCCCTCCAGGAGGCCCGGGTGGACGAGCGCCACGCCGACCGGTACGCCGACGCGCATGGGCACTGCACGATGGTGTCGCGCTGGAGGCGGAGGAGGACGTGGGTGTAGACGGTAGTCGGCGAGGAGGTCGAGCCGGGTGGCCCCACCGAGACCGAAGCAGCCCGCCGTCTTGCCGAAGACCTCAAGAGCGAGGGATCACCCGATTACCCAACACTTTCTGCGGCCGACTCCCATGGCGTGGCGGTAGTTCAAACGATCATCCTGCCGATAACATCGCTGCCCCCTACTGGGCGGGGTGGGTCGGCGGTGGCACAACCAGGGAGTCGAGGGCCTGTTGGGCCCGGCCGAGGTTGTCCTTGCCGGCGCGGCGCAGGCCGGCCTTGGCGTACTTCTCGACCATGGTGGTGGACTTCCAGTCCTCGGTGATGACCAGGATCTCCGCCGTGCTGTAGCCCTGGGCGGCGAGGTCGGCGGGGACGCCGGCGCGCAGGCCGTGGCTGGTGGCGTTCTTGGCGTCGAAGCCGGGAGTGCGGGTGACCATGCGCTTGAAGGCGCGGTTCACCGAGTGGCCGGTCATGCCGGTTCCGGAGGCGGGGACGGGCATGAGCCTGCCCCAGCGGGTGATGCCGCGCAGTAGCGGCAACTGCGGTTCTGCTTGGCCGAGTTCGGCGAGCAGTGAGATGTAGGTGCGGACGACGGTGATCGCCACCGGGTCGCGGACGACGTACTCGCGGCCGGTGGACCAGTGGTCGCTCTTGCTGGTGCGTTTGCCGACGACCATCTGCTCGGTGCCGTCCTCCAGGTGCTCGAAGGCGACGGAGTCGATGCGGTAGGCCGCCTGTTCGGAGCGCCGGGCGCGGGTGCGGTAGCCGAGGTGCAGGATGGTGAGGTCGCGCCAGCGGGCGAGCGGGGTGTCGGCGGTCGTGCCCTGCTGGAGGTGGGCGATGCGGGCGGCGTCGACGGGCGGGCTCGACTTCGGGGTGCGGCGGGCGCGGGCGTGTTCGGCGGCCTGCTTGCGGATCAGTTCGGCGGTCGCCTTCTTCGGGGGCCAGTTCTCGTACCCTGCACGGGCGTTGGCGTCGCGGATGGCGGCCATCGCCAGGCGCAGGGAACTGACGGGAGCGCCCGTGCCGTCGCGGCCGCCGCGTCGGCGGAGGTGGGAGACGTAGGAGACCATGTTCGCCTCGCTGGTGCGCGGCCCGGGGTGGCGGCCGTTGTCGGCGCACCAGCGGGCGAAGTAGCGCCACTGTTCGGCGTAGGTCTGGCTGGTGCGCGCGGGCCGGGCCGAGGCGAGGTCGTCGGCCGCGTCCTCGGTCAGCGTCTCGTTGGGGTCGACCCCGGCTTGCGCGAACGGCGCGAGGGCCTGGCCGTCGTCCACCAGCTCGCCGACCACGATCTCGGTGGAGCGCTCCACCAGGGCGGGCAGGTCGTCCGACGCGTCGGCATCCACGGGCGCTCTCCTTCCGGCACGGCGGGCTGATGATCCGTCCGGGACAGCCTATCTGTACCGGGCCCTGTGTTGCGTCCTCTAAATCCAGTTAGAGGACGCAACACAGGAGCTGGTACATACGGCATCTCAAGGCGCCTTCCGCGTCTCTGGCGTGTCTGTCGTGGTTATTTGTGTTCGGCCAGCGGAGCTGTAAAGGTGTCCGCCATGAAGATCACGATCACCGTGGAGAATCCGACCCCCGAGGCACTCGAGAAGCTGCTCGCTCTCGCCGCCATGCCGACTGCCGTCGTGACCGCGGTGCCCGACGACCGCTGGACGCCGGAGCGGGCCCGCTCGTACTACGACCGTCTCCCGCCCCGCGCTCAGCAGATCCTGCTCCAGATCGTCGAGGGCGAAGGTGAATGCGCCGCAGAGGAGTTGAAGGCAAACGGCCGAAGTCTTCGGGGATCCACCGGCGCGTTCCGCCGGGTGCTCACGGAGGGCAAGCGGACCGGTCTCTGGCCCGACGCGCTTCCGGTGCCCCTGGTCTCCCACATCGTCGGCGGGCAGCTCAAGAAGCTCGAGATGCCAGGGCGCGGCACCGATCAGTGCGCATATGAACCCTTTGCGGAAGGGTTGCACGGTTCACCATGACATCGGCGTGTTGGCTGGTCCCGGACGGAACCGGCCAACACGACAAGGCCGGACTTGTCTTGGCGGAGGACCAAGACCGGAACCTCAGGATCAACATCTGGTACGCGCCCGACATCCGGGGGCGTCGACCAACCGCGGGGCCGCGAAGACGGCTGCCACCGACAGAGCAGCCACCTCAATCAGACAGGCCGCCAGGAGCCGTTCCGCGTCGGCGATCCCGTCAACCTGATCGGCCTGCCGAATCCGCACCAGCTCCGGAACGAACGCGGCGTTCAACACACTGCCGACCAAGGGGAAGGAAACCGTGTTCGGCAGTGTGTTGGCGACGTTATACGCGTCGGCGACCTGGTCCGTGCCCAGTGCCGCGGTCATGGCCGCCCTGCGCAGAAACCCAGGGCACGCGAGACTGCCAACCTAATACCATCACGCCCGCACTATCATTATTCCTATCCATGAGGAAGTACCAGTCTCCTGTCCACCTCCTTATACCTCCCATTTCTTCTCTGCGTTCTGTTTTATCTTCTTATCGTCACTGTAGGCCCAGGACGCTACTCGATCGAGTATGTCTCCTTTTCGAAAAGTCAACCGGCGCAGCCCGGAACGGAATAGGGATAGGGATCCGATGAGGGCGGCAACGGGCCTTAGCCGGCGCATGAGCTGATGGACTTTTCTCGAACCAGGGCAGCATCAGTGGTGCCAGTGGGGACAGCGATCGACGTGGCAGCCGCAGCGATGACGTGCACATCGCAGGCAGTCTGCTCCACGTATACATCGGGAACCGTATACAACGGCATGATCTTCTCCTTGAAAGGTAAGGATCCCCCCTACGTCACCCTCGTCAATGGCTTCGCCCGGGACTAGCCGAAGCCGAGGCCCCATTCAGGCGACACGGATTCCCTCAGGGGCAACAGCCCAGCCAGCGCCCCACACCTTCACTGATGGGCAGTATCAGCTCAGGGCAGTGGGACAGCGTGCAGGCAGGTATGCCGTCCCTGTCCGACCGGCTCGGCCAGGGGCGGGCCGTCTCTCCGACGATCTCCACGGGCAGTGTTCAACTGGGGTGCAAGAGGCAGCCCGGGAGGTCGACGGTGCCATCCGGGCGCGTGAGGAGGATGAGCGGGGAGCCGGCCCCCAGGGTGCATCGGCGGGTGAGCGGGTCGTAGGTGGCGTAGAGGCAGTCGGTGGTCGGGGACTCGCCTTCGCTCGGGTCCATCACGGTCCGGGCCGCCCGTTCGGCGGCCAGCGCCTGGAGGGTGTCGTCAAGGCGGGCGACGAGCTCGTCGGGTGCGAGGTCGAAGGTTGCCAGGGGATGGACGGCGGTACGCAGTTGTCCCATGGTGACCGCGGCGTGGATGCCCGGGCCGGCGACGTCGTCGATATCCAGTGTCGTGCGAGCACTGGACAGGTCGATGGTGTCGTACCACCCGCCGCCGAGCTTCGGTACGGAGCACCGCCTGCAGTAGGGCCTCGGTCTTTCGGAGGCAACCAGGTCATGAGCGTCGGCGAAACGGCGACCCGATGAAGCGCCTCGGGTCGCTTGCCGTGCATGGTGGGCGTGGCGATGTCGACGCGGACGACACGCAGCTCGGTATCCAGCGCGTGCAGCCCCGCCGGCTACTCGGTCGGCGAGGCGTCGAACAGCGCGCCGCATCGGCATCGCGCAAAGTCACATTGTTCCTCTGAGTCACGATTGCCTCCAGTGTCCCGGGAAGGGTCTAGGGAGCGGCCCAACCGCTCTCTCTTCTCCCACGGCGCTCCCACCGGGCGCTGTGCCGCCAGCCCGAGGCAGGCAGGCGTCAACACGGTGAACCGCCAGGAGGAGAAGGATGCCGTGACTGCGTTCATAGAAATAGGAACAGAGGTATCACTTGCGGCGCAGCCACTGGAGGGCTGGGACGGCCCGGGAAATCGTCATGTCCGCTTCAGCGGACGCCCCGAGAAACGGGCCTGCCGAGGCAGGCACCTTCCCACGCGGTCGCCCCAACCGCCTCCGTCATCACACTCACCTACACCCTGGGCCAGGGCCGTTGCAAAGTCCTTTGATCTTGTGACTGTGTTGGTCAGGCGATGCCGAGGAGGTCGAGCGGGCGCGTGAAGGGCTCGTAGGAGGCGTG
>NZ_JBVJBI010000038.1:0-82897 GCF_055589745.1 Kitasatospora sp. NPDC041917 | reverse complement strand
AGCCGGTCCGCCACCCGACGACCCGTCTTCCCCGTCCCACCGACCACCAGCACCACACCGGACCCGACCGCGAGATCCACCACACCAGCCATCACAATCACCCTCACTCGGAGTAGGAGCCTGTTCGGATCGTCGGACCGGCCGGGTTCCGTGAACCCTGCGCGTCCGTCCTCGTGTCCACCAGTCAAGGCCACTCCGGGCCGGCGAACCATAGCCTCCGCACTCAGCTCCATGCGCCAGCGTCTACGCCCCCGCGCGCGCCCTCCGCCCTCCACCAGAACACACCCGGGCCGCCCCGGACCACCCGCCTCGACCTGGCCTCCAGCGGCCCTTGAGCGCCCGGCCGGGCGGCGGAAGGCCGAGCAGCGGAACGGCCGGGCGGCGCAACGGTGTGGCGGGCGGCGGTGCGGGACGCTATGCTCCCGGCGATGACCACTCACGCTGCTCACAGAATGGGGGTCCCGTCCGCGAAGAGTGAGTGCTGATGCCCACTCACCCCGCGCACGGGAACGACTCCCGCCTCTCCTTCTGGCGGCGCGTACGCGAGTACGCCGTACCGCCCTCCATGATCGAAACCGCCACCTCCCGCCGCCTGTCCGGCGACTGGGCCGGGGCCTGCGCCGCGGCCAACGTCGAGGTCGACTTCCGTCTGCGGGACGTCGCCCGCGTCCACGGCCGGGAGCTCGCCGACCGGGTCCGGTCCGATCTCCGCTGCCTGGCCCCGGAGTTGCTGCGCTGGCACCTGCCGAGATCCGCCCCCGACGGGCTGCTGCGGCCCGGGCTCACCGTGCCGCTGGCCCGGTACCCGGGCGAGCCGCCGGTCTTCCTGGTGGTCCGCACACCGCCCGGTTGGGCGGAGTACGGGCAGCGGGTCGGCCTGGAGCTCTGGGACGGCTCCGGGCACGACGCCCGGTCGCCGCACCCGCGGCCGCGTCCCGGCCGCCGGTTCCGCTACGACCTGCACCGGCACCTCTGGGACGCCGGGCGCAGCGCGGAGCTGGCCGTCCGCTCCGGCGCGGCGGATCCGCCAACGGGCCTGCCGGGCATGAACCTCGGCGATCCGCCGCTGCGCTGCGCCGTCGACCGCTGGGCCGCCGAGGCCGAGCTGCTGCTGCGCGCCGACGGCCTCCCCGCCGGTCCCGTCGTGGTGCGGCTCGGGCACCGGCGGCGGCTGCTGCTCCGGCCGGACGGGTCGACGGCGCAGGCCTCCGGGGACCTCTCGGGGCTGCCGCTGCTGCCCGATGCCGCGACCTGGGTGCCGCCCGACCTCGACCTGCTCCGCAGCGGTGCGATCGAGGCCGGCCGGCTGCATCCGCTGGTCGCGGCCGCGCTGGCGCCCGGGCACCTGCCCGGCCCGTCCGCGCGGACCGGCGCCCCGCCCCCGGCCGAGCGGACGGTGGACTGCCGAGGGGCGCGCCACCGGATCGGGCTGGTCGACGGGGTGCTCGCCCCGCTCGACCACGACCCGGCCGAACTGCGCCGCGAGGAGCTGCTCGCCGCCCTCTCCGGCACCCCGCTGCCCTGCCTGCGGACCATCGACCTGGCACACCGGAGACCCGACCAACTGGACGGTGTGCGCGAGCGGTTGGACCACGGCGACTTCGCCGGGGCACTGGCCGTGGTCGAGGCCCTGCTCGGCCCGGAGGCGGTGCTGCGCGAAGGGCCGCTGCGGGACGAACTGGCGGCGGCCGCCGAGCGGCGGATCGCGTACGGCCTCTACCGGTCCGGGCTGACCGGGCCCGAAGTCGTCGACCGCCCGTCGCCGCGCGTGCGGTACGGCTCGCGCCCGCACGGTCCGGCCTCCCGTCCCCGCCCGCGCCACGGCTCGTTCCGGGCTCACCCGCGCCTGACCTCGCTCCGCTGACCCCGGCGCCCCGCCGTTCACCACCGAAGCCCCTTCCACACCTTGAGGTGATCACCCATGCCCGGAACCGCCCTCCTCGACGCAGCCGGCTCCGACGCGGCCGGACTCGGCACCGCCCACCCCGCCCCCTCCCGTCCCGGTTCCACTCGCCTCGACACCGCCCGCCGGCTGCTCGACCTGCTGGCCGACACCACCACCGAGCCGCGCGCCGACACCCAGCTGGAAGCGCTCACCCTGGCCGTCGCCGCCGACCTGCCCGTCCTGCTCTGGGGCGAGCCCGGCATCGGCAAGACCGCCGCTCTCAACCAGCTCGCCGAGGCCCTGGAGCTGCCGCTGACCACGGTCATCGCCAGCGTCCACGAGCCCTCCGACTTCTCCGGGCTGCCCATCGTCGGCGACGACCCGGCACAGCAGGGCGTCCCGATGGCCCCGCCGGACTGGGCGGTGCGCCTGGTGCGGGCCGGGCACGGACTCCTGTTCCTGGACGAGCTGTCCACCGCGCCGCCCGCCGTCCAGGCCGCCCTGCTCCGACTGGTCCTGGAACGGCGCATCGGCACCCTGCAACTCCCGCCCGGGGTACGGATCGTGGCCGCCGCGAACCCGCGCTCCTCGGCGGCCGACGGCTGGGAGCTCAGCCCGCCGCTGGCCAACCGCTTCGTCCACCTCCAGTGGGTGCACGACCACGAGGTGGTGGTGCGCGGCCTCGGCGGCGTCTGGCCCGTGGCCACCCTGCCCCGGCTCGACCCGCAGGCGCTGTCGGCGGCCGTCGCGCTGGCCCGGCGCTCGGTGTGCGGGCTGCTGGCCGCCCGTCCCGAGCTGGTGCACCGGCTGCCCGCCACCGACACCCGGCGCGGCGGCGCCTGGCCGTCCCCGCGCAGCTGGGACATGACGCTGCGGCTGGTCGCCTTCGCGACCGCGGCCGGTTCCTCCCGGGAGGTGCTGTCGCTGCTGGTGCGCGGCGCGGTCGGCGACGGTCCGGGGCTGGAGCTAATGGCGCACCTGGACCGGATGGACCTGCCGGACCCGGAGGACCTGCTCGCCGACCCGGGCGCCGCGCTGCTGCCCGATCGCGGAGACCTGCGCCAGGCGGTGCTGGACGGGGTGGTCGCGGCGGTCCGCAACCGGCCCGACCGGACGCGCTGGGACGCGGCCTGGGCCCTGCTGGTCCGGGCGCTGGAGACCGGCGCGCCGGACCTTCTGGTCGTCCCGGCCACCACGCTGGCCTCGCTGCGCCGGGAGGACTGGGACGTGCCGGCGGCGATCGAACGGCTCGCCCCGGCACTGGCGGTCTCCCGCCGGGCCGACCTCGTCGGTGCCCGGAAGCCCGGGGCGGTGCGGCCATGAACGGCACGACGACGGGCACGGCGACGGGCACCGCGGGCACGGCGACGGGCACGGCGATCGCGCCGCTGGACGTCGAGAAGCTGTACGCCGCCCGGCTGCACGCCGCCCGGGTCCGGCCGTACCTGGCGACGGCACTGTTCGCGCTCCACCTGGTGGAGTCCCGGCAGGTGCCGACCATGGCCGTGGACCGGTACTGGCGCTGCTACGCCTCGCCGGCCTTCGTCGCCCGCACGCCCGTGGAACAGCTGGCCGGTGTCTGGGTGCACGAGGTCTCGCACCTGCTGCGCGACCACCACGGTCGCGGCGACCGGATCGCCCGGGAGCTCGGCCTGGAGGGCCCGGCCGCCCGGCTGCGGATGAACATCGCCGCCGACTGCGAGATCAACGACGACGTCTACGGGGACGGACTGGCCCGCCCGGCCGGCGCCGTCCGGCCGGTGATGCTCCTGCTGCCGGACGGACTGCTCATGGAGGAGTACCTGCGCCGGTACCGCTTCCACCCGCGCAGCCTGCAGGCCGCCTGGCTGGAGTGCGGCAGCGGCGCCGACGGCCTCGACCGCCCGTGGGAGCTCGGCCCCGACGGCGCCCACGGGCTCACCGCCCAGGAGCGCGACGCCGTCCGCTTCCGGGTCGCCGAGGGCATCCGGGCCCGCCCCGGCAACGCCCCGGCCGGCTGGAAGCGCTGGGCCGAGGAGGCGTTCCACCCGCCGCAGCCGTGGCGGCAGTTGCTGGGCGCGGCTGTGCGCTCGGCGGTCTCGGGCCCCGGCGCGGGCGAGGACTACAGCTACGGCCGCCCCGCCCGCCGCTCGGCCGGGGTGCCGGGCGTTCTGCTGCCGAGCCTTCGGCGGCGCCCACCGAGGGTCTCGGTGATCATCGACACCTCCGGGTCGGTCTCGGACGAGGAACTGGGCAGCGCACTGCTGGAGGTCGCGGCGATCGGCCGGGCCGTCGGCGGCCGCCGCGACCAGGTCACCGTCGTCCCCTGCGACGCGGCCGCCGAGGCCGTCCACCGGCTCTGCCGGGCCGAGGGCATCCCGCTGATCGGTGGCGGCGGCACCGACCTGCGCACCGGCTTCCGCACCGCCCTGCGCGGCCACCCCCGCCCGGACGTGGTGGTGGTCCTGACCGACGGCCAGACCCCGTGGCCCTCCGCCGCCCCGCCCTGCCGCACCGTGGTCGGCCTCTTCCCGAGGCCGGTCCGGTACAACGAGAACCGGCCGGACTACCGGCCGGACGCCCCGCCGGAGTGGGCCCGGGTGGTGACCATCGGCTGAGCGCCGGGGGCCGGGGGCCGGGCGGGGCGTGCCCGGCCCGTGCGGGGGGCTCGTCAGCGGAAGGCGGCGACGTTCTCGGCGACCCAGTGGTGGAACGGCCTGGCGGGGGATCCGGTGACCCGCTCGACGGTGTCGCGCACCTCCACCAGGCCGTCGTTGACGTCCCCGCCCGTCACGTCGAGCACCGCGTCCGCCGCCTCGGCTCCCAGGGCTTCGGCCAGCTCCCGCCGGGCCTCCTCCCGGCCGATCACCGCGAGGGGCACCGCCCGCCCGAGGGCCGCCGCGATGGCCGCCACCTGCTGCCGGGCCGTCACCCGCTCCGGCCCGGTCAGCGCGTACACCCGTCCCCGGTGGCCGGGCCCGGTCAGCGCCACCCGCGCCACCGCCGCGATGTCCGCGGGGTGGATCGTGGGCAGTCCGGTGTCCGCGTACGGCACGCGGACCGTCCCCCGCTCGCGGATCGCCGGCGCCCACCACAGGGCGTTGGAGGCGAACTGGGTCGGCCGCAGGACCGTCCACGCCATGCCGCTGTCCATGACCAGCCGCTCGACGTCCGCGTTCTCCCGGGCGGGGCCCAGGTGCGGATGCGTCTCGACGGTGACGGACGACACCAGCACCACGTGCTCGACGCCGGCGCGGCGGGCGGCGTCGAGGATCCCGGCATCGGAGCCGATCCGCGACACCAGGAACAGCGAGCGCACCCCGTCGAGGGCGGGCGCCAGGGAGGCCGGGTCGGCGAGGTCGCCCTCGCGCACCTCCACGCCCTCGGGGAACCGGGCCCGGGCGCCGTCCCGGGTGAGGCCCCGCAGGGGGCCGGCCCCGCAGGCCCGCAGCTCCTCCAGCAGGGAACGTCCGATGTTGCCGGTGGCTCCGGTCACGAGAATCATGCGGTCTCTCCTGTCGCCCGACGATCGATCGGGTGAAGGCTAGGAGCTCAAGCCGACTTGAGGTCAAGGAGGCCACCGGCGGAGGCGCCGGACCCGCCCTCCACCGGCCGTGCGACCATCGGGCGGGCAAGCGGCCACGACAGGACGGAAGAGAGAACCCCGGTGACCGAGACAGCAGCGGCCGGCTCGGAAGGCTTCGAGCCGGACGAGCACGTGCGATTCGCACGCTACCGCCGGGCCTTCGCGGACGTGGCTCCCGAGGATGCGGCCGCCCTCGCGGCCCGGGTGCTCACCGACCCCGAGCGCCCGATGGCGAGCTGCGCGGTCTGCGAGTACCTGGACCGGCGCGCGGCGGAACTGCTGACGGACCCGGGCTTCCCGGCCTGGCGGCGGGAGCTGGCGGGCGCAGTGGCGGCCGACGCGTTCGCCGCCCGGCGCCTGCGGGACTGGGCGCTGCTGCGGGCGACGGCCCTGGGCGAGCCGTGGGAGGAGGAGCAGCTGCTCGCGGCGGAGAACTGGCTCCAGGGACGCCTCGCCGAGGAGTCGCCCGACCGGGCCGCGCTGGGCCTGCTCGCCGAGAACGGCCGCACCCGGCGCACCCGTAACATCGCCAACTCCCGCCTGCGGCGGCTGCGGTAGCGGGCGGAGGGGGCCGGAACCATCGGCCTCCGCCGCCCGCGACCGGGGGGTCAGCGGACCATGGCCGCCAGGACGCTGCGCCAGTCCTCGCCGGGCTCGGGGGCGAGCGGGCCGGCCAGGGTGTCCGCCCGGTAGTGCCAGGGGCGGCGGAGTTCCCCGTCGGCGTCGGGGGTGGCGGCGATCGGGCTGTCGGAGCCGAGCAGGCGGACCAGTTCGGCGGTGAAGTCGGCCCAGGAGAGGTGCCCGCTCACCGCGTTGACGACCCGGCCGGCGGCGGGGTGGTCCGGGGTGAGGCAGGCGCCGAGGGCGCGGGCCAGGGCGGCGGAGTGCACCCAGGAGGCTCCGTGCCACTCCTCGGCGTCCGGCAGGCCGATCGGCCGGCCGGCCAGGGCGGCCTGGTAGAGGGGGCCGGTGGCGCCCCAGCGGAGCTGGTCGCGCAGGCGGTGGTGCGGGCCCCAGACGATCGGGGAGCGGACGGCCACGGCCTGGCCCCGGCCGGTCGCGGCGGCCTCGAAGAGGATCCGCTCGCAGTCCAGCTTGGCCTGCCCGTACGGGGTGACGGGTGCGCTGCTGGGGCCGCCCTCGGGGACCTCGGTGCCGGCCGGGCGGCCGTACGCGTCGATGCTGCTGACGAAGACGAACGGGCCGCCCCGCCAGCCGTCGACCAGGGCGCGCATGGCGGCGAGGTCGGTGGCGTGGTCGGTGAAGGTGCAGGCGGAGTGGATGACGGCGTCGACGCCGTCGACGGCCCGGCGCAGGCTGTCGAGGTCGCCGAGGTCGCCTTCCGCCACCTCGGCGCCGTTCAGCGCGGGCAGGTGCGCGGACTCCGGCCGGACCAGGACCCGGACCGGCCGGCCCTGGGCCATCAGCTCCTGGAGCACGGCCGCGCCGACCCCGCCGGTGGCGCCGGTGAGCAGGACGGTGCCGGTGCGGGCGCCGGTGGTCCGCGAACGGGCACCGGCCTGGGCGAGGGCCGCGCGGCGCTCGTCCGTGCGGGTGGCGAGCAGGGCGGCGAGGGCGCGCGGGGTGCGCTGCTCCAGGATGTCGAGGCCGGTGAGCGGCAGCCCGGTACGGGTGCGCAGGCGTTCGGCGAGCTGGACGGCGACCAGGGAGTGGCCGCCGAGGGCGAAGAAGTCGCCGTCGGCGGGCGGGGTCGTGCCGAGGAGTTCGCCGAAGGCCTGCCGTACGACGTCCAGCGGGCCTGCCTCCAGCGGGCCCTCCGCCGCCGCGGTGGCGCCGGGCAAAACGGTGGCGCCGGGCAGCACGGTGGCGCCGGGCAGCCGGTCGCGGTCGGGGGTGCCGTCGGGGCGGCGGGGCAGCCGGTCCACGAGGGTGACCGCGAGCGGCAGTTCGGCGGCCGGCAGGCGCCCGCGAAGGGTGGCCCGCAGGGCGCTGCCGCTCGGCGCGACCGGCCCGCGGACCACCGCGTAGGCGAGCGGCGGGCCGTCCGGGTTCTCGACCACGGCCGCCTCGACCACCGCCGGATCGGCCGACAGGGCTTCCACGACCGGGTGTTCGGCGGCCGTCAACCGCTCTCCGGGCAGTTCGGACAGCCGCCGTTCCGGGTCGGCGGCCACGGCGGTGAGCAGTTCGGCGAAGGCGCCGAGCAGCCGGGCGGCGGTGTCCGGGTCCAGCGCGTCCCGGTCGTGCTGCAGCAGGCAGCGCGGCCCCGGGCCGTCCTCCAGCAGCAGGGTGATGCCGAACTTGGCCAGACCCAGGTCGAGTTCCACGTTCTCGGTGTCGAGGCCCGGCAGCGCCAGCGGGTCGACGGTCTGGACCAGGTCGCAGCTGACCGAGAGCAGCGGCGTGCCGTCCGCGCCGCGCGCGGCCGCGCCGAGCCGCTCGACCACCAGGTCGAGGGGCACCTCGTGGTGCTGCTGGGCGTCGAGCAGGGCGGTGCGGACCAGGGCGAGCAGCTCGGTGAACGACGGGTCCCCGGACGGATTCGCCCGCACGGCGAGGGTGTTGACCGCGAGCCCGACGGTCCGGCGGAACTCGGGCCGCGCCCGGTGGCCGCTGGCGCAGCCGAGGACGAGGTCGTCCTGCCCGGAGGCGATGCCCAGCGCGGCGAAGGCGGCGGCCAGCACGACGGTGTACAGCGTGGCGCCGTGCCGCGCGCCGAGGACGCGCAGCTGTTCCACCACGGCGGGATCCAGCGGGGCGGCGTGCAGCGCGGCGCGGCGCTCCCGGGCGCCGGGCGGGACGGGCCGCAGCAGGGGCAGCGGCCGGGCGCCGGACAGCCTGGCCGCGAGGACGCCGGCGCTGGCCGTCAGCTCGGCCTCGCGGGCGCGTTCCTGGCGGGCGTAGTCGGCGTACGAGGGGGCCGGCGGCGGGAGCCGGTTCGGCTCGCCGTCGCGCGCGGCGCGGTACAGCTCGGCGAGGTCCGAGGTGAGGAGGCCCAACGTTCCGCCGTCCACCGCGATGTGATGGATGGTCAGCAGCAGCGTGTGGTCGTCGGGGCCGTGCCGCAGGAGCAGGGCCCGCAGCACCGGGCCGGTGGCGAGGTCGAACGGCCGGGCGGCCTCGGCGGCGAGCTGCTCCGGGCCGGTGGCGTCCAGGACCGGCAGCGGCACCGGGACGACCGGGTCGATCTGCTGGTACGGCTCGTCGCCCCGGCGCGGGTAGCGGGTGCGCAGGACGGCGTGCCGCTCGGTCAGGCCGGTGATCGCGGTGGCGAGGGCCGCCCGGTCGAGCGGGCCGCGCAGCCGGGTGGCGACCGGCACGTTGTAGAGGGCGCCGCCCTGGCCGAGGTGGTCCATCAGCCACATCCGCTGCTGGGCGTGCGAGAGCGGGGCGGGGCCGGTCGATTCGGCGGGGCCGGTCTGCGGTGCGAAGGTGACGGGGGTGGCGGCGCGGCGGTTGCGGGCGCGGCGCAGCAGGTCGCTCTGGTCGACGGTGGTCATCGGTCGGCTCCGGGGGTGTCGTCGGCGGCCCGCAGGGCGCGCTCCAGCAGCTCGGCCTGGGCGGCGACGGTCGGGTGGCCGAGGAAGTCGGCGAGCGACAGCTCGACCCCGAGGTCCTCGCGCAGGTCGTCCACCACCCACATGGCGAGCAGCGAGTGCCCGCCCTCGGCGAGGAAGTCGGCGGACGGGTCGGTGATCGGGCGTTCCAGGGCGCGGCTCCACGCCTCGGCGACGACCTGTTCGATCGGGCCGAGTTCGGCGGCGGCGGACGGCTGTGCCCCGTCCGGTTCGTCGGCGGCCAGCGCCCGCCGGTCCACCTTTCCGCTGCCGGTCAGCGGCAGCGCGGCGAGCACCGTCCAGGCGGTGGGCACCAGGTGGGCGGGCAGCCGCTCGGCCAGAGCGGCCCGCAGCGCCTCGACGGCCGGGCGGGAGCCCTCGGCGAGGACCAGGCAGGCGGTGAGCGCGGCGTCGACCTGTCCGGCGCGGCGGACCACGACCGCCGCCTCGGCGACCTCGGGCAGTTGGAGCAGCGCGTGCTCGACCTCGCCGGGTTCGATCCGGAAGCCGCGCACCTTGACCTGGTCGTCGGTGCGCCCGTGGTACTCCAGGGCGCCGTCCGGCCGTTCGGCGACCCGGTCGCCGCTGCGGTAGGCGCGTCCGATGCCGGGCAGTTCGCGGAAGCGCTCGGCGGTCAGCTCCGGCCGGTCGAGGTAGCCGAGGGCCAGCCGGTCGCCGGCGATCCACAGTTCGCCGACGCTGCCCGGCGCCACCGGCGCGAGCCGCTCGTCCAGGACGTACGCCCGGGTGCCGCCGAAGGCCCGGCCGATCGGGACGGATCCGGCGCAGTCGGCCCGGGTGACCCGGTGCAGGGTGGTGAAGGTGGTGGCCTCGGTCGGCCCGTACGCGTTGATCAGTTCGAGCCACGGGAAGGCCTGCAGCACGGCGCCCGCGTACTCGGAGGAGAGTGCCTCGCCGCCGACGACCAGGGTGCGCAGCACGCCGAAGACCCGGGACCGCCGGGCGGCCAGGTGGTGGAAGAGCGCGGTGGTGAGGAAGACGGTGGTGACGCCGAAGCTCTCGACGTCGCGGACCAGGTCCTCGGCGCTGGGGCGCTCGCTCGGGGAGACGGCCACGGCGGCGCCCCGGGCGAGCGGGGCCCACAGTTCGAAGGTGGTGGCGTCGAAGGAGACGGTGGAGTGGAAGAGCACCCGGTCGCGTGGGCCGAGGCCGATCGAGTCCTCGGCGGTGGCCAGGTCGGCGACGGCGCTGTGCGGGACGAGGACGCCCTTGGGGCGGCCGGTGGAGCCGGAGGTGTAGTAGAGCAGGGCGGGCGCGGCCGGGTCGGCGGCGTCGGGCGCCGTGCCGTCGGCGGCCTCGGTGCCGCGCTCGGTCAGCGCCAGGGTGCGGTCCTCGGGGAGCCCGGCCTCGGCGAGCAGTCCCTTGTCGCCGAGGACGAGCCGGACGTCCGCGTCGGCGATCATTTCGGCGATCCGCGGGCGCGGGTAGGCCGGGTCGAGCGGGACGACCAGTGCGCCGGCCCGCCAGACGGCGAGCTGGGCGACGACGAATCGGGTCGAGCGGGCGCACAGCAGGGCGACGGCGCTGCCGGGGCCGATCCCCCGATCGGCCAGGACGGCGGCCAACCGACCGGCGGCGTCGACGAGTTCGCGGTAGGTCAGGACGGTGGAGCCGTCGGTCACGGCGAGCGCGTCGGGCCGCTGCTCGGCCTGCCGGGCGACCAGGGCGGGCAGCGGGGTGGGCAGGGCTGGCGGGGCTTCGGTGGTCCGGTCGAGCGGAGCCGCGGGGGTCGCGGGATGCGCGGAGGTCGCGGGGTGCGCGCGGTGCGCGGTGGTCCTGGTGGTCATGGGTGGTTCCCTTCCGGGCGCCCCGGCCGGGTGGGCCGGGGCGCCCCGCTGAGGAGGTTCGGGCGGGGTCAGGCGGTCGCGGCCAGATCGGCCACCCGCTCCTCGACCAGCCGGGCGACGGCCCGCAGGTCGGGCTGGCGCAGCACCAGGGGGGCGCGCAGCCGTACGCCGTACTCGTTCTCCAGGGCCTCCAGCAGTCTTGCCGCGGCGAGCGAATTGCCGCCCGACGCGAGGAAGTTGTCCTCGGGCCCGAGGTCGGCACGGCCGATCAGCCCGCGGCAGAGCTTCAGTACGGTGCGCTCGACCGGGGTACCGGCCTCGTCCGCCGGGGCCTCCTCGTCCGGGGCCGGCGCGTCGGCCAGCAGGGCCGGGCGGTCCACCTTGCCGTTGGCGTCCAGCGGGAAGCGCTCCACCAGCCGGACGGCGGAGGGCACGGCCTGCTCGGGCAGCCACGGGCGGACGGCGTCGAGCAGCGCCGCGGGGTCGGCGCCGTCCTCGGCCTGGACGAAGGCGAGCAGCCGGACCCCGCCGGTCGGCGCCTGCTCGGCGGCGACCACCGCCCGGCGCACCTTCGGGTCGCGTTCGAAGGCGGCCTCGACCTCGGCGGGTTCGATCCGCACGCCGCTGACCTTGACCTGGTCGTCGAGGCGGCCGTGGAACTCCAGCACGCCGTCCGGGCGCATGACCACCCGGTCGCCGGTGCGGTAGACCCGGTCCGTGCCGACCACGCCGGCGGGCGCGCCGACGAAACGGCGGGCGGTCAGCTCGGGGTCGAGGTACCCGGCGGCCAGGCCTCGGCCGCCGATCCGCAGCTCGCCGGCCGTGCCGCGCGGCACCGGGCGGCCGTCCTCGTCGGTGACCAGGAGGACGGCGCCGTCGATCGGCAGGCCGATCGGCGGGGCGCCGGCACCGTGGTCGCCGCCGGGGGCCATGGTGTGCACGGTGGTGGTGACGGTGGCCTCGGCGGGGCCGTACGCGTTGTGGACGGTCGCGGTGACGTCGGGCCCGGGGGCGCGGCGCAGCCGGTCGCCGCCGATCACCAGGTGGCGCAGCGGCGACTCGGCGGGCCAGGGCCGGCCGAGGAGGGGCTCGGCCAGCGGGGTGGGCAGGATGGACACGGTGACGCCGGCCTCGCGCCACCAGTCGGTGAGCGCACCGGTGTCCCAGCGGACCGCCTCGGGGGCGACCACCAGGGCCGCGCCGGAGGTGAGGCCGGCCCACAGCTCCTGCATGTGCGGGTCGAAGGCGACGCCGATCAGCAAGCTGTGCCGCTCCCCGGGGCCGAGGCCGGTCAGTCCGCGGTACCACTGCAACAGCGCGCCGAGCGCGGGCTCGGTGACGGCGACGGCCTTCGGGGTGCCGGTGGAGCCGGAGGTGAGCACCGCGTAGTGGGTACCGGCCGGGACGCGCACCTGCTCGCCCGGGTTCAGGGCGGCCACCACGCCGGCGGTGGGCAGGTCCAGCGGCAGCCGCTCGCCGCCGGGCGGCAGCAGGTCCGGCTCGCCGACCAGGCAGGCCGGGCGCAGTTGCTCGGCGACGGCGCGCAGCCGGTGCTCGCCGGGGCGCGGGCCGAGCGGCAGGTGGACGGCGCCGAGCTTGGCGACGGCCAGGGTGACGGCGACCAGCGAGACCGAGTGGGCGAGGCAGACGCCGAGCAGGTCGCCCGGGCCGACCTTGCCGCGCAGGGCCTCGGCCACGGTGTCGGCGAGGCGGTCGAGTTCGGCGTAGCTGTAGACCTGCTCGCCGTCGATCAGGGCGGGGGCGTCGGGGGTGCGGTGCGCCCAGGTGGTGAAGAGGTCGAGCACCGCGCCGTCCTGGTGCGGACGGCCGTAACCGATGCTCGGGGCGTCGGTGTTCGGAGTCCCGGTGTTCGGAGTCCCGGTGTTCGCGGCGTCGACGCTCGGGGCGTCCGCGTTCGGGACCTTCGTGTCAAGGTGTTCCATCATCATCTCCAGGAAGTCGCGTACGAAGGTGACGCTTCGTCAGTTCAGGCCCATGGAACGGGCGATGATCACCTTCTGGACCTCCGAGGTCCCCTCGATGATCGTGGTCATCCGGACGTAGCGGTACAGGAACTCCAGCGGGTGCCCGCGCACCCAGCCGGTGGCCCCGTGCACCTGGAGCGAGCGGTCCACCGCGCGCACGGCGGTCTCGGAGGCGGTGAGCTTGGCGAGCGCCGCGTTCTCGGGGGACTCGGTGCCCTCGTCGACCAGCCGGGCGCAGGCGAGGGTGAGCAGCTTGGACGCCTCGACCTCGGCCCGGGTGGCGACCAGGTGCTCCTGGATGTGCTGGTACTCGCCGATCACCCGGCCGAAGGCCCGCCGGTCCTTGGCGTACTCGACGCCGATCCGCAGCGCGTGCTCGGCGATGCCGTTGCACATCGCGGCGACCACCAGGCGGCCGCGCGAGAGGCTGTCGATGGCGAGGGCGGTGGCCGCGCCGACGCCCTCCTCGCCGCCGATCACGGCCTCCGGGCCGGCGGTGACCCCGTCCAGCAGCAGCTCGAACAGCGGCTCGCCGGACATCCCCTCGTAGCGCTGGCCGATCCGCAGCCCGGGCTGGTCCATCGGCAGCACGAAGGCGGTGGCGCCGGCCGTGGGGCCGGCCCCGTCGCCGAGGTCGGTGGCGGCGACGACCAGCGCGATCCCGGCGTGCTCGGCGTTGCTGACGAAGGTCTTGCGGCCGTTCAGCACCCAGCCCTCGCCGGCGCGCACGGCGGTGGTGGTGAGGTGGAACGCGTCGGAGCCGGCGTGCGGCTCGGTGAGGGCGAGGCAGCGGGTCTGCTCGCCGCGCACCAGCGGGACCAGGTGGCGCTCGACCTGCTCGGGGGTGCCGTGCCGCAGCAGCGGGCTGGGCCCGTCGGAGCCGGCCAGCGCGTACGGGGCGAGCACGCAGCCGCTGCGCCCGGCGGCGTGGTGCAGCAGGACGACGGCGGTGAACGGCATGTCGGCGCCGCCGAGCTCCTCGGGGTAGTCGCCCGCGTAGAAGCCGAGGGCGGCGGAGCGCTTGCGGACGTAGGTCCGCAGGTCGGCCGGGACCTGGTCGGCGGTCTCGGGCAGCTCGGCTGCCAGCGGCACGAGTTCGCGGCGCACGAAGCTCTCGAAGGCCTCGACGAGCTCGCGGTGGCCGGCTTCCAGGACGGCGGAGGGCGAAGTCACTTGGCACCACCGGTGGTGAGGGCCTTGGCCTGGTCGGCCAGTACGGCGTGTCGGAAGAGGGTGCGCAGCGGCGGCCGGCTGCCGAGGTGCGGCTCCAGGTACGCGGCGAGCTGGGCGGCGAGCAGCGAGTGGCCGCCGACCTCGAAGAAGTGCGAGTCCGCGGCGAAGCGGTCGTGGCCGAGCACCTCGCGCCAGGCGGCGGCGATCAGCTGCTGGCCGGGGTCGGTGAACTCGCTCGGCTCGACCTCCTCCGCCTCCGGGGCCTCGTCCGCCAGGCGGGCGAGGGCGGCGCGGTCGGGCTTGCCGCCGGGCAGGGTCGGCATCGCGGCGACGGCCGTCCAGCTCGCCGGGACGAGTCCGCCGGGCAGCCGGCGGGCGAGCGCCTCGTGCAGGGCGGCCTGGTCGGGGCGGTCGGCGCCCTCCAGGAAGCCGACCAGGCGGGGGCCGGTCTGCGGGTCGGTGTGCAGCAGCACCGCGCAGGAGCGGCCGCCGAGTTCGGCGGAGGCCGCGGCCTCGATCTCCTCCAGCTCGATCCGGTGGCCGCGCAGCTTGACCTGGTTGTCGGCGCGGCCGAGGAAGCGCAGCCGCCCGTCCAGGTCGCGGTAGCCGCGGTCACCGGTGCGGTAGACGCGGGCGTCGTCGAGCGCGGGGACGGTCGTGAAGCGGGCCGCGGTGGGCTCCGGCAGCCCCAGGTAGCCCTCGGCCAACAGGGGTCCGCCGACGACGAGTTCGCCGACGCAGCCGGGGGCGAGCGGGCGCAGCGTGTCGTCCAGGACGTGGATGCGCACACCGTCGAGTTCGGCGCCGAGCGGGATCTCACCGTCCTCGGCGACGTCGGCGTCGGTGACCTCGTACACGGTGGAGGTGACGGTGGCCTCGGTGACGCCGTAGGCGTTCAGCACGGTGGTGGCCCCGGTCAGGCCGGCCAGCGCCCGGGCGGGCAGCCGCTCGCCGCCGAGCACCAGCAGGCGGGGCGCCCAGCGGCCGTCGCGCAGCGCCTCGCGCAGGTCCTCGCGGACGGCGAGCAGGTAGCTGGTGGGCAGGTTGGCGACCGTGACGCCGCGGGCGGCCAGCACGGCCACCAGCTCGGGCCCGGTGGGCACCTCGCGCTGCGGCACGACGAGGGCGGCGCCGGCCGTGAGGGCGGGCAGCACCTCCTCCAGGGCCACGTCGAAGGACGGCCGGGCGAACAGCAGCACCCGGTCGGCGGAGGTGAGCCGGTAGCGGTCGGCGATCGCGGCGACGTACCCGGCGAGGGCCTCGCGGCCGACCAGGACGGGCTTGGGCACGCCGGTGGAGCCGGAGGTGTGGATCACATAGGCGGCGCCGTCCAGCGCGGCGGCGGGCTCGGCCTTCGGGAAGACGGGGCCGTCCAGTAGGGCCGGGGTGACGCCCTCGGCGGGCAGTGCCAGCGCGCTCTGCCGGGTGGCGAGGACGAGCGCCGGGCCGAGCCGCTCCAGCAGCAGCCCGAGCCGGGCGGCCGGGTCCTCGGTGGACAGCGGCGCGTACACGGCGCCGTACCGCAGGCAGGCGAGCAGGGCGACCACGCTGTCGGAGCCGCGCGGCAGCACAGTGGCCACCGGCTGGCCGGGGGTGACTCCGGCGGCGCGCAGCCGCTCGACCAACTCGGTGACCCTGCGGTCGAGTTCGCCGTAGCTGATCCGCTCGGTGCCGGCCAGCAGGGCGAGCGAGGTCGGGTCGTGGGCGGCGGCCGGGTCGAGTGCGGCCGGGGTGACCGGGGCGGCCGGTTCGGCCTCGGGCGCGGGGGCCAGCCCGGCGATCGGCGCCTGCGGGCGGTCCAGGTAGCAGCGCAGCAGCTCCAGCAGCCGCTCCGACAGCAGCACCGCCTCGGACTCGCGGAACAGGTCGGCGTCGTAGTCCCAGACCAGGGTCATCCCGGCGGCGCCGTGCTTCTCTCCGACCACCCGGCGGTCGTCGGGCAGCAGCACCAGGTCGAGGTCGAAGCGGGTGGTGCCGGTGTTGAAGCCCTCGTACAGCGAGACCTCCAGCCCGGGCGCCTGGACGTCGGGCAGTGCCGCGTCGTGCGCGCTGAACATCACGTTGAACAGCGGGTTGTCGGCGCCGGTGGTGTGCAGCCCGAGCCGGCGGGTCAGCTCCTGGACCGGCAGGTCCTGGTACGGCAGGGCACGCAGCAGGACGTCGGTCACCTCGTCCACGGCGTCGGTGCCGGGGACCGCCGGGTCGAGCCGCAGGCGCAGCGGGACGGTGTTGACGAACATGCCGACGGTGCCCTCGAAGCCCTCCGGGCGGTTGCCGACGGCGGTGCCGATCACCACCTCGCGGTGGCCGCTGTGCCGGCGCAGCAGCTCGGCGAACAGGGCGAGCAGGGTGCTGAACGGGGTGTGGCCGTCGGCCTTGCTGCGCTCACGCAGCCGCTCGGCCAGGTCGGCCCCGATCGACTGGCGCAGCTGGCCGCCGCGGTGGCGCCGTTCGACACCCGGCCGGGCCAGCCCGGGGAGGGTGACCTCGCGCGGGGCGTCGGTCAGCTCCTTGGTCCAGAAGTCGAGTCCGCGGTCCCGGGGGAGGTCGGCGGCGGCGCGGGCGTGGTCCTCGTAGGAGGGCGCGGTGGGCAGCTCGTACGGCTCGCCGAGGACGGTGGCGCGGTAGACGGTGAACAGGTCGCGCAGCAGGATCGCGAAGGAGTGGCCGTCGTGGACGAGGTGGTGTTCGACGTGGATCAGCCGGTGGTGGTCGTCGCCGAGCCGGACCAGGTGCCAGCGCAGCACCGGCGCCCGCTCGGTGTCCAGCGGCTCCTCGGCCTCGGCGGCGAGCAGCCGGCGGAAGGTGGCCTCCGGGTCCTGCTCGGCTGCGAAGTCGCTGTGGCGCAGCTCCGGTTCGCAGACGTCGGCGACCCGCTGGCCGGGCAGCCCCTCCGGCCTGGGCACCAACTCCAGCCGCAGACCGGGGTGGTGGGCCAGCACGGCGGCCAGGCCGGTGCGCAGCGCGTCCCGGTCGAGGGTGCCCCACAGGTCGAGGACGGCGGTGAAGTTGTAGGCGCGACTGCCCGGCAGCATCTGCTCGTGCAGCCAGACGATCTCCTGCGAGGGAGAGAGTGCGAACATGGTCGATTCCCTTGTGTGGTGGGCTTGTCGGCACTGCGGTGGCCGGACGCGGACGTGGGGTGTTCCCGTGCCGGCCGGCGGCCCAGGGGCGTACCGGGGTGAGGTGCGGCCCTGGGCCCGGGGTCCCGTCCGGCGGCGTGTCGGACGCGCGCGAACGGGCGTGGTGGGTCGTGGCGGATCCGTCGTGGCTCCGTGGTGGATCCGTCGTGGGTCCGTCGCGGGAGTTCGGGGCCCGCGGGGTGGGGCGTGCGGTCGGACGCCTGCGGTCAGGCCCGTGCGGGCGGGTGGACGACGCGGTCGGGCGGCCGACGTGGCCGGCCGGGCGCGTCAGGCCTGCGGGACCGGGACCGGCCGGGTGTGCAGGTGGTGCCGCAGCACGGCGAGCAGTTCGCCGAAGGCGGCCCGGGCGTCGGCCTCGGGGAAGCGGTCGCGGTCCCAGGCCAGCCGGATCAGCAGGTCGTCGCCGTGCGAGGCGGAGACGGCCAGCGGTGCGGCGAGCGGGCGCCCGTCCAGGTGGGTCTCCCGGCCGGGGGTGCCGCCGAGCACCAGCGGTGGACGGCGGTGCAGGTCCTCCATGGTGAGCAGGCCGTCCAGGGCGCCCGACCACGGGGCCCCGGCGGTGCGGGCGGCGCGGACCACCTCGTCGAAGGGGGTTCCGGCCTGGTCGAGGTCGTCCCACCAGGCGTCCGCGAGGGCGTCCAGGTCCGCGACCGGACCCGAAGTCGCCGGGTGCACCAGGGTGTTGAGGAAGCAGCCGAGCGCGGCGGGTGCGCCCGCCGGTCGTCCGCCCCACGGGTAGCCGAGCGCGAGCGGCCCTCCCCCGGTTTCCGGCCGGGCCGCCCCGTCCACCCCGTCCGCCCCGTGCAGCCGGTGCAGGGCCGAGCCGACCGCGTCCAGCAGGGCCGGGAAGACGGCGCCGCGGGCGGCGCCCCCGGCGGTGGGCAGCCGCTCGGTGAGCATGCCGGTGGACGTCGCCGCGCCGCCGCCCGCCCCGGTCAGGCCGCCCAGCCGGCGGCCCCAGTGGGCCTGGGCGGCGGGGCCGCCTGCGGCGTCCTCGGCGGCGAGCTGCAGTTCGACGGCCTGCCGGTAGTCGGCCAGCGCCCGGGGGTCGGGCCGGTCCGCCGGTGGCTCGTCCCGCTCGTACGCGGTACCGAGTTCGGCGGTGAGCAGGCCGAGCGACTGCTCGTCGCAGGCGGCGTGGTCCAGTGCGAGGGCGAGCAGTTCCTCGTCCCCGTCCGGGTCCGCGGCCACCAGCAGGCGCAGCGCGGGTCCGTCGCCGGGCCAGTTCGACAGGGCCTCGCGCAGCGCCGCACGGGCGGTGCCGCCGGGGGCGACGGCGATCCGGGCGGCCTCGGCCGAGGGGCCGCCGGTGCGCAGCACGGGTGTGCCGCGCACGGTCGCGAATCCGCCGCACAGCGCCGGGTGGTGGGCGGCCACGGCGGCCGCGGCGCGGGCCAGTCGGCCCAGGTCGAGGGTGCCGCGCGGGTAGGCGAAGAACAGCGGGACGACGTCGGTGCGGCTCTGCGGAGCGAGTCGGCGGGTGATCAGGAAGCGCCGCTGGGCGCCGGTCAGCGGGAGCAGCTCCACCGGGGATTCGGCGGCGGCGGAGCGGTACCGGGCGAGGTAGGCGGCGGTGATGCTGGCGTGCACGGGAACGGTCTCCGGTTTCCGGTCGCGGCTCGGGTCGGGGATCGGTCAGGGGGATCGGCCGGTGCCCTGCTCGGGTCCGGGACGTGCGGGATCGGGTTCGGTCGGCAGAAGGGTTCAGGTGCGGTCGGCAGAAGGGTTCAGGTGCGGTCGGCAGGAAGGGTTCAGGTGCGGAAGGCGCGGGTGGGGCGGCCGGTCAGGACGTGCCGGGGCTCACCGCGCTCTCCTGGTCGGTGGCGTCCGCCTCTGCGTCCGCGTCCTGCCCGGCCGTACGGTCGGGGCCCGGCAGCTCGCGCATCCGCCGCAGCGGGGAGAGCAGCAGCGGCAGCGGCACCAGCAGGAAGCCGGCGGCGCAGAGCCAGAGCGCGGTGCGCGGCCCGGCCGCCTCGGCGACCACGCCGCCGATCAGGGCGCCGATCGGCAGGGTGCCCCACACCAGGAACCGCATGGTGGCGTTCATCCGGCCGAGCAGCTCCGGCGGGCAGATGCTCTGCCGGAAGCTCACCTGGGCGACGTTGTAGGCCACCGCGCCGAACAGCACCACCCCGGAGGCCAGTCCGAACAGCACCACGCCCGCACCGCCTCCGGACAGCGGCCACAGCAGCGCGAACGGCGCCGTCACCACCGTGGACAGCCAGATCAGCCGGGCCTGTCCGATCCACCGGGCGAGCTGCCCGGCGCACAGCGCGCCGGCCAGTCCGCCGACGGCGGAGACCGACAGCAGCACGCCGATGGCTCCCGGCGACAGGTCGAGCACCCGTACCCAGAACACCGTCTGTACGGCGGTCAGCACGGCGGAGAACAGGTTGGACGTGGCGGTGGCGGTCGCGATCGCCCGCAAAAGCGGGTGGCCGAGCACGAACCGCACGCCCTCCCCGACCTCGGCGCGCAGCGAGCGCCCCGGCTCGGGCTCCGGCCGCGGCTCCTCGACCTTGATCCGGACGAGCAGCAGGGCGGAGGCGAGGTAGCCGCAGGCGTCGGCCACGATGGCGAGCGGCGCCCCGAGCAGCTGGACCAGCCCGCCGCCGAGGCCCGGCCCGGCGATCTGCGCCGAGGAACGGACCGTCTCCAGGGCGCCGTTGCCGCCGACCAGTTGCTCGCGCGGCAGGACGGCGGGCAGGAAGGACTGGTGGGCGACGTCGAAGAAGACCGTCGCCACCCCGGTGACCAGCGCCACCAGGTAGAGCTGCGGCATGGTCAGCACCCCGAAGGCGGCAGCCGGCGGGATCGACCCGACGGCCAGGCAGCGCACCACGTCGGCCCGGATCAGCACCGGAAGCTTGCGCATCCGGTCCAGCCAGGCGCCCGCGGGCAGGCCGACGAGCAGGAAGGCGGCGGTCTCGGCGGCGGTCAGCAGACCGACCTCGAACGGCGTGGCGTCGAGCACCATCACGGCCACCAAGGGAAGGGCGACCAGGGTGACCTGACTGCCCGTCTGGGCGGCCGCGGCTCCGGTCAGCAGGAGCCGGAAGTCGCGGTGGCCGAGCAGACGGGCCTGGCGGGGGCTGGGCTTCTCGTTCATCGGTGCGACTCTCGGTCACCCCTTCGATACGGGGCAAGCACCAGGTCCGTTTCCGGACGGAACGCAGGTCGGCCGAATCCCGCCACTCCCCCGGCCCGCCTTTGCGCGCTCCTTATGACCGCTTCTCCTGCCGTCACGCCGCCCGCGGCGTCCGTCGGCCTAGGCGGCACCGGCCGACGGGCACTCCGACCGGCTCCGGGCCCGTCCGTCCATTTCCTTGTCCGGTATTCGGACGCCACCTTTCCAGCCACCGGACGGAGAGGCTCAACTTGGCCGGATTCCATGGAGTAGGGCCAGGCCGTCACCTCATCGTGATATCGGCGTGACCGTAGCGAGCCGTAGACAAGGTGACCGGACGGTCACGGACCACCCGAGCCCGACCCGGTCCGCCACCCGTCCCGCCCCTGTTCCGCCGACCGGTTCGCCGCCCCTGTTCCGCCGCCCGTTCCACCGACTGCTCCGCCGCCCGCCAGCCGCCCTCAGCCGCCCGACTCCGCCTCCGCCTCCGCCCGGCGGGTGATCGCCAGCACCGCCATGTCGTCGTCCCTGGGCCCACCGGTCCACCGCTCGACGTCCGCCACCAGCGCGTCCAGCACCTCGCCGGGCCCGGCGAACGGCCCCAGCGGGGCCAGCCCGAGCACCGGGTCGTAGAACTCCCCCGCCGTGTCCCGGGCCTCGGTGACCCCGTCGGTCACCAGCAGCAGCGTCCACCCGGCCGGGAACGGCCGGCTCTCCGGCGCCGGGCGCGCCACGCCCAGTCCGCCCATCCCCAGCGGCAGCCCCGGATCCGCCGCGTCCAACCGGCGCACCGGGGGCTCGCCCCCGCCCCGCGGGTACGGGTTCAGCAGGTACGGGCCGGGGTGCCCGCAGTCGAGCGTGCGCACGCTCTCCTCCCCCGGCGGGAACTCCACCAGCAGCGCGGTGATGAACCCCTCCAGCCGCAGTTCCTCGCTCATCCGCTCGCTCTCCCGCAGCAGCGAGTCCTCCAGCGCGTCCGCGAGCGCGGCCAGGTCCGGCAGCCGGTGGGAGTCCTCGCGGAAGGCGCCCAGCAGCACCGAGACCGCCCCGACCGCGTGCAACCCCTTGCCCCGCACGTCGGCGATCAGCCCGCGCACGCCGTACGGGGTGACCTGCAGCGCGTACGCGTCGCCCCCGATCAGTGCCTCGTCCTGGGCGGCCCGGTAGCAGGCCGCGACCGACAGCCGCCCCACCGCCGCGGGGGGCTCCGGCAGCACCGCCCGCTGCGCCGCCTCGGCCACCGACCGCACCCGTGCCAGCCGCCGCCCGTGCCGGGCCACCACCCGGTTCACCCCGATCCCGAGCAGCGCCGCGAACGCCGTGTTCGCCAGCTCCAGGAAGCCGGCCCCGGTCCCGATCGACCCGTCCTGGGTGGACAGCAGCAGGATGCCGAGGACATTCGCCGCGCCCACCGCGACGGTGTCCCGCAGCGCCAGCAGCGCGCCCGCCAGCACGGCGGCCGCCGCCAGCAGCGGATCGCCCCAGTAGTCGGTCGGGTCCAGCGCGTTCCACACCAGCCCGCCGGCGGTCAGCAACCACGGCGCGACCCGCACGTACGGGGGCCACTGCACGGACCTCGGGGCCATCGGCGACCTGGCTTCCGTCTCACCACCATCCGGAAGGACTTCTTCCGATCGTAGGCACGGGCCCCCGGAACCCGCACGACGGCCGCCCGGGCGCTCGCTGGGCTCCGGCCCCGCAAGGTCCGAGACCCGAGGAGAACCGGATGTCCATCTTCGCTTCCTGGCTGTACTTCGCCGACGACGGTCACGGCAACGCGCCTGCCCCGAGGATCTCCCAGGGCTCGCACGTCAGCCCCGCCGAGGACGACCGCCGCGGGGGCCGGCTGGAACTCGGCGTGATCCCCAACCACTGCCACCCGGACGTCCGGTTCGGCGACGCTCCCGAACCTGAGGGCGGCTGGCCTCTCCCGGTGGAGTACCTCCGGCTGGGCCTCGGCGGGCCCGCCCCGGACGACCCGGACGGCGCGGACGGCACCGGCTCCCGGGCAACGGTGATCCTGGACCGCGCCCAGGTCGAGCTGTTGCACGCCACCCTCACCGAGTGGCTGAACACCGACCGCCGGTAGCGCGCCGTTCGCCCGTACGCCCGTACACCGATCCGCCGCTACGTGGCGTCCGCCGTGAAGCGTCCCGCGCCGGGCCCCGCCAGCAGGCCTTCCGGCACCCGGCGCCCGTACGCGAGCAGCAGCAGGTGCTCCGCCCGCCCCGTCACGGTGAGCGACCCGTCGCCGTACGCCCAGGCGGTGTCCGTCGCCACCAGCCGGACGCCGTCCAGCCGGGCCCCGAAGAACCGCAGGGTGCGGGGTGAGACACCGGCCAGCAGGGCCTTCGTCCGCGCCGCCGGCAGCCGGGCGGGCAGGCCGAGCGCCACCGTGATGTCGAGGCCGTGGACGACGTCGTGGGCGAGGGCCGCGATCGGGCCGCCGACCGGTGGGCGCCAGGGGTGGTCGGCGTGGTCGGCCATGGCGGCGGCGAGTTCGCGCTCGGTCATGGCGGCCGCGTCGCGGCGGGCGATCCGGTCGGCCATCCGGTGGACGTTGCCGCCGGAGCGGGCGAGTTCGAGGAGCGTGCGCGCCGTCGAGTGCCGGAAGCCGGTGCTCATGTGCGCGGCCACCTCGCGGATCCGCCACCCACCGCACAGCGAGGGCGAGTTCCACTGCTCCGGGGCGAGGTCGGCGAACACCCGGGCGAGCTCGCGGCGCTCGGCCGCGATCTGCTCGCGGATCCAGTGGATCTGCCCGGTGTCCTGGTTCTGCGGCACGGTTTCCATGCGCCCAGCCTGCGGCCGGAACCGTACACCCGTCCAAGACCGGGAAGTTCTGGCACTTATGATCGGGAGTTATGGAACTGCGGCAGCTCCAGTACTTCGTCACCGTCGCCCAGCACGGCAGCTTCACCCGGGCCGCGCGGCTGCTGCACCTCACCCAGCCCGGGGTGAGCTCCCAGATCCGGCAGCTGGAACGGGAGCTGGGCCACCCGCTGCTGGACCGCTCGGGCCGCACCGTACGGCTCACCCCGGTCGGCGAGGCGGTGCTGCCGCACGCCCGGGCCGCGCTCGCCTCCGCGGCCGCGGCCCGCCGCGCGGCCCAGGAATTCGGCGGGCTGCGGCGCGGACACGTGCGCCTGGGCATGGTCGCCGGGGCGGCCCTGACCCCGCCGTCCGAGCTGGGGACCTTCCCCGGGCTCGCCACCACGCTCGCGGCGTTCCGCCAGGAACACCCCGGCATCGACTTCTCGCTCACCGAGGACACCACCACGCGGATGCTCTCCGCGCTGCGCGACGGCCGGCTGGACCTCGCCGTGGTCGGCCTGCCCACCCCGGGGAACGGGCCGGAGGGCGACGACGGCGGGTCGTCGCTGAGCGGGCTGGCGCTGCACACGGTGCTGGAGGTCCCGCTGGTCGCGGCCTGCCCGGTGGACCATCCGCTCGCGGACGCCTCGGGCGCGGGACCCGCCTCGGGCGCGGGATCGGGCACGGGCTCCGTCCACGGCTCGGGCGCGGTCCCGGGCACGGGCGCGGGCACGGGCGCGGGCACGGGCGCGGGCTCCGCCGGGGGCTCGGGAAGCGGGGCCGGTGTTGCCGCCCCCGACCGGGACGCGCTGCCGGTCGCGGCCCTCGCCGGACACGCCCTGGTGAGCACCCCGCGCGGCACCGGCCTGCGCACGGCGCTGGAGCGTGCCCTGGCCGAGGCCGGCGTCGAGGCGACGGTCGGCGTCGAGGCGGCCGCGCCACCGCAGTTGGCCGAACTCGCCGCGCACGGCCTGGGCGTGGCCGTGCTGCCGGACCCGGGCCCGCTGCCCGGTCTGCGCGTACGTCCGCTGACCGACCCCGTCCCCCGGGTCCGGATCGCGCTCGCCTGGCCGACCGGACAGCCCTCCTCGCCGCCGACCGCCGCCCTGGTGGCCCACCTGCGTCAGGCCTACCCCGGACCGGCGGCCGCTCAGGCTCCGGCCGTCACCGCCGCGCCGTCGGCGATGTGCAGCAGCGCGACCGCGCCGTCGAGCACCTCCCGGTCGAGCGGGAAGTAGCCCTGCCGCGGGACGGTGTCGGTGCGGGTACGGGCGTCGGCCGGCAGTGCGGTGTCCGTCAACTCCCAGGCCGCACCGCGTCCCCGCAGGTGGGCCTCGTACGTCCCCGGCGCCGGCTCGGCCAGTCCGAGCGCCTCGCTGCGCCCCAGGCTCCCGGCGACGAAGGCGTAGCGCTCGCCCAGCAGCGCGCCGACGGTGTGGCCCGCACCGGTCCACCGGCAGTCCAGCTCGCCCAGCGCCCAGGCGCTCGGGTTCCGCTGCACGTGCCGGTTGTGGGCGAAGAGCAGGGTCGGTCCGCGCCGGGCCTCGATCTCGCGGATGTCGAGGAGGTTCTGCGCCATCAGCGCGTCCCGCACGCCGAGCAGGGCGCTGATCCGGGCGCTCGGGGTGCGGCCCCGGACCGCCGACTGGGCGTGGTAGCGCAGCAGTCCGATACCGGCGGCCAGCCGGGCGCGGGCCTCGTACCACTCGGCCGGCGAGGTCGATCCGATCAATTCCGGTGCCCGCATGTGGAGTTGGAGGAGAAGGTCGTCGGCGAGGCAGCGCAGCCGGGCGGCGTCGGTGGTGTCGCCCGGCGACTGGGCCGGGTCCATCACCGCCTCCGTACGGCTCCAGTGCTCGTCCTCGCCCGCCACACCGGCGACATCGAGGTCGAGCCCCAGGTAGTCGCGGGCGTATTCGAGGTAGCGGCGCGGGCTGGGGGCGCTGGTGTTCTCGGTCGGGATGTCGAAGCCGTGGAGGGCCAGCCGCTCCCCGGACGGCCGCTGCCGGTTGAACTCCCGCATCCAGGCGACGAGTCGGCGGTTGGGGGCGAGTTCCCCGAAGCCGTGCGTGAAGCCCTTCCGCATCGCCGATTCGAGAGTGCCGACACCCTCCCGGACGTAGGCGTCCACGGCGAGGGCGGCCACCCGGTCGGTCTCCAGGGCGATCGACCGGAAGCCCCGGTCGACCAGCCTGGCGAACAGCTCGTTGCGGACCAGCCCGAACGCCGGCTCCTGATGCGTCGGCTCGCCCAGCCCCAGAAGCTCGCACGCGGGGGTGATGAAGTCATACACGTCCTGGTTCATGGACCTCAAGCGTATCCTTGAAGGAACGGTTGAGACTTTTCCCGCTTCTGTCCCCCAGCCGCCGACGAAAGCCTCAAACAGCCCGAACGATCGATCGGCTTCGCACACCCCACCCGACCCGGAATGGGAGACGACCGGACGACCATGCGACCCTCCGACCTCGCGCGCGAGCACGGCATCTCGACCCAGGCGATCCGCAACTACGAGCGCGACGGCTGCCTCCCGCCCGCCGAGCGCACGCCCACCGGATACCGGATCTACACCGAGCTGCACGCCGCCGCCCTGCGCGCCTACCTCGCCCTCGTCCCGGCGTACGGGTACCCGACCGCGGGCTCGGTCATGACCGCCGTCCACGCCGACCGGATCGGCGAAGCCCTCACCGAACTCGACCGGGGCCACGCCCAGTTGCTGCGCGACCGGGAGACCCTCGCCGCCGTCCGCGAGGCCGTCGGCCACCTGACCGGCGGCGCCGCCGCCGGAACCGGGCTCCCCGCAGCGCCCGGCCCCCGCTCCGTCGGCGAGGTCGCACACCGGCTCGGCGTCACCCCCGCGACGCTGCGGGCCTGGGAGGCCGCCGGCATCCTCACCCCGGCCCGGGACCGCGCCACCGGCCACCGCCGCTACCTCCCCGCCGACGTCCGGGACGCCGAACTCGCCCACCTGCTCCGCCGGGGCGGCTACCTGCTGGACCACATCGCCACCGTGCTGCGGCAGATCCGTACCGCGGGCGGCACCGGCGAGCTCGCCGCCGCCCTGGACGGCTGGCAGCAGCGCCTCACCACCCGGGGCCTGGCGATGCTCACCGCCTCCGCCCGCCTCGACGACTACCTGGGGCTGCGCACCGGAACGCCCCGACCGGCTTGACCTCAAGGCCACTTGAGGTACCAGAGTGATCCACATGAACACCGAAGCAGCAGCCAACGCGCAGGCCGCCCCCGAGGCGGACATCCAGGCCATCGAACGGGTCGTGGCCGCCGTCGAACGCGCCCAGCGCGCCAAGGACCCGGACGCGTTCCTCGCCCTGTTCCACCCCGAAGCGATCTGGACCACCGCGCACGGCAAGGTCCTCCTCGGCCTGGACGCGATCGCCGAGTTCACCCGTGCCGTGCTGCCCGCCGCGACCTGGGACGGCGACGTCACGTACGAGCCGGCGCACATCCAGTTCCTTCGCCCCGACGTGGCCGCCGTCAAGGTCCGCCAGGTCTACCGGTCGCCGGAGGGGGACTCGGAGGGCGCACCACTGTACGTCATGACCAGGCAGGATGACGGTCGGTGGCTGCTGCACGCCTGCCAGAACACCGGCGTGCTCGCCGAATAGCCACCGGGTCCGCCGCCGTCCGCCCCTGCCCGTCCCCGCCCGTCCCCGCCGGACGCCGGCGCCGCGCCCCGGGTCGGCCGACCCGGCCCGACCGGCCCGGCTCAGCCGACCCGGGTGAGCCGGGCGGTGCGGGCGCCGGCGCCGTCCGCGAGCGCGCCCGGCTGCTCCTGGTCCGCACGTTCGGGGCCGGCGAGCAGGATGGAGCGCTGGAGCCGCCGCAGCGCCGCGGACGGCTCCATGCCCAACTCCCTTACCAGAGTGTTCCGCAGGCGCTGGTAGGCCTCCAGCGCCTCGCCCCGCCGGCCGGAGCGGTGCAACGCGATCATGTACTGGCCGTGCAGGCTCTCATGGGTGCGGTAGCGGTCGATCAGGACGGTGAGTTCGGCGAGCAGCACCCGGTGCCGGCCGAGTCGCAGGTCGGCCTCGATCCGCTGGTCCAGCGCGCAGAGCCTGATCTCCTCCAACCGTCTGGTCTCGACGGCGAGTTGGCCGCCGACCGGGACGTCGGCGAAGGCCGGTCCGCGCCACAGCGCGAGCGCGTCGGCCAACTGGCGGGCGGCGAGCGGAAAGTCGCCCCCGTCCATGGCGCGGTAGCCGTGCCCGGCGAGGCGGTCGAACTCCTGGAGGTCGACCAGTCCGCCGCCACTGTTCAGCATGTAGCCGCCGGCGGAGGTGACCAGGACGTCCTTCGCGCAGGAGGCCCCCGGGCCGCCGTCGCCCTGGGCGAGCGCCCGGTCGATGAGGTCGCGCAGTTGGAGCACATAGGTCTGCACGGTGGTGCGGGCACTGCGCGGCGGGCGGCCGGACCACAGCTCCTCGGCGAGGACTCCCGCCGGCACGACCTGATCGGCCCGTAACGCCAGCAGGGCGAGCACCTGCCGCGGCTTCGGCGCCGACGGCACCACCGACGCCCCGCACAGTCGGACCCCCAAGGACCCCAGCACCCGGATCTCCACGACGACCACCCCATATCCAGACGGATCGGCAGCCCCGACGGCCGCCGGCCGGGCGGGTGCTCCGCTGTTCACCGTCCACGCAGGTCCGCTGGAAGGTCGGTCGAGCACCCGACGCCCATCCAAAAACAGGACAGACGGTTTGTCAATACAAAACCGAACGCGCTGTTTGTTTTTGGGCGGAGCAATCCCCACTGGAACCGGACGCCGGACCGCCCGTCCGACCTCGAACCGCTTCGGACGGGGCCCGCACGGACCACCCGGGCCGCCCCGAGCGCCCCGACTCAGGCCGGTCCGACGCCGGCCGCACCCGCCCCGTCCGGACCATCCGCCCCGCCCGCCCCGCCCGCCCCGTCCGAGCCGGACTCCGCCACCCGGGCCGCCGCGAGCTCCGCGACCACCCGGGCGCCCCGGTCCACCGCGAGGTCGAGCGTGGCCAGCACCCCGGGCACCGCGATACTGGGCATCACATGCTGGTACAGCGCGGAGATCCGGCGCTCCAGATCCGCCCGGCCGGACATCTTCTGGGACTGGATCTGCACCCCCGTCCAGGCCCCGGTGACCAGCCACGCCGTCTCGGCGGGCACCACCTGGGGCAGCAGCTCACCGCGCCGGCCCGCCGTCTCCAGCACGCTCTCGGCCCGCTGGATCCAGCCGGGCGCCGCACCGCCGCTGAAGTCTCCGAACACGTCCTGGCCGAGGGAGAGCCGCGCACCCGCGCTCAGGACCGGGTCGCGCGGCATGAGATGGGCGACCACCATCCCGAGGTCCACGAACTCCTGGAGCTTGCACTGCCGTTCGGGAATCTCGTCCCGGCCGAACTGCTCCTCCACGACCCCCTGGGCGAGCTCCCGCTTGGAGGCGAAGTGGAAGTACACCGCGCCGCGGGTCACCCCGGCGCGGGCCACGACCTCGCCGATCGTCGCCCCCTCGTACCCGTACTCGTCGAAGACCGACGCCGCCGCCTCCAGGATCAGCCGACGCGTCCGGACCGCCCGCTCCTGTCGCACCACCGCAACCACCCCACCCGAAACGCTCGGCAAACAAAACCAAACACCCCGTATCTTACCCGCCGCAGTCGACGGGGGTCCCTGCATCCCAGGTCACATAGGGCCGTCCTCAAGTGGACTAAAACCGCGTGGACGGTATGGGACGAACAGATGGCCGACATCTCGCCGCCAGCCCCCATATCCGGAGCAACAGCTCCCACTTGCGCCCGGGGGGACGACGAACGATCCAGTCATAGCAATGGACCTGACAACTTTGGCCATCGACATTCCCACAGGTCAAGCAGGCCCATTCGGTGAACCTGATCTCGGGGCAGCGACCGGCACACACCCACCGTGCCCGGCCGAACACGCTCGGCCGCCGACGAACCTTTGTTCTGGCTCCTTGAAAACCAAACCGGTAGGTACGTATCTTACGAGCCCTGAGCAGCCCACCCCGCCCATCACGGCCTTTCGGAGCGCTCCCCATGACTCTGCTTGCCTTCCGCACGCCCGCCTCCGCCCTCGCCGCCGGCCCGGACTCCCGGACGATCCCCGGCCCCGCCGCAGCAGCGGCCCCGGCGCCTCGCCTGACCAGCACCGTCGCCAAGGAGTACGTGCACCGGGCCTGCCACGCCGAGGTCTTCATCACCGGCAGCGAACAGCTGACCGACACCGCCTTCGCCGTCACCGCGCAGTGGCCGCGGGCGCACACCTTCTTCTGCACGCCGGACGGCACCCGGCACGACCCGATGCAAGCAGCTGAAACGATCCGCCAGGCCGGCCTCTACCTTGCCCACACCCGGTTCGGTGTACCGCTCGACCACAAGTTCATGATGTGGAACCTCGACTACACCACTCGGCCGCGGCAGTTGCCGATCGGAGCGGCACCGACCGACCTCACCCTGGAGGTCCAGCTCCTCGCCCAGCCGCGCCGCTCCGGCACCACGGTCGACTTCACGCTGGAAACCGTCGTCCGACGGGGCGCCCAGCTCGCCGCCACCGGGTACGCCCGGTTCACCACCGTCCCGGACTCCACCTACCAGCGGCTGCGCCGGGGGCGCCAGGGCGCCGAGCACCCCTCGGCGCCGACCGTGACCGCCGAGCCGCTCCCGCCGGCCCGGGTCGGCCGACTCCGCCCGAGCGACGTCGTCCTGACCCCGGCCGACGCCCCCGGCAGCTGGCACCTCACTCCCGACTTCCGGCACCCGATCCTCTTCGACCACGCCAACGACCACATCCCCGGCATGGTGCTGCTGGAGGCGGCCCGGCAGGCGGCCAACGCCCTGAGCAGCCCGGTCACCGTCACCCCGGCCGCCGCGGCCACCACCTTCCACCGGTACGCCGAGCACGACGCGCCCACCACGATCACCGCCCGGCACACCCCCGGCGAGGAGCCGGACAGCCTCACCACCACCGTGACCGGCCACCAGCACGGCGAACCGATCTTCACCACCGTGCTCACCGGCCACCCGGACCACCGCTGACCCGACGGCCGCCGCCGCGCCGACCGGGCAGCCGGTACGGCCCGAGCAGCGGTCCACACCCGCCGCACCACCGGACGCACCCCCCGCCCCGCCCCGCGGACGGCCCGCCCGACCTTCCCGGTCCGGCGGGCCGTCCGCGTCCGGGTGGGCAGTCCGGGTCCGGGTGGGCCGTTCGTCCGCACGCGGACCGTTCGCCGGCGGCAGGCAGTACGCGTCCAGGAGGCCGTCCGCGTGCCGACGACGCTTGCCGGGGCGGCGCCCCCTGACACCGGGCGTTTCCCGCCGGTCGGCGACGACCGGAACATCCCGATTCCGGGCTGGCACCGGGGCGAACACCTACGCAAGGATGTCAGCCCCTGATCCGCTGCCAACAGGAGCACGCCGTGAGCGAAGTCGCTTCGCAGCAGAACGAGTTGATAAGACTGACCGACCGCCCCGGAACCGACGACGCCCCCGGCCGCGACGGGCGGACCGGCGGCCGGAACGTCCGGGTACGGGTGCTCGGACGACACGCACCGGGCTCCCTGCTCGGACACGACTGGCTGGACTGCGAGATCACCGTCACCGCCGACTCGGTGCGCGGGCAGTTCGTCACGCTGGTGACCGACCGCCATCTCACCCAGTGGGAAACGGCTTTGGAGCGGCTCGGGCGCGGCGCCGCGGTCCGTTGGCTGGACGAGGAGCACGGCCCGGAACTGCGGATCGAGCCCGCGCGGCCGGGCGGGCTCTGGGTGACCGTCTCGGACTCGGAGGAATCGGGCGTCACGCTCCGGGTCGTCCTCTCCCCCGCACCGGACTGGCTGGACGAGCAGCGCGCGCTGCTCAAGCTCGTCCGGGAGGCCTATCCGGCCGAGGCGGTCGAGCTCGCCCCGGGCCTCCACGCCTGGCGCGGAACCCTGATGGAGGAGAGCTGATCATCCGTCATCCCCGAGTCCGCACAGGACGTCCCAACCGGCCGAGCGAACGGTCGGGCACGGTGAGGAGGAAGAGCAGGGCCGCGCCGCCGAGCATGAACAGCGCGAGGCGGTGCAGCCCGCCCGTGGTGGCACCGTGCGGGAAAAAGGCGGCGTTCGCGGCCGAGGCCGCCATCGCGCCGAGGTACATGAAGGTGCGCAGCAGCCCGGCCGCCGAGGCGATGGCGGCCGGGTCCGCCTGGTGGTAGAGGGCGGTCTGGGTGCCGAGCCCGATCAGCCCCTGCGAGACGCCCGCCAGCACACCCACCGCGATCAGCAGAGCACCCGGACTGCTCGCGCGCACCGACAGCAGGGCGGCACAGGCCGCGATCTGGCAGGCGGAGCCGACCAGCAGCTTGCCGCGCACACCCGGACTGCGGCCGGTGACCCCGGCGGCCGTGAGCGCGGTCAGCGACAGCGGCAGCAGCACCAGTCCGGCGGAGGCCGCCGACAGGCCGCGCCCCTCCTCCAGCCACTGGGTGTAGCCGTAGAGGAAGGCGTAGACGGAGGTGTAGCCGAGGACCTGGCGCAGGTAGGTGGCGATCAGCGGGCGGTTGCCGGCGAGCGACCGCAGGTCGATGAAGGGGGCGCGGGCCCGCCGCTCGCGGACGGCGAAGGCGACGGCCGCCAGGACGGCGAGCACCGGCAGGTACCAGCGCGCCGGGTCGGGCCGCATCAGGAACAGCATCAGGGCGAGCAGCAGGACCGCGAACAGCGCGATCCCGGCGTGGTCGAGGCGCTCCGGACGGTCGAGGTGGTCGCCGCGGCCGGACCCGCGTCTGCCGTCGGGCCTACCTCTGCCGTCGGTCCCGTCTCTGCCGTCCGGACGGCCGGAGCGGCGGTCGGTGACGGGCAGCCGGGCCGCGCCGAGCGCCAGACAGGCCAGTGACAGCGGGACGTTGACGGCGAAGACCGTCCGCCAGCCGCCCGCGCCGATCAGCAGACCGCCCAGGGTGGGGCCGACCACCGCGACGGTCTGGTTGGCGACGGCCAGCAGCGTCAGCACCCCGGTGGGACTGGACTGCCCGGTCCGCTCGGCCTCGGCACGGGTCAGGTGCATCGCGGCCGGGTAGGCCGCGGAGGTGCCCAGGCCGAGCAGCACCCGGGCGGCGATCAGCAGTCCGAGCGTCGGGGCGAGCGCGCCGAGCAGTCCGGCGAGGCCGACCAGGGCCGTCCCGGCGAGGTAGAGCCGGCGCGGCCCGTGGGTGTCCACGAGCCTCCCGATCACCGGCTGGCCGACGGCGGTGGCCAGGTAGAGCGCGGTGACCAGCCAGGCCGTCTCGGCGGGCGGCGCGCCGAAGGCGGCGCCCACGGGCACCAGGGCCACCGCGATCATCGACGAGTTGATCGGGTTGAGCGCCGAGCCGAGCACCATCGGTGCGATCAGCCGACGGTTGAACCCGTCCTCCGGAGCGGGCAGCCGGCGGCGGGACCGGAGCCGGGCCAGCAGGGCGGACGGACCGGCCATCACCGGTTCAGCCGGTCCATCAGGGCCAGTGCCTCCAGTACGGTGGCGCGCTCGGCCTCGGTGTAGTGCTCCGCCATGGCCCGGGTCAGCCACTCCTGACGGGCCTGGCGGCTGTCCGCGACGTGGGCCAGGCCCGCCTCGGTGAGGCTGACCACCTGGCGGCGACCGTCCTCGGGGTCGGGACGGCGACCGACCAGTCCGTGCTGTTCGAGCACGGCGAGAGTGGCGGCCATCGACTGGGGACGGACCCGCTCGGCGGCGGCCAGCGCGCTCGCGGAGGCCGGACCGTCGTTGATCAGCCGACTGAGCACGGCGGTCTGGGAGGGGGTCAGGTCGCTGGTCCCGCTCGCCTCCCGCAGCGTGCGGCGCAGTCGGCTGAAGACGGCCCGCAGCTCGCGGGCGGCCAGTGCCGCGGTGTCGGGCGCCACGGCCTCGGCGGGGGCTTTACGGGCCGCGGCGGCTTGGGGGCCGGTTCGCTTCTCGGTCATGGCTCCACGGTAATTTCATCAGTCTGGACTGTCCAGTCTGGACTGAAGGATTTCCCGGGAACGGCGGGCCGGATAATGACGGCATGATCGACAATCAGCTCCGCGTCGTCCTCGCCGAGGATTCGGTGATCCTCCGGGACGGCATGGTCGAACTCCTCACCGCCCGTGGGTGCGCGGTGGTCGCCACCGCCGGTACGGCGCCCGAGCTGGTGGCCGCCGTCACCGAGCACCGGCCCGACGTGGCCGTGGTGGACATCCGGATGCCGCCCACCCACACCGACGAGGGCATCCGGGCCGCGGTGGAGATCCGGGCCGCCCTGCCCCAGGTCGGCATCCTGGTCTTCTCCCAGCACGTCGAGACCGTCTGGGCGGCCCGGCTGCTGGCGGCCGGCGCAGCGGGCATCGGCTACCTGCTCAAGGAGCGGGTGGCCCGGACCTCCGAGTTCGTGGACGCCCTGCACCGGGTCGCCGCGGGCGGCACGGCCCTCGACCCGGAGATCGTCAACGGCCTGATGCACGGCGGGCGGCGCAGCCGGGTGGACGCGCTCACCCCGCGCGAGCGGGAGGTGCTGGAGCTGATGGCGCAGGGGCACTCCAACCGCTCGATCGCCACGGTGCTGACGGTCTCGGAGCGGGCGGTGGAGAAGCACGTGGCCGCGGTGTTCGGCAAGTTCGACCTGCCCGCGACCGACGCCGACAACCGGCGGGTCAAGGCCGTGCTCGCCTACCTCGCGGAGAGCGGCGCCTCCTGAGTCGACGGACCCGGAACGGCGACACCCCAAGGCCGGCGACCCCGAGACCGGCGGCCCCGGAGAACGACGGACCCGGAGGGCGACGGCCCCGAAGGCAATGACCGTGCCCCCGTCAAAGCCGGCCGGGCAACTCGGCACCGACCACCGTCGGCCCACCGGGCGGGCTGTCCACCCGCAGCGTCCCGTCCACCGCCGCGAGCCGTTCGGCCAGGCCGGCCAGGCCGGTGCCCGCACCGATCGCGGCGCCGCCGCGCCCGTCGTCGCGGACGGTCAGCCGGACCCTCCCGTCGGCCGCGGTCACGGTCAGCTCCGCCGACCGCGCGTCGCTGTGCTTGGCCACGTTGGTCAACAGCTCGGCCGCGCAGAAGTAGACGGCCCGCTCGATCACCTCCTCCGGACGCTCCCGCAGGTCCAGCCGGACGTCGACCGGCACCGGAGAGGTGGCGGTCAGCCCCGGCAGGGCCTGGGCCAACCCGCCGTCCAGTGCCACCGGGTGGATGCCCCGGGTCAGCCGGCGCAGGCCGGCGATGGTGTCGTCGGTCTGCCCACGGGCCCGGTCGACCAGGGTGCGCAGCCGCCCGAGGTCGGGCCCGCCCGAACCGGCCGGTCCGCCCCCGGAGGGAACGCCCTCCGTCATGACGTCGTCGGCGAGTGACAGGGTGATGGCGAGCGCGACCAGTTGTGCCTGGGTGCCGTCGTGCAGGTCGCGTTCCAGGCGCCGCAGCCGGTCGGTGTTCTCGGCCAGCAGGGTGGCCCGGGCGTTCTCCAGCTGACGCACCCGCTGCTGCGAGCGCACCGGCCCGAGCAGGGCGCGGGCGAGCGTGCGGTCCGCTCCGCCGAGGGCGCGCACCGCGGCGGGGACGACGGCCAGCACCGCGAGGCCGATCGGGACCGCTCCCAGGTCCAGCAGGCCGATCGACCGCGGGCCCGGCTCCATCATCCGCACCCAGAGCGGGAAGCCCACCAGCCAGACGCCGCCGAGCGGCAGCACGACCACGGCGAGGAACCCGAGCACGCCCAGCGGCAGCCGCAGCAGGAGGTAGAGCAGCGTCCGCCAGGCCACCGGGTCGGTCAGCATCGCCCGGCCCCGGGCGAACACCCCGGACGGGCGCGGCAACGGCGGCGGCGCGGGCACCTCCTCCCGGAGCAGCCGCCCGACCAGCCACCGGTGCAGCCCGCCGAGCCGTCTCGCCCCGAGCAGCGCCGCGGCCACGAACGGCAGGCCCAGCACGGTGAGCGAGAGCAGCGCCCCGGCATAGAGGACCGCGACGGCGTACACCCCGCCGAGCACCCCGAGCGGCAACCCGAGCACCGCGAAGGCCAGTTCGCCGCCGCTCACCGACCGGTACCGCCGCCGCTCAGCCACCGTCCACCTCACCGTTCACCCTCCGACCGGCCTCCAGCATCCACCAGGAATCCGGAGCCACCGCACCCACCTGCCCCTCCGTCCGGGCGGCCCCGCGAACCACCACGGCACCGACCCGGCGGCCCGCCCACCGTCGACGCCCGCCTCGGCCTCCCTCGTCTCACCGCCGTTCCCCGCCCGTCGACGCCACCGCCGGGCCGCCGACCGCCCACAGCCCCGTGCCCACGATCCCCGGTACCGTGAGCACCGCTGCTCCCAGCACCACCCGGGCGCAGGCCGCGCCCGGCACCACCGGGACCACCGAGCCCGTCACCGCCAGGCTGAACGCCCCCGAGGCCGCGGCCGCCACCGCCGCACCGAGCAGCACCCCGATCGCCGTGGTCAGGGCCGCCTCCACGGAGAGCATCCGCAACAGCTGCCGCCGCGTCGCCCCGACCAGGCGCAGCAGCGCGAACTCCCGGCGCCGCTTGGCGGTCAGCGCCACCAGGGTGTTGACCGTGGAGACCGCCGCGAAGCAGACCAGCAGTCCGAGCTCCATCTCGCGCAGCCAGATGTCGCTCTCCTTGGTGACGCTGGTCGCGGCACCCGTCGCCCGGGCCACGTGCTCCGCGGTGCTGGTCAGGGTCAGCATGGTGCCACAGAGCCCGACCAGCAGCGCGACCGGCACCACAGCCGAGGAGAGCCGGGCCGCGTAGCCGCGGAGGTTGGCGTCCGCCAGCCAGCCGGCCCTGGGCACGAGCGCCCGCGCCGGGGCGCCGAGCACGACCGCCAGGCCCTTCGCCGCCACCGGCCCCAGCAGTCCGACCGCGATCAGCAGCACCAGCGAACCGAGCAGCGCGGCCTGCCCCGCCTTGTCCAGCTCTCCGGCCGGCCGGCTCGCGGCCAGTCGCAGCAGCAACCCGCCGCCGGCGAGCACGGCCACCCCGGCGAGCACCCGCAGCGCGCCCGTCCGCCGTGGCCCGCCCGCGCCCTCGGTCAGCGCGACGGCCGGGGCGGGCCGGGTGATCCGGCGGGCCGCGACCGCGGTGGCCGCCAGGCCGACCAGCAGGGCCACCCCGAGCCCGACCAGCGCCGGTACCGGCGCCCCGGGTATGCGGAGCCCGGGTGCCGCCATGTCGCGCCGCTGGAGCGCGGCGAGGAAGGCCCGGGCCGCGAGGAAGCCCGCCAGGCCGCCCGGCACGGCCACCAGCAGGGCCGTCGCCACCACCTGCGCGCGCACCACCCGGCGGACCTGACGGGGCGTCGCCGCGACGGTGCGCAGCAGCGCCAGCTCCCGGTGCTGCTGGCGCAGCGTGAAGCCGAGCGCGTTGACCACGACGAACAGCGCGACCAGGACGGCGATCTCGCCGAACGCGCCGGCGATCAACACCAGGCCCGGCCCGGACACCGTCGTCCGGGACACCGCGGCCGGTGCCGTGACCTGCGCGGCGACCAGCGACCCGAACAACGTCACCGCCGCCACCGCCAGGAACAGCGCCGTTCCCAGCCCGGCGAAGGAGGCCGGGCGGCGGCGGATCTGCCCCGCCGAGAGGCTCAGCACGGGACTGCTCACGGCGCTCACCCGCCCAACCGGCTCAGCCGCTCGCCGACCTGCGCGGCCGTCGGCCTGATCAGCTCGTCCACCAGCAGGCCGTCGGCGAGCAGCAGCACCCGGTCCGCGTACCCGGCGGCGACCGGGTCGTGGGTGACCATCACACAGGTCTGTCCGTCGACGTCGACGCCCGCGCGCAGCAGGCCGAGGACCTCCTGCCCGGTGGCGCGGTCCAGTGCGCCGGTCGGCTCGTCGGCGAACAGCACCTCCGGCCGGGAGACCAGGGCCCGGGCTATCGCCACCCGCTGCTGCTGACCGCCCGACAGCTGCCCGGGCCGGTGCCGCTCGCGCCCGGCCAGCCCGACCCGGGCCAGCGCCTCCCGCACCGCGCCCCGCTCCGGCGGCCGCCCGGCCAGCCGCCCGGGCAGCTCGACGTTCTGCGCGACCGTCATCGCGGGCATCAGGTTGAAGGCCTGGAACACGAACCCCACCCGGGTGCGGCGCAGCTCCGCGAGCCGCCGTTCGGGCAGCCCGGACACCTCGGTGTCGCCCCATCGCACGGTGCCCCTGGTCGGGCGGTCCATCCCGGCCAGGCAGTGCAGCAGGGTGGTCTTGCCGGATCCCGACGGCCCCATCACCGCCGTGAACGTCCCCGGCGCGAAGCCCACCGACACCCCGCGCAGCGCCCGCACGGCCGCCGCGCCGCGCCCGTACTCCCGGTTCAGCCCGACCGCGCTCAGGGCCGCGCCCGTCATCCCGTCGTTCGCCGCCGCGGTGGCGGCTGTCGTCATCCCGTTCATGCCCTCCATCGTGGGCGTCCAGGGCCGGGAGATCGATTGTGCTGGCACCCGAATCCGGGGTTCGGAAAACCGAACCCCGCAGGTGGTGCTACGCCCCCTCGGGCCGGTCGCGGCACTGCCGTGGCCGGCTCCGGAGCGCTCCCGCCCGGTGGCCGTCCCCGTGCTGCGGCGCGGTCGGCGGCCCGAACGGTTCGCCCCCGACCGCCGCCCGCGGGCGGTCCCGCGGGGCGGGGACGGAGGCCCCGGCGGGCCCCGCCACGGCCTGGCGCACCCTCCCCCGCCCACCTGTCCCCACCCCGCCTCCCGTCGACTCCGCCCGACGGGGAATCATGATCCGGTGACCATCGACCTGCTGACCGGCCGCGGCGTCCGGCTGCCCGCCCCGGGCCGCGAGCCGCACCGGAAGGAGCCGTTCTCCTCCGGCTCCCTCCCCCGCTCCGCCCCCGCAGAGCACGACGCACCCGCCGAGCACGACGCACCCACCGAGGCCGCCGCATGATCCCCCTCCCGACCGGCACCGCCACCGGTCCGCACGACGCCGCCTACCTGCCCCGCCGCCGGCTGTCCCCGCGCCCGGCCGAGCGGCCGATCACCGCACCGGTCCCCAAGCTCGGCGGCGAGCCGTGCTGGCTGGCCGAGCCCACCTGGCCGCTCGCCCCCACCACCGGCGAACCGCTGGTGTTCATCGGGCAGTTCCCCGTCCCGGGCGAGCCGGGCCGGCTGGCGTACCTCTTCCTGGAGGAGGAGGACGAGATCATGGGCGGCCTCGACCCGGAGCGGGGCGACGGCCTGCTGCTCGTCCAGCCGGGCGGGCGCATCCCGCCGTTCGCCGTGATCGGCCCGCCCGGCACCCGGGGCCGTACGCTCTGGCGCTGCGAAGCCGACGGCGAGCGGACCCCGGTCGAGTACCACCTGGACGTGGTGCCGCTGTCGGACGACGTCGACCGGGCGATGGACCAGCGGGCCGCCTTCCAGCGGCACCTGCGCGACGAAGGCCCCGAGGTGCCCTTCCCGGACGGCGACCACGTGTACGACCATCTCGGCGGAGACCCGTCCTACGCGAACGGCCGGGCCCGGGTCCCGGCGCCCTGGCAGTACCTCTTCGCCCTCGCGGACGCCCCGGACGAGGGCGATCCGTACTTCCTCGACTTCGGTTACGGCAACGGCTTCGGCTTCCTCAGCCCGGACGGCCTGGAGGGCCGGTTCTGCTGGGAGGGGTCGTAGCCGGGCCCGCCCCTCCGCGTCGCCCTCCCTCACCCACCCACCCCCACCCACGGGAGTCACCATGACCACCACCCCTCTGACCGTCGCCGTCCTCGGGCCGGGCGGCGTCGGCGGACTGATCGCCGGGCTGCTCGCCCGCGACGGCCACCGGGTCGTCTGCCTGGCCGGCGAGGAGACCGCGGCCGCCGTCCGGCGGGACGGACTGCACGTCCGCAGCGGCCGGTTCGGCGAGTTCACCGCCCGGGTCGAGGCCGCGACCGAGCTGCGCGAGCCGGTCGACGCGGCCTTCGTGACGGTCAAGGAGACGGCGCTGGCCGCCGCCCTCGACCGGATGCCCCCGGAGGTGCTCGGCACCGGGATCGCGGTGCCGCTGCTGAACGGCCTGGACCACATGGCGCTGCTGCGCGAACGCTACCCGGCCGGGCGCGTGGTGGCCGGCACGATCCGGGTCGAGGCCACCCGGACGGCGCCCGGGAGGATCGAGCACACCAGTCCGTTCGCCGCCGTCGAGCTCGGCGCGACCGCCGAACCGGCCTCCCCCGTGGCCAGGTTCGCCGAACGGCTGCGCCACACCGGGCTGGACGTCACGCTGCGCGAGGACGAGACGGCGATGCTGTGGGGCAAGCTCTCCTTCCTCGCCCCGTTCGCCCTGCTCACCACCCGCCACGCGAGCGGGATCGGCGCCGTGCGCACCGAGCACCGGGCCGAACTCCTCGCGGTGCTGGACGAGATCACCGCCGTCACCCGGGCGGTCGGCGCGCCGGCGGACGCGCAGGCGCTGCTCACCTCCTTCGACCGCCTCCCCGCGGCGATGAAGTCCTCGATGCAGCGCGACGTGGAGGCCGGCCGGGCGACCGAGCTGGACGCCATCGGCGGCGCCGTGCTGCGGGCGGCCGACGCCCACGCCGTGGCCGCCCCGACCATCGCCCGCCTGGTGCGCGAACTGTCCGGGTCCGCCAACCGGTAGGGCCGGGACAGGCGTTCACTCCACGCACGGCGCCCGTGGGGTGAACGCCCGCACGTCTTCGCTCACATGACGGAACATCATCTTCCAGGGCGGGCAAAGACTTTCCCAACGGTTCACCCGGTCTTCCGGAACCTCCGTACGGCGGAACGGCGTTGATACGGCGGGAGGGATAGAGACATGACAAGGAAGCCGTACCGATTGGCCGCCACCACGCTCGCGCTGCTCCTCGCGGCCCCACTGTTCACCGCCTGCGACGCCGACAAGGCCCTGGACTGCGGAAAGCGGGCGATCAGCCTTACCGGCGACGTCCAGGACCTCGCCGATTCGGCGATCAACGTGGGGCAGATCACCGACGAGAACCGCCGCAACCACACCGTCGAGGCCTTGCGGAAGGTCGCCGACGACGCCAAGAGGATCCGCCAGGACGGCGGGGACAAGATCGACCCCGCGGCCGACCGGCTGGCCAAGGCCGTCAACGACGCGATCGACCGGGTCTCCAAGGGCAAACAGCCCGACTTCAAGCCGATTACCGACGCCGCCGGCGACATCGGGAAGGCCTGCGCCGACTCCTGACGCGCCGGCGCGCTTCCCGGTTCCCGCACCGCCCGCCGCCCGCTCCACCGGCTCCCGGCCCGGCACACAGCCCGGCCGGGAGCGCGATGGGCCTGCAGGCCCATCGCGGACCCTGCCGCATCGTTCACGAGCGCCGGTCACCCGCGCCGCTGCTACGGCACGCGCAGGGCTCACCCGTTGACGGGACAGGGCAGCCAGGGCCGCCCTGCACCCGCTCCCACCCCGGCCCGCCCGACCACGTCCTCGACCCGCGGCAGGCCGCCCGCTCCCACCCCGGCCGCGCCGACCGACGCCCCGGCGCCGGAGCACATCCGCTCGGCGGTACCCGTTCGGGGCGCCGCCTCGGCCGGCCCGACCACGCCCCCCGACCACCGGACAGGCCCCTCCCTCCGAACACCCTCGCGTCGGCGTGTCGTCCGGCAAATGTGCCCGTGGCACAGGTCTGCTGAACGGGCCACTCGCAGGAGGCCCGCAGAATCAACAGAACACCTTCAAATCAAGGGAGTTGACGCTCAGTCAGTTGTCATGTGGAGTGAACATGACGCTCTGGCCGGCGTCGGCGCCCCGGGGGATGGGGCCGGTCGGCCGTGGCTGCCATCGGCGCAAAGGGGGAGCATCCTGATGGCATACGCGAAGGGTTATGACGTCTCCGACTTCCAGTCGGGCATCCCGGGGGACGCGGAATTCGTCTTCATCAAGGCCACCGAAGGCGGCCACACCGGCCAGTCGGGGTACACCGACAAGCTCGCGGACGCCCGGGGGCGCGGGCTGGTGGTCGGGCACTACCACTTCCTGCACGCGGAGAACCCGGTCGACGGTGAGGTGGAGCACTTCTGCCGGGTCGTGGGGCAAGTGCCCGCGGGCGAGCTGCTGGTGCTGGACTTCGAGCCGTACGGACAGTCGGTCGGCGACGGCGACGCGACCGAGGCGAAGAACCGGTGGCTGGCGGCGGTCAAGCAGCGTTACCCGGACCGCCTGGTCGGGCTCTACACCAACCGGGACTACTGGTTCCGGACGGACGACAACGCCGGTGACTTCCTGTGGATAGCGGACTACGTGCCCGCGGGTTCGCCGCGGATCCAGGCGTCCTGGCGCTTCCACCAGTACAGCGACGACCCGCTCGACGCGGACGTGTTCAACGGCTCGCTGGACGAGTTGCGGGCGTGGGCCGGCGCCGGCCGGACCCCGGACCCCGAGCCTCCCGCGCCGACCCCGACCCCGGGGCCGCAGCCGCCCGACTGGCCGGGGCTCCAGCTGGTGCCCCGGGACCAGTGGGGCGCGCGGCCCTGGCGCGAGCCCAACGGTTCGATCCCGTACGCCGGTCCGCGCGCCGGAGTGAAGGTGCACTATCTCGGCACGGCGTACACCTTCGACAGCCACGACACCTGCCCGGCCTACGTACGGCGCCTCCAGGCCTCGCACATGGACGACGACGGCTGGTCGGACATCGGCTACAGCTTCGTGGTCTGCGAGCACGGCCACGTGTTCGAGGGCCGCGGGCTGAACCGGCGCAACAGCGCCAACGGCGATGTCCCGCTCAACGAGGCGCACTACGCGGTGTGCGGGCTGGTCGGCGCCTCCGGCTCGACCGTGCCCACCCCGGACCAGCTCAACGGGCTGCGGGACGCGATCGAGTACTGCGAGCAGCAGGGCCCGGCGGGCCCGGAGATCAAGGGGCACCAGGACGGCTACTCGACCGACTGTCCCGGCCCGGCGCTGTACGCCTGGGTGACGTCGGGTGCGCCGCGCCCCTCCGGCACGGTGGTCACCCCGCCCCAACAGCCCGCGCCCCAGCCGGACCCGACCCCGGAGCCGACCCCGGCCCGGTACCAGAACAGCGTCGGCGGCCTGCTGTACGGCTACGGCGCGCACGGTCCGCAGGTCACCCTCGTCGGCGAGGCGCTGGTGGCGGCGGACTTCGGCTCGCACTACAGCCAGGGCCCCGGCCCGGACTGGACCGACGCCGACACCCTCAACTACGCCGACTTCCAGCGCGGTCTGGGCTACTCCGGCGGGGACGCGGACGGCGTGCCCGGCGAGGCCTCGCTGCGCCGGCTGCTCGGCGGGGCCGTCCCGCTCGCCGAGGTGTCGAAGTCGAGGGTGGTCGCGGCGGCTCGCCAGGACCCGGACGCGGCCCAGGGCGCCACCACGTACCCGGACGACGTGTACACGGTGGAGCGGGCGCTCGTCGCCGAGGGGCTGCTCGACCGGCAGTGGGCCGACGGCTCGTTCGGCACGAAGACCGTCGACGCCTACGCCGAGTTGCAGCGCCGGTACGGGTACGGCGGGCAGCAGGCGGACGGCATACCCGGCATCAACTCGCTGACCCGGCTCGGCCAGGCGCACGGCTTCACCGTCGTCGGCTGACACCGGCCGAGGAGGACAGATGTACCAACTCGCCCTGTCGCTGTGGCGCACGTGCGTGCCCTACATCGTCGCGTTCCTCGTGGTGCAGGCCGCGCGGCTCGGCATCCACCTGGACAACGCCTCCGTCACCTCCGCCCTGGTCACCGGCTTCGGTACGGTCTACTACGCCGCGTTCCGGTTCCTGGAGCACCGGTTCGGCGCGAGCTGGGGCTGGTTCCTGGGGGCCGCCCGGCCGCCGTCCTACCAGCCGCCGGTCCCCGCGCCCACACCCGCACCCGCACCTGCCGCACCCGCGCCTGCGCCCGCCGCACCTACGCCTGCGCCGTCCGCACCCACGCCCGCGCCGGCACCGGAGCCCGCGCCCGAGCCGGAGCCCGAGCCCGCGCCCGCGCCCGCGCCCGCGCCCGCGCCCGCAACGACGCCGCCGGACCCCACGCCGGCCCGACCCGACTACCGGAACCTGCCCGAAGGCGGCTGACGGGCACCCGCACAAGGGTTGCGGACCACCATATTCCGCAACCCCGAAATCAGGCCCAGTAATACAATTAGCCTTTCACGTTCAGGCCTTGACGAATTGTCACCTGAATCCGAGACTGAGCCTGCCACCAATGCATCCGGATCCCATTCAACGGCCTCTTGATGCACGAAGTGAACGGAGGGGGAATTGCCGACGACACCGACCTACCCGGGCGTCTACATCGAAGAGCTTCCCAGCGGCGTCCGTACCATCACCGCGGTGAGCACCTCGGTGACCGCCTTCGTCGGGGCCACCCGGCGCGGCCCGCTCGACCAGCCGGTCACCATCACCAGCTTCGCGGACTTCGAACGCCGTTTCGGCGGACTCGCGGGTCAGAGCCCGGTCAGCTACGCCGTCCAGCAGTTCTTCCTCAACGGGGGCTCGGTCGGGGTCGTGGTCCGGGTCGCGGCGGCCGGCACCGGCGCCGCCGCGGGCGTCACGCTCAACTCGACGCAGTCCTCCACCGCCACCCCGGCCCTGGAGGTCACGGCCGTCGAGCCGGGACTCTGGGGCGGGGGGCTGCGGGTCGCCGTGGACTACCGGACGCCGACCCCGGCCGAGACCTTCAACCTCCAGGTCTTCGACACCTCCGGCGCCGTCCGGGAGTCCTTCGCGGACCTGTCGGTCCGGGCCGCCAGCCCCCGGTTCGCCGAGACGGTGGTGAACAGCGGCTCGGGCGTCGTCCGGGCGAAGGTCCTGGCGGAGAGCCGACCGGACCCGGTGGGCACCGTCTCCAAGCCCTTCGCGGCCACGCTGCCGGACCTCACCCACGAGATCCAGGTGAAGATCGCCGACGTCTCGCGGACCGTCAAGATCTACGACCCGGCCGCAGACGGCACCGCGCCGACCACCGTCCCCGAACTCGCCCTGCTGCTGGAGCGCAAGCTGCGGGCCCTGCCCGACTCCCCGGGCAAGCGGGCCTTCGCGGGCACCCGGGTGAGCGTGTTCGGGCGGCAGCTCCAGGTCGTCGCCGGCTCCACCGACCCGGCCGACGTGGTGCGCTTCCTCGGTGAGGCCGCCAACAACCTCGGGCTGGAGGGCTCGGTCAACCCGCCGGTCCTCGCCCTCGCCGGCGGCCAGGACGGCGCAGCCCCCGGCATGACCGACCTGATCGGCAGCGAGGCCGGCAAGACCGGCATCCAGGCCCTGCGCGACGTGCCGGACGTCAACCTGCTGGTGCTGCCGGAACTGGCCGGCTACGCCAGCCTGGACGACGCCGTCACGGTCGTCTCGGCCGCCCAGGCACTCTGCGTGGAGCAGCGGATGTTCCTGATCGTCGACTCGCCGCAGGCGTGGACGACGCTGGACGCCGCCCGGGCGGGCCTGTCCGCCTTCGACTCGGTGCGCAGCGACCACGCCGCGCTGTACTTCCCGCACCTGGAGCTGGTCGACCCGCTCACCGGCCGGCTGCGCAGCTTCCCGCCGTCGGGCACCATCGCCGGCGTGATGGCGCGCACCGACGGCCAGCGGGGCGTGTGGAAGGCACCCGCGGGCACCGAGGCCGGACTGCCCGGGGTGCGCGCGCTGACCGTCCCGCTGACGGACCGGGAGAACGGCCTGCTGAACCCGCTCGCGGTGAACTGCCTTCGGACGTTCCCGGTGGTGGGCCCGGTGGCCTGGGGCGCGCGGACCATGGCGGGCGCCGACGTCCTCAGCTCGCAGTGGAAGTACGTCCCGGTGCGGCGCCTGGCGCTGATGCTGGAGGAGAGCCTCTACCGCGGCACCAAATGGGTCGTGTTCGAGCCCAACGACGAGCGGCTGTGGGCGCAGATCCGGCTGAACGTGGGCGCGTTCCTGCACTCGCTGTTCCAGCAGGGCGCGTTCCAGGGCACGTCGGCGCGCTCGGCCTATTTCGTCAAGTGCGACAAGGACACCACCACCCAGGACGACATCAATCGCGGTGTGGTGAACGTCGTGGTCGGATTCGCGCCACTCAAGCCCGCGGAATTCGTGATCGTCAAGATCGAGCAGCTCGCCGGACAGTTCGAGGTTTAGGATCTCCATGGTCGAGTTCACCGTCAATCCGCACCGGTTCGATCCGTACAAGAATTTCAAGTTCCTGGTCGTCTGGGACGGTCGGGTCGTCGCCGGAATCAGCAAGATCAGCCCGCTCAAGCGCACCACCGAGGTGGTGAAGCACCGCAGCGGGGGCGATCCGAGCGCGCCGCGCAAGTCGCCGGGGCGCACCGACTTCGAGGCGGTCACCCTGGAGCGCGGGGTCACTCACGACCCGGAGTTCGACCGCTGGGCCAACAAGGTCTGGATGGTCGGCGCGGGCCGCGGGGCGGAGGTCTCGTTGCGGGACTTCCGCAAGGACCTGGTGATCCAGGTGCTCAACGAGGCCGGTCAGGTGGCGGTCGCCCACAAGCTGTACCGCGCCTGGCCGAGTGAGTACCAGGTACTCGGCGAACTGGACGCCAACGCCAACGCGGTGGCGATCCAGAGCCTCAAGCTGGAAGTGGAGGGCTGGGAGCGGGACGAGGAGACGCCCGAACCGGAAGAGCCCTCGTTCCAGCAGCCGGCCTGAGCGGCCGACCGATGGAACTCGCCGGCGAGGCCGCCCTGTTGGCCGCCTGGGAGGCCGGGCTGGCGGCCGGCCGCACCGGGCGGGCCCTGCTGCTGCACGCCGTCGCCCGTCCGGGCGCCGGGACGGAGGAGCTGCTGGCCGTTCCACTCGGCCATCGGGACGCCGAACTGTACGGCCTGCGCGCCGAGTTGTTCGGCGAACGGCTCAATGTGCGGGTCAGCTGCCCGAGTTGCTCGGAGGAGATGGAGTTCGCCTTCGACTCCGGGGAGGTGGTCGGTGCCGCGCGGCCGGCGGACGGCCCGCTGCGGGTGGAACTGGACGGCTGGCAGGTCGGCTTCCGGCTGCCCACCCCCGGCGATCTGGCCGCCGCCGAACAGACCCCCGCGGACCAGGCCAGGGCCGTGGTGCTGGAGCGGTGCGTGCTGATCGCCGAGCACGGCGGGGAGCCGGTCGCCGCCCGGCAGCTCCCCGAACCGGTCCAGCGGCGCGTGGCCGAGGCCGCCGCCGCAGCCGACCCCTGCGCCGACGTCCGGCTGCACCTCGGCTGCCCCGAGTGCGGCGAGCAGGCCCTCGCCGAGCTGGACATCGCCTCCTACCTCTGGGAGGAGCTGGACGACTGGGCCCGGGCGACCCTGCTCCATGTCCACCTCCTGGCCACCGCCTACGGCTGGAGCGAGGCGGAGATCCTGGCGCTCAGCCCACTGCGGCGCCGCTACTACCTGGAGCTGTGTGCAGATGCCTGACCACTTCGACCGCCTGGTGGCGAAGGGCGGCCCGGGCAGGGACCGGACCGGGGTACGGGTGCGCCCGCGCCTGCCGGGGCCGTTCGAACGGCTCGACGCGCTCGCTCCGGCGCCGCCGGTCGTGGACGAGGAGTCGTTCGGGCCGGGCCGCTCGGGCGGACGACCCGTTCCCGTGCCACTCCCCCGGCCGCCGGCGACGCCGCCCGCGGCGCCGGTCGAAAGGGCGCTGCGGGCGGTGGTCGGTGAGGACAGGCCGGCTGTCGCACCCGTCCTTCCGCTGCCGCGCACGCCGCTGCTGATCGCGCCGCCGGTCACCCCCGGTGCCGCACCGGCCGTCGAGCCGGCGGTGCGGAGGGAGGCCGCCCGCCCGGCAGCCGTACCGACGCCCGTCACCGCACGGCACCTGGCGGCCGCCGCCGAGCCGCCGACCGCGGCACCGCCCGTACCGGCCCGGCCGGCCGCCGCACCGGCGTCCGTACGGCGGGCCGCCGGGGCAGCTGCTCCGGGCCGGGCGCACGGGACCGGGGCCCGACGCCGGCAGCGGCCGGTCGAGCGGGTGGTGCGGGTCCAGATCGGGCGGGTCGAGGTCAAGGCCGCCCAGCGCACCCCGGCCGGACCGCCCAAGCCGGCGGCCGCCCGCCCGGGCCCGGCCCTCGACCTGGACAAGTACCTCGACCGGGAGACCTCATGAGCGGGCGGGTGGGGCACATGACCGAGGGGACGAACCCGTGAGCAACCACCTCGCGATCGCCACCGTGAGCGAGGCGCTGCGGCTGCTCATCACCCGAGCGCTCTCGCCCGACATCCCGTTCGCGGTCGAGGTCGGCGCCCGCAAGCCGCCGACCGAGCCGCCCACCGACCCGACCATCACCGTCTTCCTCTATCAGGTCACGGCCAACGCCTCGCTGCGCAACCGCGACGCGCCCACCCGCGCGACGGACGGCACGGTGCTGGCCCGGCCGGCCTCCGCCCTGGACCTGCACTACCTGATCAGCTGTTACGGCGAGGAGTCCCAGCTGGTCGGCCAGCGGCTGCTCGGCTGCGTGGTCCGGGCACTGACCGAACAGCCGGTGCTGTCCCGGCAGTTGATCGAGGAGGCAGCCGCCCAGCCGTACCTGGTGGGGACGGACCTGGCCGCCTCGCCGCAGCGGGTGCGCTTCACGCCCACGACGATGGACGTCGAGGAGCTGTCCAAGCTGTGGAGCACGCTGCTCCAGACGCCGTACGCGCTGTCCGTGACCTACCAGGCCGCCGCCGTCCTCGTGGAGGGCAGGGTCGATCCGGTGGCCGGCAAGCCGGTGCTGCGCCGTACCGTGCGGGCCGTGCCGTCCCGTGGGCCGGTCGTGGAGCGAGTGCTGTCCCGGCCCGCCGGGTCCCCCGGTGCTCCCGGGGAAGGGCCGGTGACCAAGGACCGGGAACTGGTGCTGGAGGGCACCGGCCTGCGCGCCGACCTGGTCGTGGCCCGGCTGGGCGAGCGGCGGGTGCCGGTCGACCCGGGCGGCGTCCGGGACGACCGGCTGGTGGTCGCCGTCCCGGAGGACCTGCCGCCCGGCGTGTACCAGGTGCAGGTCCTGCACGGACTGGCGCTGGACGGCAGGCCCGCCGCCGACCACCTCGCGCTGGAGTCCAACGCGCAGACCTTCGCCCGGCAGCCGCGGATCGTCGGGCCGATCGGCACGGCGGACCGCGGCGACGGACCCTCCGGGGTCTCGGCCCGGCTGGACGTCCGGCTGGACCTGCCGCTCCGGGACGACCAGCAGGTCCTGCTGCTGCTGGACGAGTTGCACCCGCCCGCCGGGCGGCGCGGGGCGAGCCACCAGTTCCGCGCGCCCGCGCCGCCGCAGCCGCGCACCGACCCGTACGAGGTCCGGGTGCCGGTCGTCGGCGTGCGCCCGACCGCGTACCTGGCCCGGGTCCAGGTGGACGGGGTGCCCAGCGAGTTGACGGTGTCGAGCGACGGAACGTTCAACGGTCCCGTCGTGGACCTGACGCACTGACCGCAGGACGGGGGATCCGGATGAGCACGCGTCGAAGGCAGGGCCGCGACGGCCCGGCGGACGAGCCGCACCGGCAGGCGCTGTCGGCCGCGGTCGCCGCCGTGCTCGACCGCGTCGACGCGCACGCGGCCGGCCGCGACGCGGGTGACCCCACGTCGTCCGACAAGCCCGCCGGCCGCCGGGGCGGACGGCGGCAGCCCACCACCGCCCTGGACGCGCTCAGCGCCTCCTTCGGGCTCACCCCGTTCGAGCGCGACGTCCTCGTGCTGGCCGCCGCTCCCGTGATCGACCCCACCGCCGCCGCCCGGTGCGCCGCGGCCGGCGGCGACCCCGGGCGCGCTCACCCGACCTTCTCGCTCGCCCTCGCCGCCCTGGAGCAGCCGCACTGGAGCGCCCTCACCCCGGTCGGCCCGCTGCGCCGCTTCCGGCTGGTCGAGCTGGACGACGAGACCGCACTCACCGCCTCCCGGCTGCGGATCGACGAGCGGGTGCTGCACTTCCTGGTCGGCGTGCCGTACCTGGACGTGCGGCTGCACGGCCTGCTCACCCGGGTCGGGCCGCCCGGCGAGCTGCCCGAGCCCCACGAGCGGTGCGCGGCCGAGCTGGCCCTGGGGTGGACCGCGGCCGGGCTGACCGGCCCGCCGCACACCGAACTGACCGGCGCCGACCGCCGTACCCGCTGGGAGATCGCGGCGGCGGCGGCCCACCGCGCCGGGCTCGGCCTCTACGCCGCGCACCGCGAGGACCTGCCCACCGAGCCCACCGAGCGCGAGCAGCTCGCCCGGCTGTGGCAGCGGGAGGCGATCCTGATCCCGGCCGCGCTGCTGGTGGAGGGCGGCGAGCCTGGCCGGGAGCACCCGCGGTCCCCGAACGGCACGGAGGCCTTCCTCACGAGCCTGGCGGTGCCGCTGGTCGTCTCCGGCGACGAGCTCCCGGCGGAGGGGGCCTCGGACCGGGCCAGGCTGACCGTACCCGCGCTCGGCCCCGAGGAGCAGCTGGCGATCTGGGCCGCGGAACTGGACGGTGCGCCGGGGGTCACCGAGGGCGAACTCCGCGCGCTGGCCGCGCAGTTCTCACTGCCCGGCCATGTGATCCGCGCGGCCGCGGCGACGGCGCGGCGGGCGGCCGAGGACGGCCGGGACATCAGCCCGCTGGCCTGGCACGCCGGTCTGACGGAGGCCCGGATGTCCCTGGAGGAGCTGGGCCGGCGGGTCGAGCCGCGGGCCGGCTGGGAGGACCTGGTGCTGGAGGAGCGCCAGCGCTCGATCCTGCGCGAGATCGTCGCCCACGTCCGCCGGCGCGGCACGGTCTACCAGGAGTGGGGCTTCGAGTCGGTGCTGCGCCGCGGCCTCGGCGTCACCGCGCTGTTCGCCGGCGGGTCGGGCACCGGGAAGACGCTGGCGGCCGAGGTCGTCGCCGGGCAGCTCGGCGTGGACCTGTTCGTCGTCGACCTCTCCCAGGTCGTCAGCAAGTACATCGGCGAGACCGAGAAGAACCTCCGACGGGTCTTCGACGCGGCCGAACGCGGCGGCGCACTGCTGCTGTTCGACGAGGCCGACGCGCTGTTCGGCAAGCGCAGCGAGATCAAGGACAGCCACGACCGCTACGCCAACCTGGAGGTCAGCTACCTGCTGATGCGGATGGAGGCCTACCGGGGCCTGGCCGTGCTCACCACCAACATGAAGAAGGCGCTGGACCCGGCGTTCATGCGGCGGATCAGGTTCGTGGTCGACTTCCCGTTCCCCGGGGTGCCGGAGCGCGCCGAGATCTGGCGCCGGGTCATCCCCAAGGAGACCCCCAGCCAGGGCCTCGCCCCGGAGCGGCTCGCCCAGCTCACCGTGGCCGGCGGCTCCATCCGCAACATCGCGCTGTCCGCCGCCTTCCTGGCCGCCGACGAGGACTGCCCGATGCAGATGCGGCACCTGCTGGCCGCCGCGCGCACCGAGTACCTGAAGCTGGAGCGCTCGCTGACACCCTCGGAGGTCGGCGGATGGATCTGACCGACGGGGCTGCGACGGGGAGGGACGGCGCCGGGCGGAGCGGGGCCGAGCCCGGTGGCGCCGAACGGGCCGAGCCCGGGCACGGGGGCGCCGGGCGGATCGAGGTCGAGATCGGCGAGCTGGTCCTCGACGGCTTCGCACCCGTCGACCACGACCGGCTGACGGCGGCGTTCCGGAGCGAACTGACCCGCCTGGTCGAGGCGCGCGGCGTGCCGCTCGCGGTCGGCGGCGACCGCACGCTGGACCTGCTCTCCGGGCTGCCGCCGCTCCCGGCCGGCGCCTCACCGCAGCGGCTCGGCGAGGCGCTCGCCCGCGCCGTGCACGCCGGGCTGTCCGGCGGTGGCCGGCCGCCGGGACGGGGGCGGACATGACTCGACCCGCCCTCGCGACCAAGGACTCCGCACCGGACACCGAGCAGGGCTCGGCCCGGCGCAGGACCCGGGCGCCGAAGGCCCGTACACCCGAGCCCAAGGAGATCGTCTCCGGCGCCGGCCAGCCGCTCGACCCGGGCGTGCGCCGGGAGCTGGAGGCGCGGCTCGGGCACGACCTCAGCCGGGTCCGGGTGCACACCGACCGGGACTCCGCCGCGCTGACCGAGCTGATCGGCGCGGACGCCGTCGCCGTCGGCCCGGACCTCTTCTTCGGCGAGGGCAAGTACCGGCCCGCCGCCGAGGACGGCCGGCGGCTGCTCACCCACGAGCTGCTGCACACCGTCCAGGTCCCGAACCCGCTCGGCGCGCTACGGGTCGGCCGCGACCTGGGCGCGGTCAGCCTGCCGCAGGACGCGATCGAGCGGGAGGCGGAGCAGGGCGCGCGCGACGACCGGCCGACGGCGGCGACGCCGGGTGCCACGCCGGGGTGGCTGCGCTACGCGACCGTCGACGCCGACCGGTTCCGCGCCGAGCGGCTCGACCCGGCCACCCTGGTCGACCGGCTGGCGGCCGGCATCCTGCGCTCACTGCGTGGCGACCCGACCGACTCCGCCGGCCGGGTCCGCTGGCAACTCGCGCGCTTCGCCCCCGAGTTGCAGGCCTCCGTGCTGGAGCGCCTGGAGATCCGGCTGCCCTCCTCGGACTACACCCGGGTGCTGGAGCTGGTCGAGGCCGCCGAGCACCGCCCGGCCGACCCGGACGGCGCGCAGACGCCCGAACCGGTCACCGATGCCGCTGACCGGACCACCGACGACCGCGAGCGGACCGACCGGAGGGACCGCGGCGAGCGGGACCGGCAGCGGCAACTCGACGAGGAGGCACGGCAGCCGGACGACCCGAAGGGGCGGCGCAGGCGCCGCAAGGGTCACGGTGACGCGGAACGCCCGGAGGAGCGGGGCGAACAGCAGGCGCCACCCACGGAGGCCGAGGCCGCGCAGCCGCGGGCCGATCAGGCCCAGCCTCCTGGGCAGGCGAAGCCGTCAACCGTCGAGGCGGCCCCGGACGCGGACTCGGAGCAGTCGCCCGCACCGGTCGAGGAGGCCGCCGCCCAGCCCGTGGCCACCGTCGTACCGGGCTCTCCCGAAGCCGGGCAGCCGGACCCCGCCGCCCAGCCCTCGGCCGGCACGAAGCCGCAGGACCCCGCCGCCCGTCCGCTGCCGCAGCCCGCGCCGGTCAAGCCCGAGCGTGTGGACACGGTCGCCCGGGCCGAGGACGGTCCGCCGGCCCGGCACGGGCTGCTGGGGGGAGACCGCGAGAAATCCGAAACACCGGACCAGGAACGGCCGTTGGGCATGGAGCCCGACGCGGAGTCCGAGGTCCAGGACGGACCGGGCAAGGAGCAGGACCGGCAGCCGGCGTCAGCCGACGCCGGGCCGGAGATCTCGCCCGGGGACTTCCTTCCCTCGTCCGACCTCGACGTGTCGGCCGTCCCGACAGCCGATCGGATCAGCCTGTCACCGGACGGCACTCCGGCCGGGAACGCCGAGGCCCCGGAGTTCCCGGAGCCGCCCGCGACCAAGGCCGACCAGGTGCAGGCCGAGCGGGACGGCCGGCCGGAGGAGGACGCGGAGCCTGCGGCGGCACCCCCGGAACAGGCGCAGCCCGGGGCGGCACCGCCGGCCGCCCCCGAACCGGCCCCCGCCCCCGAGGCCGAGGACCGCAGCGCCCGCGACCTCCAGCCGGAACAGCCGGTCGAGCAGGAGATCGGCCCCGAACCCACCGCGAACCCGGCCGCCCCGGCGCCGGCCGCCGCCGAGCCCGCCCCGGTGGAACCGCGCCGGCCCGACACCCCCGCCGAGGAGGCGCGCGAGGCCGAACCGGCCCCCGAACCGGCCGGCTCGCCCGAGCCGGGCGGCGCGGAGCGCACGGCCGCGCCCACCGCGGCAGGGCCGGTCGGCGGGGACGGCCCGGGCGGTGACGGCGCCGGTCCGGACACCGGCGGGCCCGAAGCGGCACCCGGCGCGGACTCCCCCGGGACCGCCGCCGAGACCGCCCCCGGTCCGGCGGCCGAGCAGGCCGAGGCGCCCGCCGGACTCGCCGGCCAGCCCGCCCCGGACGCCTCCCTGGAGTCCGGCGGCGGCGCCTGCGCGGGCCCGCAGCAGCCCACCACCGAGGCGGAACCGGACGGTGCCGGAGCCGGTGGCTGCGCAGCGGGGGGCGGCGCGGCGGGCGCCCCGGCCCAGCAGGAGCAGAAGCCCGCCCCGCCCGACGTCTCCGGCCAGGACCCGCAGAGCGCGCTCGCCACCGCCGCGAGCCTGCCGCCCGATCGGATGGCCACCACCCTGGACGGCGTGGACGGTTCGGTGGACCGTACGGTCGGCGAGCAGCAGGCCCGGCTGCAGGCCGCCCCGCCGACCGTCCAGCGCCCGTCCGGAGCCCCGCAGACCCAGTCCGGCACGCCCGAGGCCGCGCCGCCCGCCGAGGCGGTGACGGAGCGGCTGGAGCGGGTCGGCCCGCCGGGCGCGGACGGCGAGCAGCAGCGGGCCGAGGAGAAGAAGGCCGAGGGCCGCAACCCCGGCGACCGGGTCGCCCCGCCGCACGTCGCCGACGACCCGGGCAACCAGGTCTCGCCGCAGGAGGTCCAGCAGGCCCAGGTCGCGGTCGACGGCGTGCCCTCGTCCGACCCGGCGCTGAACACCACCGTCGGCCCGGCGCCCAAGGTCGAGCTGACCGGGGAGAGCGACCCGGCGCGCACCGACCGGCAGACCACGAAGCTCAAGGAGAGCTCGACCAGGATCCTCGGCGTCGGCCGGGAGGACGCCGCCAAGCCGATGGGCGAGGACCGGATCTACCCGGACGTGCCGAAGGAGACCCTCACCGCCTCCGTCCCCGGGGGCGGCCACAGGCGCGGCGGCGCCGGTGCGCGCGGCGCGACCGACACCAAGCCGGGCATCGGCATCGTCACCCAGCAGGAACGCGGCCCGCAGATCCAGGCCGCGGTCGGCCAGGGGCAGGGTCAACTGGGCTCCGCCCGGGCCGAGCAGAAGCAGGGCGAGGCCGAGGCACGGCGGCAGAACCAGGCCGAGACCGACCAGGCGGTGGCCGACAACGCCGAGGCCCAGGCCGGCGAGCGGGGCGAGGCCGCGGAGAGGGTCCGGGCCGAGCGCGAGCAGTGGCGCACCGAGCAGGACCGGAAGGTCTCCACCGCGGACCAGGACTCCGCCGCGGAGCACCAGGACAAGACCGAACAGATCGGCAGGAAGCGCACCGAGGCCGACAAGGACGTCCAGGACCGTCAGCAGCAGGACAACCAGAAGATCCAGGACAAGCGGAAGGAGGCCGAGGAGAAGGCCCAGAAGGAGAAGGACCGCAAGAAGGAGGAGTCCGAGGGCTGGTGGGGCTGGGTCAAGTCCAAGGTCAAGGCGGCCTTCGACGCGCTGGTCGAGGCGGTCACCAAGGTCTTCGACTTCTTCCGCGGCCTGATCAACGACATCATCGACGGCTTCCGGAAGTTCGCGAACTGGGCGATCGACCAGGCGCGGAAGTTCGCCGTCGACCTGATCAACAAGCTCGCGGACGCGCTGATCAAGATCTGCGACGTGCTGCTGGCGGCCTTCCCCGAACTGCGGGACAGGTTCCGCAAGAAGATCGAGGAGTGGCGCGACAAGGCCGTCGCCAAGGTCAACGAGTGGGCGGACAGGCTCAAGAACGCCGTCAACAAGCTGCTCGACCTGCTGGCGGCCGGGCTGAACGCGCTGCTCAACGCGCTGGAGGCGGGACTCAAGGCCGCGATCGAGGCGGTCCGCAAGACCGTCATGGACGCCATCGACTTCGTGCAGAAGGCGATCGCGGTCTTCGGCGAGTTCGCGGTCCTGATCGGCGACATCGCCTCCGACCCGGGCGGCTGGCTGAAGAAGCTCGGCAGCGCCGCGATCGACGGCATCCAGCACTACCTGTGGGGTGCGATCAAGAGCGCGGTCAAGCAGTGGTTCAACGAGAAGGTCGAGTCGGTGGTCGGCCTGACCTCCACCATCGTCAACGTGCTGGTCAAGGGCTGCATCTCGATGGCCCAGATCGGGCGGATGGCCTGGCAGGCCATCGTCGCCTCGCTGCCCGGGATGATCGTCTCGATCGTGATCGAGAAGCTGGTGTCACTGATCGTGCCGGCGGCGGGCGCGATCATGGCGATCATCCAGGGGCTGGTGGCGGCGTGGAACACCATCAGCAAGATCGTCGCCGCGATCGGGAAGTTCGTCACCTTTCTCAAAGCGGTCAAGTCCGGTTCGGCCGCCTGCCTGTTCGCCGACGCGGTCGCGGCGGGCGTGGTCGCGCTGCTGGACTTCATCTCCAACTTCCTGCTCAGCAAGCTCAAGGGAGCCGGCAAGGCGGTCGGGACCAAGCTCAAGGGGATCGCGCAGAAGATCCTCAAGGGCCTGGCGAGGGCCGGCCGGGGCGCCCGCAAGGCGGCCGGCCGGGCCGTCAACAAGGCCCGGACGGGCCTGCGCCGGGCCACCCGGTCCCTGCGCAAGCGGCCCTCCCCCGGCCGCACCCGCCCCGCGCGAACGGGCCCCGCCCGGCAGACCGTCCGCCACGCGGAGCGCCACCCGTCGACCACCTCCGGACTCCCCCGCCGCGAGGTCACCCGCCCGAAGCCCGCCTCCCGCCGCCACCCCACCTCCCCCGTCGGACGCGCCCTCAACGCCTCCCGCCAGACCGTCAAGGCCGCCCTCAACCGGGTGCGGACGGCCGCGCGCACCCTCGGCCGCAAGCTCCTCGACAGCACGTTGGGCCGCGCCCTCACCAACGGCGCGCACAGGCTCCGCGACGCCTACCGCAAGCAGCGCGACCGCCTGCGTGCCTGGCACCGGAAGCGCCAGCAGCAACGCGCCCAGCGCCGCGCCCACGAGAACTCGCCGGAGGCGAAGCAGAACCGCCTTGACCTGATCGCCGCCCGCATCCGGCCACGGATCCAGCGCCTGCTCCACCGAGGCGTCCGGGGCCCGGTGCTGCGGGCGCTGCTCGCCGCGATGCGCATGTGGTACCGGCTGTCGAGCCTGGGCATCGAGGGCGACAGGAACTTCGCCGTCACGGCCACCCTCAATCCGCAGGTGAAGCTCACCGACGCGCTCACCCTGGACGAGCGGGACCTGCTGGCGATGCTCGACGAGCTGTCCGCCGAGATCCTGAACCACTCCCGGACCGTCAGCGGTGCGAACCGGATCCACCGGAAGGACGACGATTCCGCGGCGGACCAACGGCGGTTCGGAGTCCCCCAGGGAGTCGGCTTCGCCTCGATGGCCCGGTTCATGAACCATCAGGGCCCGAGCATGGCGGGCTTCGACCACGCGAACGAGAGCGCACACGACGTGTTCGAGTTCGAGGACGGGCCCGACCGGACCCCGGCCGCCGTCACGCACACCGTGCTGCGCGAGACCAACAAGATGCGGAACGCCCAGCAGAAGCGGATCGCGGCCGGTGCCGACAAGGAGGAGCAGGAGAGCCTCCGGGCGGTCGAGAGCGCCCAGCGCCTCCAGCGGGCCGTGATCAAGCGGCAGCACGAGAACGGCCAGGCCGAGGAGCATCTGCGCTACCGGGGCCGCAAGAACCGTGCCGGCACGTTCAAGGAGGGCATCGCCGAACGGATCCTCAACGACCCCGACCACAACCGCGAGGTGGTCGAGGGGGTCCGGACGATGGCCGCCGGCGGCCGGGTCGACGGGCAGGTGGGGCGCGACGCCGCGTTCCTCGGCAGCCTGATCATGGGCAAGGAGGTCCACCGGAACGATCGGTCGATCATCCACTCGGGGATGCTGCTGCAGATGGCCGCCGAGGGCAGCCGGGTCTCCGGGGTCGCCCCGACCGCCGACCCGAAGACCAGCCTCCCCGGCCTCCGGGTCCACCGGGGCGAGGCGATGCCCGTCGCCGAGGCGCTGAAGTACCTCCCGATGGAGGGGGGAGGTGCCATGGAGCAGGCCAGGACGCTCGACCGGCAGCGCGCGAAGGAGCGTGAATCGGGTGCGGACACGAGCGAGAAGGCCTTCAACGGAAAGAACATCCAGGGGCTGGCCAACCGTGAAATCCTGGTGATCCAGATGTGGATCAAGTCCCTTGACATCAAGACCGAGAAAGGAAGCGAGATCACCACTCTCGAACAACTCAAGGGCCGGATCCGCGAAAAGCTTTTCCACTTGTACGGACTGAAGTAGCTCCCCGAGGTGATCGACCGATGACCGAGATTTTCGACCGAAGCCGACGGCTGGTCCTGCGGGACGACGCCGACGAATCCGCCGTGGAGGAACTGGCCGCGCTGATCGGCTGGCCGCGGCGCATCGACATTCCCGCGGACCCCGAGGAATGGACGCCCCGCCAGATCTCCTGGTACGTCGGCCCGGCCATCGTCCTCACCTACTGCGAGGATCTCCTCTCCGGTTTCTTCTATGTGATGATCACCGGTTCGGACGAGAAGGTCATCCGGAGCACGGTGGAACTCGCGGAGTCCACGCTGAACACCTGGCGGCTCCCCGAACTCGTCCGAAGTGCCGACCCCGAGGCGGATCCGGACACCTACGCGGCGGAGGTCCTGCGTCTGGGGCTGGGAGCACCGGTGGAATTCGACGAGGAATTCTTCCGGAGCGTCCGCCGCGCTCTGCGGAGCGATCAGCCGGAGGTCCGGAAGAACGCGGTGTGGGCGATCACGTACGAGCCGTGGCCCGCCTACGCGCCGCTGTTGGAGGAACTGCTGGACGAAGAGCAGGACGAGGAGGTGGCCGACATCGCCCGGTCCGTGCTTGAGGAGATGGCAGCGACGTGACGTACATGGACGCCCCCAAGCCCATCAGGGCCGGGCTGGTCATCGTCGATCCGCAGCGGGGGACGCCGCAGCGGATCGTCGTGCTGCAGTTCAACCCCGACAGCCTGGAGCGGTCGCTCGCCCCGCAGGTGGCAGGAGCCGACGGGAGCGGGGACCGGACGGAGGCGTTGCGGCTGAAGGGTCCAGCCGTGGAGACGTGGAAGTTCACGGCGGAGCTGGACGCCACCGACCAGCTGGAGGTGCCGGCGCCGAACGGGATCCATCCGCAGTTGGCCACCTTGGAGTTGCTGGTGCAGCCGGCCAGTGCGCAGCTGCGGAGCAATCAGGCGCTGGCCGCGCTCGGGACGCTGGAGATCACCCCGATCGAGGCCCCGCTGACCCTCTTCACCTGGGGTGGGAAGCGGATCCTGCCGGTGCGGCTGACCGAACTGACCATCACCGAGGAGGCGTTCGACATCGAGCTGAATCCGATCAGGGCCGCCGTCGCGATCGGCCTGCGCGTCCTGACCGTCAGTGATCTGCCGACCGGGCACCGCGGGGCGGAGCTGTACCTCGCACACCTGGCGCAGAAGGAGCGGCTGGTCGGCACGGCGGCCGGTGGCCGGCTGGGCGCGCTCGGCCTCGGAGGGGGGTTCTGATGACCGTCAACGACCCGCCGAACGCGCTGCCCGCGCCCTCGCCGTACCCGCTGACCAGCCGGTACCACGGCATCCCGGTCGTCTTGCACACCGAGCCGAACGGGCGGCACGTCCCTTTCCTCAAGCGGCGGTTGTTGCCCAGTGCGGACGGCCTGACCCCGCTCGCCGAGCACACCGTCAGCGCCGGCGACCGCCCCGACCTGCTGGCCTACCGCTACCTCGGCAGCGCCGACCGGTGGTGGCGGATCGCCGACGCCAATCCGGTCCTCGATCCGCGGGAGCTGACCGCCACCCCGGGCCGGCGGATCACCATCGCGCTACCCGGCGCGGTGCCCGGGCCGGGGGTGGGGAATGGCTGACGCCTCGGCCGTCACGGGGGGCGGGCCGATCGGGTCGATCCACCTGAGCCTGCTGATGGGCCCGCAGCTCCCGGTGCCGGTGCCGCAGCCGGTGACCGACGCGCTGCTGTCGGCGCAGGTCACGGTGGCCTCCGGGCAGCGCAGCGGGTTCCAGCTGGCCTTCGACCTGTCGAAGCACGGTCTGATCAACACCGCGCTGCTGCCGGGCGGCTTCTTCGACCCGAAGGTCAGGGTCGTGCTGATGGTGACCGTCACGGGCACCCCGACCGTGCTGATGGACGGTGTGATCATCCGCCAGGAGGTCGGCATCAGCAACCAGCCCGGCCAGTCCACGCTCACCGTCACCGGCGAGGACCTGACGGTGCTGATGGACCTGGAGGAGCAGGCCGGCGTGCCGTTCCCCGCGATGTCCCCGGCGGCCCGGGTGGCCGCGATCATCGCCAAGTACGGGCAGTACGGCATCGTGCCGCTGGTCATCCCCGAGCTGGTGCCGCAGACGCCGATGCCGACCCGGCGGATCGACTTCCAGAAGGGCACCGACCTCGGGTACGTCAACGAGCTGGCGAAGGCCAACGGTTACGTGTTCTACCTCGACCCCGGCCCGGCCCCCGGGATGAGCCGCGGCTACTGGGGCCCGGAGATCCGGCTCGGTGTGCCGCAGCACGCGCTGAACGTGAACATGGACGCGCTGTCGAACGTCGACCAGCTCACCTTCGCCTTCGACGGGACCGCCCGCGAGGAGCCGGAGGCCCGCGTCCAGTTCCCGGCGACCAAGGTGTCCGCCGTCCTGCCGGTGCCGGAGGTCAGCATCCTGCGTCCGCCGCTCGCGCTCAGGCCCGCGCCGGCGCTGAAGAAGAAGGTCATCGCCGACACCGCCAAGAAGGACAGCTCCCAGGCCGTCGCCGAGACCATCGCCAAGGCGATGCAGTCGGCGGACGCCGTCTCGGGCTCCGGCCAGCTCGACGTCGTCCGGTACGGCCACGTGCTGCGGCCGCGCGAGCTGGTCGGCGTCCGCGGCGCCGGACTCACCTACGACGGCCTGTACTTCGTCAAGAGCGTCACCCACAACCTCAAGCGCGGCTCGTACACCCAGAACTTCACACTGACCCGCGAGGGCCTGATCGCCCTCCAGCCGACCGTCGTCCCCTGACGCTGCAGCAGGAGTTGCCCACATGGCCGAACCGACCCGCTACCTCGGCAAGTTCCGGGGGACGGTGGTGAACAACGTCGACCCGCTCGGGATCGGCCGCATCCAGGCCCAGGTGCCCGACGTGCTGGGCGAGGTCGCGTCGACCTGGGCGATGCCCTGCTTCCCGGTGGCCGGCCCGGGAATGGGGCACTACGCCGTCCCGCCGGTGGGGGCGGGCGTGTGGATGGAGTTCGAGCAGGGCGACCAGAGCTATCCGATCTGGACGGGCTGCTGGTACGGCTCCGCCTCCGAGGTGCCGGTGGAGGCGACGACCGGCCCGCCGGGCGTGCCGAACCAGGTGCTGGAGACCACCGGGCGGCGGGCGATCGTGCTGTCCGACGACCCGACCACGGGGATCACCCTCCACACACCGAGCGGGGCCTCGATCGTGATCAACGACTCGGGCATCCGGATCAGCAACGGCCAGGGCGCCTCGATCTCGCTCGTCGGCGCCACCGTTTCCATCAACCAGGACGCCCTGAGCGTGACCTGACGGGGGAGAGACTCGTGCCCGGAAATCTGCTGCACGTCAATGCGACGGTGACCTGCCCGCACGGCGCCCAGGCGACGGCCCTGCCCGCCCAGGCCCGGGTGCTGGTCGCCGGCCAGGCCGTCACCAGCACGGCCGACCTGTACACCGTGACCGGCTGCCCGTTCACCGTGGCCGGCAAGCCCCAGCCCTGCGTCACGATCCGCTGGGTGGTGCCGTCCGCCCGGATCCGGGTGAACGGCTCCCCCGCGCTGCCGCAGTCCGCCGTCGGGCTGTGCCAGAGCGCCGAGCAGGTCCCTCAGGGGCCGCCGGTCGTGACCGTCGTCCAGCAGCGGGCGGTGGGGGTATGAGCACCCCGACGAGCACCGCACAGTTCGACGGGCCCGGCGCCCAGCCGACGGCTCCGCTGCCCGGCCCGGCCCGGACGGACATCGCGTTCCCGTTCCGGATCGACAGCCGCGGGCGCACCGCCGAGGCGGCGTACGACGACCACGTGCGCGACCTGATCGAGCAGTTGCTGTTCACCAGCCCGGGCGAGCGGGTCATGCACCCGGACTTCGGCTGCGGGCTGCTCGACCTGGTCTTCGCGCCGAACAGCCCGGAGCTGGCGGCCACCCTGCAACTGTCCGTCCAGGCGGCGCTGCAGCGGTGGCTCGGCGACGTCATCGAGGTCGCCGCGCTCGACGTGGAGAGCGAGGACAACGTGGTGCGGGTCGAGCTGGCGTACGTCGTGCGCCGGACCGGTACCCAGCGGCAGGACGTCTTCGAGGGCGGGGTGGCGGCATGACCGGGCGATCCGAACGTCCGACGGCACGGTGCGGGACGGAACTGCGGCGCGCCGACGTGCGCGCGGCGCACCTGCTGGGCGTGGACGGCGCCGAGCTGGAGGACGACGGGCGCACGCTGAGCGTGACCTTCCTCGGCCGGGCGCCGCAGGAGCTGGGCCCGGAGAACATCCGCGTCGACGGCGGCCGGCGGATCACCGGCCTGCGCGTCGTCGCGGTCGACATCGAGCGCGCGGACGACCCGGAGCTGGACGACCGGATGCACGTCACCCTCGACCGCACCGGCGACACCTCCCGCTACCGACTGACCGTGGTCGAGGCGGACGCCTACGGCCGGCCGGGCCCCCGCCCGTACCCGGGCTTCGACCCGAGGTACGCGAGCACCGGGTTCTCCTTCGGCGCCGAGTGCCCCTCCCCCTACGACTGCCGCACCGAGGAGGACTGCCCGCCCGCCGTCCGACCGGCCCCGGTCATCGACTACACCGCCCGCGACTACGAGAGCCTGCGGCGGCTCGTGCTGGACCGGATGAGCCTGACCACCCCCGGCTGGACCGAGCGGCACCTGCCCGACCTCGGCGTCACCCTGGTCGAGCTGCTCGCCTACACCGCCGACCAGCTCTCCTACCAGCAGGACGCGGTGGCCACCGAGGCGTACCTCGACACGGCCCGGCGCCGGGTGTCGGTGCGCCGGCACGTCCGGCTGATCGACTACGCCGTGCACGACGGCTGCAACGCCCGGGCGTTCGTCACCCTGACGACGGACCGCCCGCTCACCCTCCACCCCGGCACCTTCCGCTTCGCCGCCGTCGACGTCAGCCGGCTCGGCCCGCAGGAACGCCCGGAACTGTCCACGGTGATCCCCGACGAGCAGGTGGACGCGCTCACCCGGACCGCGGCGGTCGAGGTGTTCGAGCCGCTCGGCGGAACGGACCTGGTGCTGCACCCCGCGCACAACACCATCCGGTTCTGGACCTGGGGCGACCAGGACTGCGTCCTGCCGACGGGCGCGACCTCCGCCACCCTGCGCGACGACTGGCACGAGGCCGACCGGCCGGAGGACCGCACCCGGCGCCTGGCGCTGCGCCCCGGCGACCTGCTGATCGTCGAGGAGGTGCTCGGCCCGCGCACCGGCGCCGCCGCCGACGCCGACCCCGCGCACCGCCAGGCCGTCCGGCTCACCTCGGTCACCCACCTGGTCGACGAGCTGTACGAGCAGCCCGTGGTCGAGGTCGAGTGGGCGCCGGAGGACGCGCTCACCTTCCCGGTCTGCCTGTCCGCGCGCGGCGGGAGCGACTGCGGCCCGATCCCCGACGTGAGCGTCGCCCGCGGCAACGTCGTGCTGGTCGACCACGGCCGCTCGCTCACCTTCTGCGGCGGAGCCCCGGAGACCTTCACGGTGCCGCCGGAGCCGGTCCGGGTGGCGTCCTGCGGTCCGGGTGGGTCCGGCTGCGCGGACCGCGTCGGGGGCAGCCCCGCGGCGGAGGCGATCCACGAACTGCTCGACCGGACCAGGACCGGCCGCCAGCTCGGCCCGCGACAGGTCCGCGAGCTGTACGCGCTGCTCGGCGAGGCGGCGGTCCGGCGGGCCGGGCTGAGCATCCAGCTCGCGCCGGGCGCGAGCGCGGAGGGCGAGGACGGCCAGGGCGCCGCGGTCGAGCCGCCCACCGCCGACGCCCAGGCGGCGACGCTGGAGACGCTGCTCGACCAGACCCGCTACCCCGTCCTGCCGCAGCCCTTCCGCCCGGTGCTGCGCTACGCGCCGGTCACCCAGGCGGCCGCCTACCCGGACCGGGCACACGTCTGCGCCCGGCAGGCCGTCCTGCTCGCCGGCATCCCCGAACGGGTCCGGCAGCGGCTGGAGGAGATGTGGCACCGGGCGGACTGCGGCCACCCCCTCTCCCGAGCCGAACTCGCCGAACTGACCCTGCTGTTCGGGGCCCAGCTGGTGCAGGAGCTGCGCCTCGCGGAGCGGCCCGCCGCCGGACTGCGCGAACTGCTGGCCCGCCGCACCCGCCTGCTCGCCGCCAAGCTGCGCCGCCTCGAGGTGCTCACCGCCCGGGCCCGCGCCGGCGGGGTGCTCCGGCGGCCCGGCGTCTGGGAGGTGATCCAGAGCTGGGGCGGCCGCTACGCCTCCGGGCTCGACCCCGACTCCCCCGCGTCGGCCGGCCCGGCGTCCGGGATCGCCGTCCAGGACCCTCGTGCCGCACTGCCGGCCGTCCGGGCCACCGCCGGGGGCCAGGAGTGGACGCCCCGCCGGGACCTGCTCTCGGACGGCCCGCGCGACCGGCACTTCGTCGGCGAGCCGGAGGACGACGGCCGCCTCGCGCTGCGCTTCGGCGACGGGCGGCACGGTCAGCCGCCCCGGCCCGGCGCGGAGTTGCGGGTCGCCTACCGGATCGGCAACGGCACGGCCGGCAACGTCGGCGCGGAGGCCATCAACCACCTGGTGGTCTGCCGGGACCAGCCGCCCCACGCGAGGGGGCGCAGTACCGTCGTACCGCCGCAGGACGCGCTGCTCCGGGTCCGCAACCCGATGCCCGCGAGCGGCGGCACCGATCCCGAACCCCTCGACCAGGTACGGCAGTCGGCCCCGCTCGCGCTGAGCCGCACCCGGCTGCGTGCCGTCACCGCCGCCGACTACGCGGAGCTGGCCGCAGCCCTGCCGGGCGTCCGGCGGGCCGCCGCCGAACTCCGCTGGACCGGCAGCGTCCAGGAGGTCCACGTCGCCGTCGAGCCGTACGGGCAGGCCACCGCCGACACCGCCCTGCTGGCGGCGGTCGGCGACGGCCTGGAGGCGTACCGCCGGATCGGCCACGACCTGGTCGTCCGCCCCGCCCTGGTGGTACCGCTCGACCTCGAACTGCAGGTCTGCGCCGCCCCCGGTTACCAACGCGGCCACGTGCTGGCCGAGTTGCGCCGGGTGCTGGGCAGCCGCGCCCTGCCGGACGGCCGGCTCGGCTTCTTCCACCCGGACGCGCTGGGCTTCGGCGAGCCGGTCCGGGTCTCCCGGCTGGTGGCCGTCGCCGCCGCCGTGCCGGGCGTGGTCAGCGCCCGGGTCACCCGGCTGCGGCGGCAGTTCGGGCGGGACGACGGCGAGCTGGCCGACGGGCTGCTGCGGCCCGGCGCGCTGGAGATCGCCGGCTGCGACAACGACCCCGACCGGCCGGAGAACGGCCGGCTCTCGATCGTGATCGGAGGCGGCCGATGAACGGCCAGTGCACCTGCGGCTGCTCGGGCACCGCCACCGCGACCCCGGCCCCGCTGTTCAACCCGCCCGGGCTGGACGCCATCGGCTACCGGGTCGGCCGCTACGGGGAGTTCCTCGACAGCCTGCTCGCTCGGCTGTCCGGCCCCGCCTACCCGGCGCTGCGCGACCTGACCGTCCGCACCCCGGACGACCCGGCGATCGCGCTGCTGGACTCCTGGGCCGTGCTCGCCGACGTGCTCACCTTCTACTCGGAGCGGATCGCCAACGAGGGCTACCTGCGCACCGCCGTCGAGGAGGAGTCGCTCACCCTGCTCGGCCGCCTCGTCGGGCACCGGCCCCGGCCCGGCGTGGCCGCCGACACCTACCTCGCCTACACCCTCGACCACGACCCGCGGGCCGCCGAGGACCCGACCGTGGTCGTCCCGCGCGGCGCCCGCAGCCAGAGCGTCCCCGGCCCCGGCGAGGACCCGCAGTCCTTCGAGACCGCCGAGGACCTCGCCGCCCGCTCGGCCTGGAACGAGTTGGCCGTGCTGCGCCGCCGCCCGTACCAGCTGACACCCGGACAGCTGAACCCCGGCGGGCGGGCCGAGCTGTTCGCCGCCGGGACCGCCAACAACATCAAGCCCGGCGACCGGCTGCTGTTCGTCTTCAGCGCCGACAAGGCCGCCGACCCGGTCCACCGGGTGATGCGGCTGGTGCCCGAGGTGCGGCTCGACCGCGAGAACGACGTCACGGTGATCGGGCTGCCCCGGGACCTGCGCACCCTCAAGGACCTGCGCGCCGAACTGGCGGACCGGATCACCGTCTCCGAGGGCGCCCCGAATCCCAGGCCCGGGCACAGCCGGATCATCCGGGACTTCGACGACCAGGTGCTGGCCCCGCTGCGCGCCGACCTCGACCGACCGTCCGGCCCGCTGAGCACCCCGGCCGACTTCGCCGAGCGGCTCACCCCGGTGATGGCCCGGGCGGCCGAGGCCGCCGAACTGGCGCACTCCCAGCAGCCGGTGGCCGACTGGTTCGGACGCCTCGGCGAGGAGCTGTCCGGCCTGCGCGACCGCGCCCACCAGCTGGAGCCGCCGCAGGCCCCCGACAAGCCCGGGCCGAACCCTCCCGGCACCGGAGCCGCCGACCCGGCCGTCCGCGGGCTCGGCTCGGTGCTGGCGGCGCTGCGCACCGCCCCCACCCGGCCCCCGCTGAGCGCCCGGGACCTCACCCGCGACCCGCAGCGCCTGTTCGCGTCCGGCTCGGACCTCGGCGTGCAGCTGCTGTCCGCACTCGACCCCCGGCTGCGCGACGGCCTCTACCCCGCCTGGCGGCGGGTCGACCTGACGGTGCCGCTCGCCGTGCACGAGATCCAGGCGATGCGGGTGGTCGCCACCCCGTTCGGCGCCACCGCGCCGCTCAAGCCCGTCTACGGCAACGACGGCCGGATCGACCGCTACGTGGACTGGCCGCTCGCCGGCAGCACGCTGATCGGAGTCCGGATCGGCTTCGACACCGCCGGCACCGTCCCGAGGACCGCCGACTTCACGTACGTCGAGGCCGGCAGCCTGACGCACGATGGCTTCTCGCTGCCGTGGGACCACACCTTCACCCTCGGCCCCGGACAGGTCAAGGTGGTCACCACCGAGCCGCCGGCACCGACGCCGAACCCGCACGCCGCCGCCGTGCGCGCCGCGGTGCCCGCTCCCGACCAGGAGGCCGGGGTCAGCGCCAGGTTCCTGGCCAAACTGCCCGAACGCACCGTCTTCGTGTCCCGCCCGCAGGCCGACGGGCGCATCCACGTGACGGTGGACGGCGGGCCCGGCCCCGCGCTCGACTACCAGCTCGAACCGGGCCAGGAGAAGACCGGCGAGTCCGGCGAGCTGAACGTCCGGGTCCACCGCTACACCGCCACCGACGAGTCGCCGCCCGCGGTCGAGGTGGTGTTCACCACCAAGCTGCAGCCGGTCTCCGGCACGGTCCTCACCCTCGACGCCGTCTACGACCAGATCGCGCCCGGCAGTTGGGTGGTCATCCAGCGCCCGCGCAAGGGGATCGACGGCGGCATCCCGGGCAGCCGCGACCTCGCCGAGGTCATCACCCAGGTGACCGACGTGCGCGTGATCTCCCGCGCCGACTTCGGCATCACCGGAAAGGTGACCGAACTGTCGCTGCAGCAGCCGTGGTTGGACGAGAAGGACACCCAGCTCTCGGACATCCGGGACACCACCGTCTACGCCCGCGGCGAGTCGCTGCGGCTCGCCGACGAGCCCGTCACCGAGGAGGTCCACGGCGACCGGATCGAACTCGCCCGGCTCTACGACGGGCTGACCCCCGGCCGATGGATCGCGGTCGGCGGCGAGCGGACCGACATCCCGAACACCACCGGGGTCCGGGGCACCGAACTCGCCATGATCGCCGGTGTCGGGCAGAGCGTCGACCCGCGCCTGCCCGGGGACACCGTCCGCACCGCGATCACGCTCAGTGCCCCGCTGGCCCACCGCTACCGGCGCGACACCGTCCAGGTCCTCGGCAACGTGGTCCGCGCCACCCAGGGGGCCACCCGCGACGAGGCCGTCGGCAGCGGCGACGCCGGGGTCCCCGGCCAGCGCTTCACGCTCTGGCAGTCGCCGCTCACCTGGCTGGCCGCCGACACCCCCAGGGGCGCGCGCAGCACCCTGGAGATCCGGGTCGACGGGGTGCGCTGGCACGAGGTCGACAGCCTCGCCGGGCGCGGCGCCGACGAACGGGTCTACGTCACCTCGACGGCGGCCGACGGCCGCACCACCGTCACCTTCGGCGACGGCGTGCACGGTTCGCGCCTGCCCACCGGCCGGGAGAACGTCCGCGCCCGCTACCGGATCGGCATCGGCGAGTCGGGCAACGTCGGCGCCGGACGGATCACCCAGCTCACCACCCGCCCGCTCGGCGTCTCCGCCGTCGTCAACCCGCTGCCCGCCACCGGCGGCGCCGGCCCGGACGGCCCGGGTCCGGCCAGGCGCAACATCCCGCTCGCCGTCACGGCACTCGACCGGCTGGTCTCGGTTCCCGACTACGAGGACTTCACCCGCTCCCGGGCCGGCATCGGGCGCGCCGGCGCCACCCGGCTCTCGGACGGCCGGCGGGAGCTCGTCCACGTCACGGTGGCCGGGGTGGACGACATCCCGCTCACCGCCGACTCCGACCTGATCCGCACCCTGCACTCCTCGCTCACCGCGTACGGGGACCCGAAGCTGCCGGTCGAGGTCGCGCTGCGCGAACTCGTCCTGCTGGTCGTCGCCGTGAACGTGAAGGTCGACCCGGACCACTCCTGGGACCTGGTCGAGCCGGCGCTGCGCCGCGCCCTGCTCGACCGCCTCGGCTACGCCGGGCGCCAACTCGGCCAGAGCGCCCACCTGTCCGAGGTGCTCGCCGTCGCCCAGGCCGTCCCCGGCGTGGACCGGGTCGACGTCGACGCCTTCACCGGTGTGCCCGGCAGCCTCACCCCGGAGGGCCTGGAGCACCTGTCCGAGCAACTCGCGCAGCCGCAGCCGACCGTCCCGGCCCGGCCCGCCCGCTTCGACGAGCAGCGCTACCGGGTGCGGGACCCCGACGGGGAGACCCTCACCGACATCGCCGCCCGCAACGGCATCTCCGTCGCGGAGCTGCTGCGCCTCAACCCGGCGGTCACCGATACCCGCCCGCTGCCGGCCGGCCGCGTGGTGACGGTGTTCCGCGGCATCCGTCCGGCCCAACTCGCCCTGCTGTCACCGAATCTTCCCGACACGTTGATCCTCAAGGAGATCCGCGCATGAGTGAGCGACGGGGGTCCCCCCGGCCGGAGGCCGGGGGAGAGCGAATCGTCGAGAGGTGCGTCCGATGAGCCGCGACCCGGACGGACTGCTGGAGCTGCTGCCGCAGTGGCACCGGCTGCGCGACGCCGAGGCGGGCGAGCCGCTGCGCGCCCTGCTGGCCGTCGTCGCCGAGCAGGTCGACGTCGTGCGCAGCGGCATCGAACAGGGCTACCAGGACTGGTTCGTCGAGACCGCCGCCGACTGGGCCGTCGCCTACCTCGGCGACCTGGTCGGCTACCGGATCCTGCCCGGTTACGAGGAGGTGCTCGCCACCGGCCTGCACGGCGGGGCCTCCCCGGAACGGGTCGCGGCCCGCGACCGGCTCGCCGCCCGGCTGGCGCCGCGGCACGACGTCGCGAACACCGTCGCCTACCGCCGGCGCAAGGGCACGCTCGCCCTGCTGGAGGAGCTGTCCGCCTCTGTCGCCGACTGGCCGGCCCGGGCGGTGGAGCTCTCCCGGCTGCTCGGCGGCACCCAGCCGGTGCGGCTGCTGCGCCCCGACGAGGAGGCGGCCGACCGCCGGCGGCTGAGCCGGGGCCGGCTGGTCGACGTGCGGCGCGGCGCCGAACTCGACCTGCTCGGCGGGCCCTTCGACGGGCAGGCGCACACCGCCGACGTCCGCCGGGCCGCCTCCGCCCGCCGCCAGGGCGGCTGCACGCCGGCCGGGGTCGCCCTGTACGTCTGGCGGCTGAAGCCGTACCCGGTCACCCGGGCGCCGGCCTACTGCATCGACCGGGCCAGGAACCTCTTCACCTTCTCGGTCCTCGGCAACGACGCCCAGCTGGTCACCAAACCCGAACCGGAGCCGTCGACCACCCACCTCGCGGCGCTCGACAACGTGCCGGCCCCGATCCGGCGCCGGCAGCTCGCCGAGCGCCTGGCCGACTACTACGGACCCGGCAAGAGCTTCGCCATCTGGCGCGACGGCGCCCAGGAGCCGGTCCCGCCCGCCGAGATCACGGTGGCCGACCTGAGCGACTGGACGTACCGCCCCAAGCGCGGCCAGGTCGCCGTCGACCCGTTGCTCGGCCGGATCGCCTTCGGCGCCCGCTCCGCCCCGCGCCGCGGCGTCTGGGTCGACTACCACCACGCGTTCGGCGACGACACCGGCGGCGGGGAGTACCCGCGCGACCGCCCGGAGGTCCGGCACCGGGCGCTCTACCGGGTCGGCCCCGGCGGGCCGTACGAGCGGATCAACGACGCCTACCAGCAGTGGCGCGCCGACCAGGAGGACGGCAGCGCGGGCGGTGCCGCCGTCATCGAGATCACCGACAGCGGCGCCTACCAGGAACAGCTGGACTTCGACCTGGCGGAGGACGACCGCCTCGAACTGCGCGCCGCCGAGGGCACCCGGCCGGTGATCCGGCTGCTCGACTGGTACAGCAACCGGCCGGACGCGCTCAACGTGCGGGGCGTTTGCCCGGGCGGGCGGCTGGTCCTGGACGGGCTGCTGATCACCGGTCGCGGGGTCAACGTCACCGGACCGCTGGCCTCCGTCACCCTGCGGCACTGCACCCTGGTGCCGGGCTGGTCGCTGGAGCCGCACTGCGAGCCGCACTCGCCGCAGGAGCCCAGCCTCGTGCTGGACCACACCACCGCCTGCGTGACGATCGAGCGCAGCATCCTGGGCACGATCCAGGTCGTCGGCGACGAGGTGGACACCGACCCGCTGGAGATCCACCTCGCCGACAGCATCCTGGACGCCACCGGACCCGAGCACCCGGCACTCTCCGGGCCCGACTGCGAGCACGCCCACGCGCTGCTGCACGCCCACCGCTCCACGGTGGTCGGCGAGGTGCACACCCACGCGGTGCCGATCGCCGAGGACTGCGTGTTCACCGGGCGGCTGCGGATGGCCCGCCGCTCGCTCGGCTGCCTGCGGTTCTGCTACGTCCCACCGGGCTCGCGCACCCCGCGCCGGTACGAGTGCCAACCCGACCTGGTGCGCTCGGTGGTGACCGAGCTGGTCGAGCGCGGCGAGCTGGACCCGGCGCCGGCCGCCCGGCTGCGCGAGCTGGAGGCCGAGCGGGTCCGCCCGCTGTTCACCAGCCTCCGCTACGGCACGCCCGGCTACGGGCAGTTGGCCGCCGGGTGCGCCCCGGAGATCACCCGCGGCGCCGAGGACCGCTCCGAACTCGGCGCCTTCCACGACCTGTTCCAGCCCCAGCGCGAGGACAACCTGCGGGCGCGGCTGACCGAGTACACCCCGGCCGGCACCGACGCCGGGATCTTCTTCGTCTCCTGACCCGCCCTGATGACTCCGAAAGGGAAACCGTGCACGCAGACTTCTCGCGCCTGACCTTCCGGCCCGGCAAGCACTACTCCGCGGTGCTGACCCAGCAGGGCCGGGTCCAGCTCGACGCCGACGCCAACGAGCAGGCAGCGATCGAGCGGTACCAGCTGCGCACGCTCGCCACCGACCTGATCGGCCGCCGCGGCGGACCGGCCGGGGCGGCCGGATTCGCGATCGGCTACGTGCCGGGCAACCACGACGTGGACGACCTCACCATCGGCGGCGGCCGCTACTACGTGGACGGCATCCTGTGCGAGGCCGACCGGCCCGAGCCCGGCATCGCCGTGCCCGACGACGGCGGCCAGGGCAACGGCGGCGACGCCCGGGAGGCGCCCGCCGGCTGGACGTACTGGGACCAGCCGGACGCCTACCGGGACCAGGAGCGCGACGGCGACCGGCTGCCCGGCGAGTTCCCGTTCCTGGTCTACCTGAAGGTCTGGGAGCGCAGCGTCACCGCCGTCGAGGACCCGGAGATCCGCGAGGTGGCGCTCGGTGCGGCGATGCCCGACACGGCGGCCCGGGCCAAGCTCGTCTGGCAGGTACTCGCCCTTCCCGCCTCGGAGTTGAGCGTTCCGGACGGCGGGGCGTCCCGGGTGCGGGAGGCCTTCGACACGTGGGCCGACGCGCACGAGCGGCCGGGCGGGCTGCTGGCCGCACGCGCCCGGCGGCCGGAGCGGGTGAGCGAGGACCCGTGCCTGGCCCACCCCGAGGCCGGCTACCGGGGTCCGGAGAACCAGCTGTACCGGGTGGAGGTCCACCACGGCGGCTCGGCGGAGGGCTGCGCCACGTTCAAGTGGTCCCGGGAGAACGGCTCGGTCGTCCTGCCGATCGCCTCGATCGAGGGCGTCTGGGTCGACCTCACCACGCTGGGCGACGACGACAAACTCAGCCTCTCGGTCGGCGACTGGGTCGAGGTCGCGGACAGCGCGTACGTCAGCCGGGGCGAGGCGGCGAACCTGCTCCAGGTGGAGGAGACCGACCTGCCGGGGCGCCGGGTGCGACTGTCCGCCGAACCGGTGCCGGAGGTCGGGCGGGCGGCCGGGCGTCACCCGTTCCTGCGCCGCTGGGACCACCGGGCGCCCCGCGGCCGGGACGCCCTGCCGCTGGCCGGCGGCGCCCGGCAGCTCCAGGAGGGCGCCTGGCTCGACCTGGAGGACGGCGTCCAGGTGTACTTCCGACCGGGCGGCGAGTACACCCGGGGCGACTACTGGCTCATCCCCGCGCGAACCGCCACCGGCTCGGTGGAGTGGCCGCAGAACGCGGCCGGCGAGGCGCTGCTCCGGGAACCGGCCGGGGTCCGGGTGCACCATGCCCCTCTCGCCTGGGTGAAGGGCCCGACCACGGTCGTCGACCTCCGACAGACCTTCGCCCCGCTGACCGCCCCCACCCCGCAGTAGGGCGTGCAGCCCGGTGGGAGCGGGTGCGGGGCGGTCGCCCGCTCCACCGGCTCCCGGCCCGGCACACGGACCGGCCGGGAGGGGTAGGGGCGCCGCCCCCGGCCTGTCGCCGCCGCACCAGCCCGAATGAAGGACGGCACCATCCTCATCAACTCCAGTCGCGGCGCGGCCTCGTCGACAGCACCGCCCTGGTCGAGACCCTGCGCGCCGGACGCCTTTCCGGCGTCGGCCTCGACGTCTACAAAGAACCCGCACCGCCGTCAGCCGGATCATCGACGCCACCGGCCGCACCAACGAAAACACCCTCATCCCCAGGGCCTGACCCCGCGAGGGCCCGGACCTCGGAGCGTGGACTCGGACGACTGACCGGCCGGCCCCGGCCACAGGGCCCCGGTCTCGAAGACCGAAACACCGAACGGATCGGAAACCTGCCCCTCTCCGAGAACCACTTGACCCCCAGTCGCCCGGTGAGACTCATCGCTGCACGTCAGACGGTAGACAGCCCGCGCTGTTCGTTCACCGAAGGGCTCCTCAGAGGAGGTGGTGACCGACGCGTGGTCCCCGACAAGTCCCCACCGATACCCCTTCCGCTGCGCCCCTCAGCCACGCTTGGTGGGCAACCGCATACAGAGCAGTGGAACTCGGAATACCCATCCACAGGTCGTACTCACCGAACTCGCTGTGATGGTGTCGCCGATCGCTGAAAATTCAGAGATCGTTGACAGACGGTCCAACTGTGCGCGGATCCCCTGCGCTGCCCCGAGTGGCGCACGATCCCTCGACTCACTCGCCTTCCAGTTCCCCGCCCTCGCCGCCGAATACTTAGTCGGGTAGCCGGGCCACGTTGCCGTGACCCGGCTACCCGACTAAGCCGCACGTTCGGGGCGCGTACCAGGGGCGTACGCGAGCACTGCTGATTCGCCGGCGTCAGGTTCGTGCTGCCACTGATGTGCGTCGGCAGGTGTAGCCGGGAATCTCCCGCTTCCCTTCGGGCAACGCATGGCCGACCGGGTCTCCGGCCGCATTGCCCAACGGATGAGCAGGGCAGACCTGAGCCCGACCTCGCGAAGATGTGCAAGGAGCCGGGAGTCGTCCTCGAAGACGAGCTCGGCGGCGGGATCGAGCGCCTGATGCAGCATCGCCTGCACGACATCGGCCATCGGCTGTTCGTTGACGACCCCGGCCCACTGGTCAGCGGCTTCGTGGTCGCCCTGGGCCGTGGCTGCGGCCCACTGGGCGACGCAGGCCTTCGTGACGTGGTACGGGCTTTGCCCCATGTTGTAGACACTCGCTTGTTATGCGACCAAGCCCAGGTTAATGACCGCTCGTGGCGTGTTGCCGTTCATAGTCGACCGGGCTGCGGTAGCCGAGGGCGGAGTGACGCCGCCCTCGGTTGCACCAGGCCATCCAGGCGAAGGCCGCCATGCGGGCTTGCAACCTGATCAGCCGGCGTGAGCCGTAGAGCAGTTCGCGCTTCAACGTGGCGAAGAACGACCGAGGTCGGGCCAGCGCGGACGCTGTCCGAGGTCGAGCGGGGCGACGCCGATGCCGAAGGGCCCCGTCCTGCCGGTCGGGTGCGGCTACTCCTGCCGGTAGGCGCGGGCGGGCGGGGCGGCTGCGGCGACCGGTGCGCGGAGCACGGATCCGTCCGGGCCGGCCGGGTGGTCGAGGCCGTGGCGGGCGGTGGTGATCAGCAGGTGGCCGCCGGTCGGGGTGAGGCAGACGGAGGTGGGCTGGCGGGCGGGGAGGCGCAGGGTCGTCAGGTGGGTGCCGTCGGGGTGGTAGCGGTGGACGGCGCCGTGTCCCCAGATCGCCACCCAGAGGCAGCCGTCGGTGTCCACGGTCATCCCGTCGGGGGAGCCGCCGTCCGCCGTGCGGGTGAACTCCGCGTGGTCGGTCGGGTTGCCGTCGGGGTCGAGGGCGTAGCGGTGGATGACGCCCGCCGCGCTGTCGGCGACGTAGAGGAGGTTGCCCGTGCTGTTGAAGGCGGGGCCGTTGACGATCGTCATGCCGTCGAGAACGCGGTGCACGGAGCCGTCGTGGTCGGTGCGGTAGAGCGATCCGGCGCCGGGGGTGCCGTCGTAGGGCATGCTGCCGGCCCAGAAGCGGCCGTGCGGGTCGCAGACGCCGTCGTTCATCCTGGTGGGGACGGGGGAGCCGTCCTCGGGGCGGGCGAGCCAGTCCGGACTGCCGTCGGGGCCGAGCAGGGCGATGCCCGTGCCGGCGGCGGCGATCCAGTGTCCGGGGCGGCCGCCGACCGGCGCGACGGCGCCGAGCGGGACGTCGAGGCGGGCGATCTCGCGCGGGGTTCGCGGCCCTGTGAGGCCGGGGACTTCGAGGAGGCGGCCGGCGAGGATGTCGACGTAGACGAGCCGTCCGTCGATCCAGCGGGCGCCTTCGGCGAGTTCGTGGTCGCCGGCGGCCCAGACGTCGACCTGGCCGGGCAGGTGGCTTGAGAAGGACATCGGAACTCTCCGGGAGGGCTAGCGCAGGGTGGTGCCGGCGGGCTGGTCGAGGAGCGGGAGGTCGCGTCGGGTGGGCAGGCCCTCCCAGTCGCCGCGTGAGGTGACGGCGAAGGCGCCGGTGGTGGTGGCCCGGTGGAGGCGGCCTTCGACGTCGAGTCCGTCGAGCAGGCCGGAGAGGTAGCCCGCGACGAAGGCGTCGCCGGCGCCGACCACGTCGACGACGGGCACCCGGCGCGCGGGCGTGCTGACGGTGCCCTGGGCGGTGGTGGCGCTCGCGCCGTCGCCGCCGCGGGTGACCACCACCTCGCCGCGGCCCTGGGCGAGCAGTGCGGCGATCGCGTCGTCCTCGGGCAGGGACGGGTCTTCGCCGACCAGGTGCAGTTCGTCGGCGGAGGCGACCAGCACGTCGGCGAGCCGGGCCAGTGGCAGCAGGGCGCCGCGGGCCTCGGTCGGTGACCACAGGCGGGCCCGGTAGTTGACGTCGAGGCAGACGGTGATGCCGAGTTCACCGGCCCTGATGGCCGCCGCGTGGACGGCTTCGGCGGCCCCGGGGCTCAGGGCGGGGGTGATCCCGGTCAGGTGAAGGATGCGGACCTGCGGGTTGAGGGCGGGCAGGACGTCCTCGGTCCGGAGGGCAGAGCCGGCCGAACCGGCACGGTAGTAGGTGACGCTGACCAGGTCGGCGATGCGGTCCTCGCGGGCCAGCAGGCCGGTGGGGCGGCCGTCGGTGTCAAGCCGGGCGTGGCTGAGGTCGACCTGTTCCGCGCGCAGCGTGCGCAGGACGAGTGCGCCGAACTCGTCGTCGCCGACGCGGCCGACCCAGCCGGTGCGGTGTCCGAGTCTGGCCAGGCCGATGGCGACGTTGGCCTCCGCGCCCGCGATGGAGAGCTGCATCGGCGCGCCGAGCCTGACCGGGCCGGTGGCCCGTAGGGCGGCCATGGTCTCGCCGACGGTGACGACTTCGAGCGGGGGCGAGCCGGTCATGCCGCGATCTCCTCGGTCAGGGCGGTGCGCCAGTCGGCGGCGCGCGCACGGAGGGCGTTCAGGTCCCCGCCGCCGGCGGCGTCGCCGATCAGCGGTGATCCGACGCCCACGGCGACCGCGCCGACGGCGAGGTAGGCGAGCGCCGAGGCGGCGTCGATGCCGCCGACGGGGACGAACGGCACGCCGGGGAAGGGGGCGCGCAGGGCCTTCAGGTAGCCGGGGCCGCCCAGGGAGGCGGGGAACAGCTTGACGGCGAGGGCCCCGTACTCGTTCGCGGCGATCACCTCGCTGGGTGTCAGTGCGCCTATCAGTAGCGGGAGTTCGGGGACGGGGTGGCGGCGCAGGTCGTCGCCGAGGCCGGGAGTGACGAGGAAGCTCGCGCCGGCGTCGGCGGCGCGGGCGGCGTCCGCAGCGGTCAGCACGGTGCCGGCGCCGAGTGTGGCGTGCGGGCCGAGTTCGCGGCGGGCCTGCTCGATCACCCAGAGTGCGTCGGGGGTGGTCAGCGACACCTCGGCGGCGGTGATGCCTTCTTCGGCGAGGACGAGCACGGTGCGCAGTGCCGCGTCGCGGTCGGTGCCGCGCACGATGGCCAGGGTCCGGTACGGCAGTTCGGTCAGGTGCATGGCAGCCCTTGTCGGTCAGTCGGTGCGGGTGCTGGTCGCGGTGATGTCGAGGTGCCAGCGCAGTACCCCGCTGGGCGGTACCTGTGCGGCGTCTCCCGGCCCGGCCTCGGCGAGGTCGAAGACGGAGCCGAGCATCGGCTCGACCCCGATGCTGCGGTAGGGGGCCGACGCGGGGAAGCCGCGCAGGTTGCGCCAGAGGGCGACGGAGACCGGGACCTCGGCGTCGGCGTCGGCGTGCAGGGAGAAGGTGAGCGTGTCGGGGCCGTCGGTGACCGTCACGCTCGCGCAGTCGGTGAGGATCGCGCCGACCGCGGTGCCGTCGTCGGGGCCGAGCCGGTCCAGGCGCAGGCCGTGCGGCGCCGGCCACGGTCCGGTGAGGTGGTGGGCGCCGTCCGGCCAGGGCCGGGCCAGCAGTTCGGCCGCCTCGGGGAAGAGCCGGGTCGGCGTGGCGTCGGGTGCGGCCAGCCGGGCGTCCGGGGTGACGTCGAGCAGGGCGTGGGCTGCCCACAGGAACCGGTAGCCCGGGTCGGCGTGCAGCTCGTAGTCGATGCGCAGCGCCACCGGTCCGCTGTCGATGCGTCGACTCAGGACGAAGTCGGGGCAGTGCAGGGTGTCCGCGTCGCCGTCGCGTTGCCAGGGCCGGGACCAGGCGTCGCCGTGGTCGGGGGTGCCGCGCACGGTCGGGACGCACTCCTCCAGGCCGCCGGCGTCGACGAAGGCGTCCCCGGGGCGGACGGTGGCGCGGGCCGGGTCGGGGCGGTGCCAGAGCCACTCGCGTTCGCCGGCTCGCAGCGAGGTCCACCGGCCGCCGTGGGCCAGGTCGGTGCGGACGGTGACGGGCAGGTCGGTGCGGACGGTGACGGGCTGGTCGGTGCGGACGGTGACGGGCTGGTCGGTCACCATTCCGCGAAGGACCCGTCCGTGTGGTGCCAGACGGGGTTGCGCCAGCGGTGTCCGGTCTCGGCGGCGCGGCGCACGGCGGCCTCGTCGATCTCGATGCCCAGACCGGGGCCGGTGGGCCGGGCGGCGTGGCCGTCGGTGAAGCGGAACGGCTCGGGGTCCAGCAGGTAGTCCAGCAGGTCGTTGCCTTGGTTGTAGTGGATCCCGAGGCTCTGTTCCTGGATCAGGAAGTTCGGTATGGAGAAAGCGAGTTGGAGACTGGCGGCGAGGGCGATCGGGCCGAGCGGGCAGTGCGGGGCCATCGTGACGTCGTGGACCTCGGCCAGGGCCGCGATGCGCCGGACCTCGGAGATGCCGCCGGCGTGCGACGGGTCGGGCTGGGCGACGGCGATGCCGGTGGCGAGCACGTCGCGGAAGTCCGAGCGGGAGTAGAGCCGTTCGCCCACGGCCAGGGGAACGGACGTCGAGTCCACCAGGCGGCGCAGGTCGCGGGAGTGTTCGGGGAGGACGGGCTCCTCGACGAACAGTGGGTGCAGGGGCTCCAGCAGGGGCAGCACCCGCCGGGACATGGCGGTGGACATCCGGCCGTGGAAGTCGATCGCCACGTCGCGCTCGTCGCCGAGGACCTCGCGCACGGCGGCCACCCGGTCGATGACGGCCCGGGTCTGGGCGGGGGTGTCGATGGGGCGCAGCTGCGCGGAGCCGTTCATCTTGACGGCGGTGAAGCCGGCGTCGACCTGGGCCTGGGCGAGTTCGGCGACATGGGCCGGGCTGTCGCCGCCGATCCAGGCGTACACCCGCACCCGGTCGCGGACGTGGCCGCCGAGCAGTTGGTGGACGGGGACGCCGTGGGTCTTGCCGGCGATGTCCCACAGGGCCTGGTCGATGCCGGCGACCGCGCTGGAGAGCACCGGGCCGCCGCGGTAGAAGCCGCCCTTGGTGAGGGTCTGCCAGTGGTGCTCGATGCGCAGCGGGTCCTGGCCGACCAGGTAGTCGGCGAGTTCGTGGACGGCGGCCCGGACGGTCTCGGCGCGGCCTTCGACGACGGGTTCGCCCCAGCCGGTGATCCCCTCGTCGGTGGCGATGCGCAGGAACAGCCAGCGCGGAGCGACGAGGAATGTCTCCAGTGATGTGATCTTCATCCGGTCTCTCCCCGGTCGGCGTCGACGGTCAGCTGGTGGAGGTCGGCGGCTGCCTGGGCGAGCAGTTCCTCGACGGCGCGGGCGGCGGCCTCGGGCTCCCGGGCGCGGACGGCGTCCAGGACGGCCCGGTGGGCGGGGACGGCGTCGGCACTGTGGTCGGCGCCGTGCACGAGGTGGTCGCGCACCCGCAGACCGGCCTCGATCACGACCTCCATGCGGGTGAGGAGTTCGTTGTGGGCGGCGGCCAGCAGTGCGCGGTGGAAGGCGAGGTCGGCCTCGACCGCGGCGTGGGCGTCGCTGCCCGCGGCGGCCATCCGGTCGAGGGCGTCCTCCAGTGCGGCGAGGTCGGCGTCGTCGCGGCGTTCGGCGGCCAGCCGTGCCCCGGCCGGTTCGACGATGCCGCGGACCTCGCCGAGGTTGTCGAGGAAGGCCGCGTCGGGGATGCCCCGGCCCTGCCAGCGCAGCAGGTCGCTGTCCAGCAGGTTCCAGTCGGAGCGCGGTCGCACGAAGGTGCCGCGCTTCTGTCGGGAGTCGATCAGTCCCTTGGACGCCAGGACCCGTAGCGCCTCACGCACGACGGTCTTGCTGACGCCGAGTTCCTGCTCGATCCGGTCGGGGTGGAGCGAGTCGCCCGGGGCGTACGTGCCGCGGACGATCTGCTCGCCGATGACCTCGACGGCTTGCCTGTGCAGGCCTCGTACCGGGGTGTTCACGGCGGCCCCCTTCCGTTGTTCCGCGCGGGCCGGTGGCCCGCGCGCCGATCAGACGAGTGTTCACGACGATGCTTTGACGACGGACCAGCCGCCGTCCACCACCAGGTTCGCACCGGTGACGTAGGAGGCGTCCGAGGAGGCGAGGAAGGCCACGGCCGCCGCCACCTCCTCGGGCCGGCCGAAGCGCTTGGCGACCGTCTCGGCAACGCTGTCGGTCCGCCCGGCCTCGTCCACCCGGTCCCAGGCCGCGGTCATGATCGGTCCGGGCACGATGGTGTTGACCCGCACCTGCGGGCCGTACTCGACGGCGAGTTGACGGCCCATCGCGCACAGGGCGCCCTTGGCGGCGGCGTACGCGGGGTGCCCCGGCAGGCCGACCAGCGCGTGCACCGAGGAGGTGAGCACCACCGAGCCCTCACTGTCCCGCAGGATCCCGGCGAACGCGCGGACCGCCAGCCAGGACGCCTTGAGGGTGACCGAGAGCTGGGTGTCCCACTCGACTTCGGTCAGCTCGTGGGCGGGCTTGACCACCACGGCGTAGGCGTTGCTGTGCAGCACGTCCAGCCGTCCGTAGCGGCTGCGCACGTGCGCGGCCAGCTCGTCCCACACCGCGGCGCGGGTCACGTCGCCGTGCCGGTACTCGGCCTGGCCGCCCTCGGCGGTGATGGCCTCGACCACGGCCCGGCCGGCCGAATCGGCGATGTCGACGGCGATGACGGCCGCACCCTCGGCGGCCAGCCGCCGCGCGGTCGCGGCACCGATGCCGCTGGCGGCACCGGTGATCAGGGCGACACGGCCCTGGAATCTTCGACAGGTCTGCTCAGTCACGGCGCCACCGTAGCGCTTCTGATTAATTATGCAAATATCTTGACAGTCCTGGTCGCCCGGTCCCAGGATTCGAGCCCAGGACGACAGGCAAGCAGGCAGCGCGAGGCGGAAGCCGCCGCAGCTCCCGGACCACACCCGTAAGGCCAGTCGGCTTCCTGAACACCCCCACCCTGGTAGGAGCTCGAAATGATCACTGCGCGCACCCGTGGTGCGGCCGCCGTCCTGGGCGCGGCTGTCGTCCTTGGTCTGACGGCCTGTTCGACCGGTCAGACCTCGTCGAGCGGCGCCGGCCCGGCCTCGGTCGCTCCGGTCACCGGGAAGGTCTCCCTCACCTACCTGCAGAAGCAGGGCGACCAGCAGTACTTCATCGACGAGGCCAACGGTGCCAAGGCCAAGGCCGCCGAACTCGGCATCGACCTGAAGGTGGTCAACCTGGGCAGCGACGCGAACAAGACGGTCAGCGAGGTCCAGTCCGCGATCGCGCAGAAGACCAACGGCCTGATCGTCGTGGTTCCCGACCCCGCGGTGGGTCCGCAGGTGGTGCAGACCGCGCGGGACGCCAAGGTGGCCCTGCTCACCTCCGACGACCAGGTCTGCACCAACAGCCCCACCCCGGCCAACTGCGACAAGGCCAACCTGGTCCCGCGGATCGGCTTCTCCGGCCAGCAGATGGGCGCCGAGGTCGGCAAGCGCGCCGCCGAGGACTTCAAGAAGGCCGGCTGGAACGCCGCCGACACCCGCGTCATCTCCGCCTCGAAGCAGGACGTCACCGTCTGCGGCGACCGCGTGAAGGCCGCCAAGGAGGCCTTCAACAGCGGCGCCGGCGCGAGCGTGCAGACCATCGACGTGGCCACCGACAACACCCCGACCGGTGCGCAGGACAAGGTCGCGGCGACCATCACCGCCAACCCGGGCGTCAAGCACTGGGTGGTCTGGGGCTGCAACGACGAGAACGTGCAGGGCGGCGTGACGGCCCTGCAGAACGCGGGCGTCGGCCCCGACAACATCATCGGCGTCGGCCTCGGCGCCTACCTCGCCTGCAAGGACTGGGGCCCGGGCGCACCGTCGGGCATGAAGGCCTCGCTGTTCATCAACGGCAGCGACATCGGCGCCCTCGCCGTGCAGACCATGTACGACAACCTCAAGAACGGCAAGCCGATGCCCGCCGAGGCGTTCGCCCCGACCGCGATGGTCGACGCCTCCACCTGGCAGTCCGCCGGCGTGAAGTGCAGCTGAGCCGAATGAACATCCCCAGCACCGCAACGGCCGGGCCCGGGCTGGCGGCCGAATCGATCACCAAGCGGTTCGGCCCCGTCCAGGCTCTGCGAGACGTCACCCTGCACTTCCCACCCGGTCAGGTGACCGCCCTCATGGGCGAGAACGGCGCCGGGAAGTCCACCCTCCTGCGCATCCTGACCGGTGACCACCAGCCCACCGGGGGCCGGATCAGGCTGGACGGTCAGGTCCTCGACCTCAACTCGCCGACCGACGCGCGGCGCGCCGGCATCCGGATCATCCCGCAGGAGCCGGAGATCATCCCGCACGTCTCCGTCGCCGAGAACGTCTACGCCGGCGCCCTGCCGCGACGCGCGGGCCGACGGCTCGACCGGGCCGAACTGCGCCGCCGGATCACCGCCGACCTCGAACGCCTCGGCTTCGACAACGTCCTCGACCCCGACCTGCTCGGCTCCGAACTCACCGCGGCCCAGCGGCAGTTGGTCGAGATCATGCGGGCCCTGACCGGCGACACCGCGCCACGGGCCATCGCCTTCGACGAGCCCACCTCCTCGCTCTCCGACCACGAGGTCGACGCCCTGTTCGCCCTCATCGGCCGGCTGCGCGACGAGGGCATCGCCGTCATCTACGTCTCCCACCGGATGAAGGAGATCTTCCGGCTCGCCGACCGGATCGCCGTGCTGCGCGACGGCACCGTCGCAGGCACCGTCGAGGCCACGACCACCAGCGAGGGTGAACTCGTGCGCCTCATGGTCGGCCGTGACCTGTCCAGCCTCTTCGCGCGCCAGCACGTGGCCGGTGACCGCGTGGTGCTGGAGGTCGACGGACTCAGCACCGACGATGTGCACGACGTCAGCCTCCAGGTCCGAGCCGGCGAGGTGGTCGCCCTGGCCGGACTCATCGGTGCCGGCCGCTCCGAACTCGCCCTCGCCCTGGCCGGCGACACCCCCTTGCGATCCGGAACCGTCCGGGTCGATGGCAACCGCATCCAGCTGCGCGGCCCGGCCGACGCGATCCGCGCCGGGATCGGCCTCGCTCCGGAGGAGCGCAAGGCCCAGGCGCTGTTCCTGCAGCGCACCATCCGCGACAACACCTCGCTGGTCAGCCTCGGCAGGCTGCGCCGCTGGCGGTTCGTCAACCGGACCCGGGAGAAGGCCCTCGCCCAGGAGTACGCGGACCGCCTACGGGTGCGTACCCCCTCCATCGAGGCCGAGGTCCGGACCCTGTCCGGCGGCAACCAGCAGAAGGTCGTCCTCGCCCGCTGGCTCGCCCGCAACCCCGCCCTACTGATCCTCGACGAACCCACCCGCGGCGTCGACATCGGTGCCAAGGCCGAGATCTACCAGATCATCGCCGACCTCGCCCGCAAGGGCACCGCGATCCTGGTCATCTCCTCCGAACTCCCCGAAGTCCTCGGCCTGGCCGACCGCATCCTCGTCATGCAGAACGGCCGCATCACCGGCCGGCTCGACCACACCGAGGCCACCGAAGAGGCCATCCTCGCCCTCGCCATGGCCGACGACCTCACCCCCGACCTTCCGCACGAGAGCGCCACGGCGCCTCGCACCGGAACCGACCCGGCCCCCGGAGGCACCCGATGACGACTGCCCTCTCCGTCGACCGAGAGCCCGACCAGAGCGGCGACGGGCCGACACCGGCAACCGACGCCCGCAGCTGGCTGGCCCGGGCGGGCGGCCAGAACCTGGGCCTGATCGGCGCCCTCGTCGCCGTCGTCGCCCTGTTCGGCTCGCTCAACCCCAACTTCGTCGGCTGGGACAACATCCAGGTCATCGCCGAGGCCGCCACCATCTCCGGACTGCTCGCGGTCGTCCAGACCGTCGTGATCATCTGCGGCGGCCTCGACATCTCCGTCGGCTCCCAGGCCGGCCTGGCCTCCGTCACCAGCGCCATGGTCTTCACCTCGACCGGCTCCAACTCCCTCCTCGGGATCGGCGCCGCCGTCGCCATCGGCGCCGGGGTCGGCATCTTCAACGGTGTCGTCATCATCTACGGCCGGGTCAACCCGACCATCGCCACCCTCGCCGGCCTCGCCGCCTACAAGGGCGTCGCCCAGCTCATCTCCAACGGCTCGGCGCAGGGCTACGTACTCAACGACAGCCTGTTCGTCTTCCTGAGCCGGGGCAAGATCGCCGGCCTGCCGGTCATGGTCTGGCTGCTGCTGCTCGTCGCGGCCGCCGTTCACGTCCTGCTCAAGTACACCGACATCGGCCGCAACATCTACGCGATCGGCGGCAACGACACCGCCGCCCGCCTGGCCGGCATCAACCTCAACAAGTACCTGATCGCCGC
>NZ_JBVJBI010000037.1:0-85740 GCF_055589745.1 Kitasatospora sp. NPDC041917 | reverse complement strand
CTTGGGAGGCACCCGACCCCCCCGGGGTAACCCCACCCCCCCCCCCGTTTTTTGGGGCGAGGGGAGGGCTTTTGTGGCTCGTGGGCCGGTGGTTCTCCCCCCCCCCCGGGCCCCGGTCGTGCGCCCGGCCGCGCGGCGCGGCCCGGCGCGGTGGAGGGTCAGTACTGCGTGGTGACCGTGACGCCGCTGAAGGCGGTGGCCCCGTACAGGCTGATGAACCGGTAGCCGGCCGTGGTGTTGGTGACGGTCAGGCCCTGGGCGGTGCCGCCGCCGGTCGAGGACGCGGTGGCGTTGGTGTTCGTGGCCCAGGTGGTGGAGTTGTAGAGGAGGTGGGCCGTTCCGGATGTCACCGGCGTGTCCCCGGTCACATCGGCGGGCCCTCGGCGGCGTCCCGTCGACCACCCGTCGACGGTCCGTCAACACTCGCGCCTGCCGGGCGCCTACGGCCCGCACGGGAGCCGCGGCGGCGAGCGCGGCCCCCGGGACCTCGACCCCCCGGCCCCCGGGTCCTGCGGTCATGAGGAGTCGCGGGCGACCAGGTCGACGGTCATCAGGTCCCGGCTGACCGGCGGCGCGTCCGGGTCGGCGACCACCCGGTCGACCAGCTCGGCCAGCTCCTCGCCGGAGGGCAGCCGCATCCGGACCGAGCTCAGCCGGGGCCGGAGCAGCCGGGCCAGCAGCAGGTCGTCCGCGCCGACCAGGGCCACCGCCCGGGGGACGTCCAGGCCCGCGTCCTGCAGCGCGCGCAGGGCGAGCATCGCGTACTCGTCGTTGTAGCCGAACAGGCCGTCCAGTCCCAGTTCGCGGCAGCGGACGGCGAGTTCGGCCGCGGACTCCTCGGTGTAGTCCAGCGGCAGCGGCTCGACCACGGCATCGGGACCGGCCGCGGCGACGGCGGCCCGGGCACCGGCCAGCCGGGGGGCACTGAACAGGGCGAGCGCCGGATCGGTCGGCAGGACGACACCGATCCGGCGGCGGCCGCGCTCCAGCAGGTGGGCGGCGGCGGCCGCGCCGACCTCGCGCTGGTCCATGACCAGCGCGTGCGCACCGGGCACCGGCGGGGCGCCGAGGGTGAGCACCGCCCGGGTGCCGGAACGCCGCAGGATCCGGACGCCGTCGGGGGTGAGTCCGGGGGTGAGGCAGACCACCGCGGTGGGCCGCAGTTCGGCCCAGGCACGGGCGGCGTCCTCGCCGCTGCCCGGGGTGGGGCCGAGCAGCACGCCGGTGTAGCCGTGGCGGTGCAGGGCCTCCTGCAGCTCGCGGTGGAAGCTGCTGAACAGGGGGCCGATCGGCGCGGCGGCACCGACGAGCAGCACCAGCCCGGTGCGGCCGGCCCGCAGCGAGCGGGCTCCGGCGTGCGGGACGTAGCCGAGCCTGTCGGCGGCGGCCCGGACCTTGGCCCGGGTCTGTTCGCTGACCCGGCCGCCGGCCGTGTTGTTGAGCACGAAGGACACCGTGGCACGGGAGACGCCGGCCAGCCGGGCGACGTCGGCACTGGTGGGCGGCTGGGCCCCGGAGGGCGGCGGGGTGCTGGGATCGATGCGGTCGCTGTTCATAACGGTTCGAATCCTTTCACGGCCGGCCCTGGCCGCGGGGCGGAATCTCCTGCTAAACAGCTGGTTACACGAGTAAGCGTTACACGTGTAACCTGGTTCCCGACCCGCCGCCCGGTCCCCACCCCGCCGCCGGGCACTCCCCTTGGAGGGCAACGTGGCCCTTTCCCCCGCCCACACCCCGCCGCAGGACGGCCCTAACGCCCGTACCGACGGCCCGGCCGACCGTACGGACGCCCCCGCGCCCGCCTCCCGCGGCCTGCTGCCCCTGCTCTTCGCCGGCAACACCGCGATGTACGCGCTCTACCTCGGCGTCGGCAGCGTGCTGCTGCCGCTGCACATCGAGCACCTCGACCCGGCCGCCAAGGTGGCCAACCTCGGCCTGGTCAGCGGCGTCGCCGCGGTCTTCGCCACCTTCTTCAACCCGTTCGCCGGCGCCCTGTCCGACCGCTCCGGCCGCCGCAACCCGTGGATCCTGGGCGGCGGCGTGGCCGCGGTGGCCGCCATGGCCCTGCTCGGCAGCGTGAACTCGGTGCTGCTGGTCTGCATCGCCTGGTGCCTCGGCCAGGCGGCGATGAACTTCTACCAGGCCTCCCTCACCTCCGTGGTGCCCGACCGCGTCCCGGCCGGTCGCCGGGGCACCGCCTCCGCCGCCGTCGGACTCGGCCTGCCGGTCGGCTCCACCCTCGGCGTCCTGCTGGCCTCCGCCTTCTCCGACCGCCTCCGGACCGGCTACCTGGTGCTCGGCCTGCTGGTCGCACTGGCCGCCGCGCTCTTCAGCGGCCTCGCCCGCGAGCGTCGGATGCCCGCCAAGCGGCCCGCACCGCTGCGCGAGCAGGCCGCCGCCTTCCTCGGGGTGCTGCGCGAGCCGGACTTCCGCTGGGCGTTCATCGGCCGGGCCCTACTGGTGCTGGGCTACTTCGCCGTCGTCGGCTACCAGCTCTACATCCTCCAGGACCACATCAACCTGCCCGGCGGCCTCACGCCGGAGCGCGCGATCGCGATCCTCACCCCCGTCTCCTCGGTCGCGATGGCCGTCTCCACCGTCGTCGGCGGCGTGCTCTCCGACCGGCTGGACCGCCGCAAGCTGTTCGTCTCGCTCTCGGCGGCCCTCTCCGGCCTGTCCCTGCTGATCCCGGTGCTCAGCCCCACCTGGCCCGCGATGATCGTCTTCTCCGCGGTCAACGGCCTCGCCTTCGGCTGCTTCATGGCCGTCGACACCGCCCTGGTCACCATGGTGCTGCCCCGGGCCGAGGACGCCGCCCGCGACATGGGCGTGCTCAACATCGCCAACGCCGGGCCGCAGATCATCGCGCCCTTCGTGGCCTCCGCCGTGGTCGGCCTCGGCGGCTACACCCCCCTGTTCCTGCTCGGTGCCGCCCTCGCGGCGGCCGGAGCCCTGGCGGTCCGCCCCATCCGCGGCGTCCGCTGACCCCTCCCGATTTCCTGACGCTCCACCAGAAAGGCTGTACAGCGATGAAGTTGAACACCCACGAATGGGGAACCGGCGACCGCGTCGCGCTGCTGGTGCACGGCATCATGTCCGACCACCGCACCTGGCGGCGGGTCGGCCCGGCCCTGGCCGAGCGCGGCTACCGGGTCATCGCCGTCGACCAGCGCGGCCACGGGCTGAGCCCGCGCGGCAACGGCGGCACCCCGCAGGAGCGCTACGCCCTGGACGCCTACGCCGAGGACCTGGTCGAGACCCTGCCCACCGGCGCCGCGCTCGCCGTCGGGCACTCGCTCGGCGGCATCACCCTGCTGCGCGCCGTCGAACGGCTGAAGCCCGCCCGCGCCGTCTACGTCGACCCGGCCTGGCAGTTCGCCCAGGCCGAAGGGGTGGACCCGGAGCTGTTCGTGGAGTTCCGGAACGCCGGACGCGAGCAGATCGCGGCCATGAACCCGCGGTGGGAGGAGGCCGACATCGACGTCGAGCTCGCCACCCTCGCCGCCTGGGACCCGGACTCCGCGCTCGCCATGCCCGGACAGGACGCCGGGCTGCCCGAGGCCCCCACCGTGCCCTCCCTGGTGGTGCGGGCCGACGACAGCTTCCTGCTCGGCGCCGCCGACACCGGACTGCTGCGCGAGCGCGGCTTCGAGGTGCGCACCGTGCCGGGCGCCGGACACACCGTCCACCGGGACGACCACGCCGGCTTCATGGCCGCGCTGGAAGGCTGGGTGTGACCGGTGCGCCACCGGGAGAACGCCCCCGAGCAGACCGCCGCGACCAGCGCGGAGACGACCGTGACCAGTGAGGAGACCACCATGGCCGCCGAACAGACCACCCTGACCGCCGACGCCCGGCGCGAGGCCGCCGTCGAGGCCGCCCTCGCCCGCCTGGACCTGCCCGCCAAGGTCGCCCTGCTCGCCGGGGCCGACATGTGGTCGCTGCCCGCCAACGCGGAGATCGGCCTCGGCCGGCTGGTGATGTCCGACGGCCCGGCCGGCGTCCGGGGCGAGCACTGGACCCCGGACGACCCGTCCGTCGCCCTGCCCTCACCGACCGCCCTCGCCGCCACCTGGGACCTCGACCTGGTCCGCCGGGCCGGCCGGCTGCTCGCCCAGGAGGCCCGGCGCAAGGGCGCCCACGTGGTGCTCGCGCCGACCGTCAACCTGCACCGCAGCCCGCGCGGCGGACGCCACTTCGAGTGCTACTCGGAGGACCCGCTGCTCACCGGCGAGATCGGGGCCGCCCTGGTCTCCGGCGTCCAGGACGGCGGAGTCGGCACCACGCCCAAGCACTTCGTCGCCAACGACTCGGAGACCGACCGGTACACCGTCGACGTCCGGGTGGACGAGCGCACCCTGCGCGAGCTCTACCTGGCGCCGTTCGAGGCGATCGTCAGGAAGGCCCACCCGTGGGGCCTGATGGCCGCCTACAACGCCGTCAACGGCCCGACCATGAGCGAGCACACCGAGCTCAACAACACGGTGCTGCGCGAGGAGTGGGGCTTCGACGGAGTCCTGGTCTCGGACTGGACCGGCGCCCGGGACACCGTCCGGGCCGCGCTCGGCGGCCTCGACGTGGCGATGCCCGGCCCGGCCACCGTCTACGGCGAGCACCTGGTGACGGCCGTCCGCGCGGGCCTGGTGCCCGAGACCGTGGTGGACGCGCTGGCCCGCCGCGTGCTGCGGCTGGCCGCCCGGGTCGGCCTGCTGGCCGGCGCCCCGGCCGCCGTCCCGGCCGGGGAACTGCCCGCGCCGGTCGACGGCGAGGCCCTGGTGCGCGAGCTCGCGGCGCGCTCCTTCGTCCTGCTGCGCAACGAAGGCGGCGTGCTGCCGCTGGACCCGGCACCGGCCACGGTGGCGCTGATCGGCGCGGCCGCGGCCGAGGCCCGGATCGGCGGCGGCGGCAGCGCCCAGGTCTTCCCGACCCGGGTGGTCACCCCGCTGGAGGGCCTGCGCGCCGCGCTCGGCGAGGGCGGCACGCTGGTCCACGAGACCGGCGCCGACCCGCGCACCTTCCTCCCGCCCGCGGCCTTCCCGTGCAGCGCCGAACTGCTCGGCCCGGAGGGCGAGTCGCTCGGAACGGCCGCGCTGGCCGACGGCAGCGTCCGCTGGCTGGGCGCGCTGCCCGGCGGCACCGCCTTCGCCGACCTCGCACGGGTCCGGCTGACCGGCGTCCTGGCCGCGGGCGCCGGCGGGCGGCACCGGCTGGCCGTCCGGGGCGTGGGCCGGTTCACCCTGGAGGCGGACGGCGAGGTGCTCTACGACGGGGCGCTGCTGCCCGAGGGCGAGGACCCGGCCGCGGCCTTCCTCAACCCTCCGGAGCACCGCGTCGAACTCGACCTCCCCGAGGGCCGGGAGACGGCCGTCACGCTGACCCACACCGTGCCGCGGACGGGCGACGTCACCGGTTTCGGCCTGGTCTCCTTCACGCTCGGGCACGGCGCGCCGACCGTCTCCCCGGACGAGTTGATCGACCGGGCCGTCGCGGCGGCCCGGACGGCCGAGGTCGCGGTGGTCGTGGTCGGCACCACCGAGGAGGTGGAGAGCGAGGGCGTGGACCGGGCGAGCCTGCGACTCCCGGGCCGCCAGGACGAGTTGGTCGCCCGGGTCGCCGCCGCCAACCCCCGTACGGTGGTGGTGGTCAACGCCGGCGCCCCGGTGCTGATGCCCTGGCGCGAGGAGGTGGCCGCCGTGCTGCTCGCCTGGTTCCCCGGCCAGCAGGCCGGCGAGGCGCTCGCCGACGTGCTGCTCGGCGCGGTCGAGCCGGGCGGACGCCTGCCCACCACCTGGCCCGCCGAGGAGGCCGACAGCCCCGTCCGGGAGGTCGTGCCCACCGACGGCCGACTCGACTACGCCGAGGGCCTGTTCATCGGCTACCGGGCCTGGCAGCGCCGCGCCGGCGCCGCACCCGCGTACTGGTTCGGGGCCGGCGGCGGCTACACCGACTGGTCCTACGAGGGCCTGGAGGCACGACTGGTCGACGGGGACGCCGAGGCGCTCGCCGAGGTGACCGTCCGGGTGCGCAACACCGGCGAGCGGGCCGGACGCGAGGTGGTGCAGCTCTACCTGGCCACCGACGGCTCCGACCGCACCCGCCCCGACCGCCAGTTGGCGGGCTTCGCGGTGGTCGAGGCCGCACCGGGCGCCGTCGTCACCGCGCGGATCACCGTCCCGCGCCGGGCCGTCGAGAGCTGGGACACCGCCACCCGCTCCTGGCGCGTCAACCCCGGCGTGCACACCGTCGAGGCCGGCCGCAGCGCCGGGGACCGGCCGCTCGCGGTGGCCCTGGTCGTTCCGTCGCGGGCCTGACCCGGGCCGACGGACTGGCCCCGGCGGCCCCGTCGCCGCCGGGGCCGGGCACGGTCGCCGCGAGCCGGGCACGGCCGTCGCGGGCCGGGCACCATCACGGCGGGCCACCGTCGCCGTGGTCCCGCCCAGGGCGGCCCGCTCACCCCGAGCGGACCGCCCCTCCTCCCGTTCGCCGCCGGCCCCCGCGTCGGCCCCGGGGCCCTACAGCTGGCTCAGGATCGTCGGGTCCGTGATCCTCGCGTCGTCGGCCAGCACGGCCCGGGCCGCCGGGTGGTGGCCGCCGGTCGGACGGCGGCGTGACGGGAGGCCGTCACGGTTCGCTCTGCGGGAGCCCGGGGACCCTCCTCCCACGCGGAACGAGCCGGGGATCTACCGGGTGCGCGGTTGGGCGCCGCGATCGGGTGAGCCCGGCCGGACCCCGCCCTGGTGCCGCGGCCGGGCGGGGCGGGGCTGCGGACAGCGCCGGCGGCGCCGACAGCACGGACCGCTCTCACCGACCGCCGTCAACGGCAGGACCATCACGACCACCGCGGACGGCTGCTCGCCCACCACGTCGGCGGCCGGCGCCCCGCGGTGGCTCCCGCCCGGCTGATCGATCCCGCTACCGGGAACGGCCCGCGCAGCACGGAGAAACCCCTCCAAGCGCGAAGCCCCCAGGCCGAGTGCCGCCGCGAGCTGCTGGACCGAACGGCGATGCGGTCGGCGCACCCGGCCCCGCTCGATGTCGCTGATCGTCCTCACACTGACCTGGGAACGCCGGGCGAGTTCCTCGTGCGTGAGCCCCGCCGCACGACGAAGCGCCCTCAGCATCCCCCCGAATGCCGTATTCCCTTGCTGCGCCTTCGACACGTCACCCCCTGACATCCACGCCCCCTCGTACTGAACGCGCGCTTCCACACCTGACGCGTGGGAGCGCTCCCACGCCGGGGAGCGTAGCAGTCCTCACCTGCCGGGTCGGTCGCGACACTCAGCGGGAGCCCGGCGAAGAACAACGGGATTTGATGGCCCTTCAGGCTGGTTCCGTCAGGCCGAGACCCGCACCGTCAGCTCGGCCGGAAGGGTCACCTGGCGACGCGGCCGACCGGGTTCGGCGATCTCTTCGAGCAACAGCTGAACCATCAACCTCCCCATCGCCTCGATGGGTTGGCGCACACTGGTGAGCGGCGGCTCGGTGCTCCGGGCGACCACGGAATCGTCGAAGCCGACGACCGCCACCTGTCCCGGCACGCGCCGCCCCGCCTCGCGCAGCGCCCGGATCGCGCCCACGGCCATCAGATCAGAGGCGCAGAACACGGCGTCGAGGGCTGGTGCTCCGGCCAGGAGTTCGCGCATCGCCGCGTAGCCGCCCGCCTCGGTGAAGTCCCCGTGGGCGACGAGTACTTCCTCCAGGGGGAGGCCGGCCTCCGTGAGCGCCTCCCGGTACCCCGCCAGGCGTGCTCCGGCCGCCTCCATGTCGAGCGGCCCCGTGATGGTGGCCACCCTGGTGCTGCCGCGCGCGACCAGGTGCCGGACGGCCGCCCGGGCCCCGCCCGCGTTGTCGGCGTGGACGTAGCTCAGCGGTTCCCGCTCGGAACGGCGACCGCCCAGCACGGTCGGCATCTCCAGCCATTCGAGCAGGTCGGGCAACGGGTCGTCCTGACGCACCGAGACCAGGAGCACGCCGTCGACCCGACGCGCGGTGAGGTAGCGCGTCAGACGCTCGCGCTCGTCCTCGTTGCGGACCAGGGCCAGCAGCAACTGCAGGTCGGTCGCGGCGAGTTCGTCGGAGATCCCGGTGATGACGTCCGAGAAGTACGGTTCCGACCTCAGCCGCTCCGCGCTTTCCGGGACGACCAGGGCGATGACATCGGTCCGCGAGGTCACCAGGGACCGTGCCGCCTGGTTGGGGACGTAGCCGAGCTCGGCGATGGCGCGCTCCACGGCCCCCCTCGCCTCGGTGCTCACCTTGGGCGAACCGTTGATGACCCGGGACACCGTCCCCCGGCTGACTCCGGCGCGAGCCGCCACGTCTTCCACCGTCGGTCGCGCGCCGGACCGGGCGGTTCCGGGACCCGGCCGTTCAGTTCGGGACATGATCACACTCCGGCGTGGCTCACCGGGCGATCGTCCGGAACGGGGCGACGGAAGTGATCCACGAGGTCGACTGTTCGGGAGACGTGCTCGCGCACGCTCGGGGGCGGCCATCGTACACGGCGTGAGAGCGCTCCCACCGGCTGCCGCCGGCCGTTCGCCCACCCCGCCACCCGGGACCCGGGACCCGCCGACCCGGCGCCCGCCGTCCGGTCGGGACTGCTCCCGACCGGACGGCGAGACCTGCGGTCAGAGCGGCAGGCCCTGCCAGCCGCCGAAACCGGTGGCCGAGGTGCCCGCACGGACGTAGACGCGGCCGTCCGTGCCGATGGCGAACACGTAGAGGACATCGCCGCTGCCGACGATCGCGGTCGGGTAGTCGAGGACGGTGCCGCCGAGGTCCTGCCAGGCGCCGTAGCCGGAGTTCGGGGCGGTCTGGGCGGTGGTGCTCACGCCGCCACCGCCGTTGCGCTCGAACAGGACGACCTGTCCGCGGAGAGTGGCCATCGCCGGCTCGCCCACGCCCGCGTGGCCGCCGAGGTTGACCGGGGACTGGCTCCACGAACTGCCGAGCTGGGTCTGGTAGCTGACCAGCATCGCGCCGGTGCCGGCCTCGCGGTAGGCGAGTTCGATCCGCCCGTCCTGGTCGAGCGCGGCCTTGGGCGGGCTCGCCGGGCGGGCGTTCGGGATCGCGACCGGGCCGTTGATGGCGTCGTTCGGGGCGGTCTGCCACCAGTTGAGGACCTCGGCGCGGGTGCTGGCGAAGACCTCGATCCTCCCGGCACCGTTGCGGATCGCGGTGACCGGGTCCTGGATGTCGGTGCCGCGCAGGTCCTCCCAGGTGGTCGTCCAGGCACCGTTCGGGGTGGTCTGCCGGATCGAGCTGAGGCCGCCGCCGCCGTTCTTGATGAAGAGTTCCAACCGGCCGTCCTGGGAGGAGACCACCGCGGGCACGCCGACCTGGTCCGCGTTGTTGAGCCCGGCGTTGGGGTTGCCGAGGTCGGCCCAGCTGTTCCGCCACACGCCGTTGGGCGTGGTCTGCGGCACGGAGACGATGTGATGGTCGGTCAGGCGGCGGGCGAAGACCTCCATCCGGCCGTCGGCGTTGGTGCCGACCACGATGCCCGGCGCCAGCCGCCCGCCCGGGTCGGCGAACCGTGCCGGGCCGCCCCAACTGCCGTCCGACTGGCGCCAGTAGGTGTAGAGGGAGCCCGCCCGGACGACGAAGACCTGCGGCCGGCCGTCCTGGTTCAGCCCGGCCCAGGAGGTGCCCCGCGACCAGCGGTAGTACATCCGGGAGAACCAGTCGGTCTCGTAGCTCCCCGAGTGGTCGTGGCTGGCGTACTCGGAGACGAACAAGCCCTTGGTGTCGACCGTCGCCGGGTCCAGGTTCACCGGGCAGTCGCTGATGTTGTAGTCCCGGTAGTTCACCTGGATCAGCGAGCCGCCGTACTGACTCGCCGCCACGCCTGCGAACTTCGCGGCGGAGATGTGGTCCGAGTGGTCGCCCTTGTAGCGGGTGTCCGGGAGTTCGTCCTGAGCCCGGAGCACGGTCGGCCGGTACGTCACCATGATCTGCCGCAGCACCTCGACGACGTCCGCCGCCGTGTAGGTCGACGGCCCGGACATCGGGCTGCCCTTCGGGACGACCGTGGTGTCAGTGCCGCCGTTCAGCACATCGGCGAGCCCGGCGTCGTGCAGGTTGAGGAAGATCAGGTGCACCGACCGGTCCCTGAGCATGTACCGCTCGACCTGCTTGCCCGCGACCGTCCACGCCTCGACGATCCAGTGCCCGATCTCGTCGGTCGCCGGGTCGGTGTCACCGACCCCGGCCATCCGGGAGTAGGCGTTGACGGCGCCCATCTGGCGGTTCCAGGTGCGCAGCGGATCGCCGGCGGGGTCCCCGCAGCCCGAACACGGGTCACCGGTGATGTTCCCCGCGGTGACGAACACCGTGACGGACGGCGTGCCGTTGGCGATCGCGTTGGACAGGTCCGGGTTCATGAACAGGATGTCGTCGTCCTCGTGGGCGACGACCTGCATGAACAGCGGCTCGGAGCCGGCGGTCAGAGCCGCGCCCGTACTCGTGGCCGCAGCGGCGCGGGTCGCGGTCCCCTTGGCCAGGACGGGTGCGGCGAGGGCGGTGACTGCGAGGGAGGCGAGGAGTCGCCGTCGTCCGATTGCCATGTGATTTCCCCTAATTCGAGGTCGGCAGGTAATCACGCCAGGAGGTAATTGGCGGATTGTCGAGCAGGAAATGCTCGAGACGGTATATCGCAAATCCGGCAGGTGGGCAACAGTCGACTGACGTACGATCAGGCCAAGCTGTCCGCTTCTCGCCCATCCGGTTCGGTCCCGGACGAATCCGCTCCTCCGTCGAACCGTGCGCCACCGGCGGATCATGCCTGGTGGCGCGGTTTCTGCAGGAACTTCCCCATGCTTTCCGCCTGGTGTTCCACATGGCGGACTCCGAGCCGGGAGTGATTGCATCGTGGGGTGGCGGACGAGCTCCGAGAGTTCTCGCCGCTTTATCGGATTTCCTCGTCCGGGAAAGAGGGCGCCGCCATTATCCGTCGCCTGGACCGCGCGGAAAGAGGTTTTCCGTACCCAGCGAAAGGACTCCTGTGTACGTCGCCCACCGCCCGCCGCGGAGCCGCCTGTCCGCCATGACGGCAGCCGCTGTCGTCGTCGGCGCGTTCGCCGGCCTGCCGCCCACCGCCCCCGCGCACGCGACCACCGGCTGCGGGCCGCTGGCTGCCGCGCCGGCGTCCGGCCCGAGCGCACCCCGTCCCACGTCCTCGACCTGGACCGGGAGTTGGGGCACCGCCATGAGCCTGGCCGGACCACCCGCGTCCTCGGGCGTGACGGGCCGACAGACGCTGCGCATGGTCATCCACACCAGCATCGGCGGCAGCTCCGCCCGGATCCGCCTGGCGAACACCTTCAGCCCGGACCCGGTGACCATCGGGCACGTCACCATCGCGGCCCAGGACGGGACCGCGGCCCGGAACGGGAGTCCGGCCACGGCAACCGCCACGCCCGTCACCCTGACGTTCGGCGGATCCGGCCGGGCCGTCATCCCGCCCGGCGGCGAGATCTACAGCGACCCCACCGCCTTCCCGGTCGCCGCGGACGGGAACCTGCTGGTCAGCCTCTGGCTCCCCGACGGGATCACCACCGCGCCCTACCACCCCTACACGCTCACCACCTCCTACACCTCCGCTCCCGGCGACGGCGCCGACCACAGCCAGGACACCGACGGCGCCAACCTCCCCGCCAAGTACGACTACTGGGCCTACCTCAGCGGTCTGGACGTCACAGCCGCCGGCAGCGACGGGACGGTCGTCGCCCTCGGCGACTCGCAGGTGGACGGCGGGCACACCTACCAGGACTCCAACACCCGTTGGACCGACGACTACGGGCGCGCCCTCAGGGCCCAGCCGACGCCCAAGGGCATCGTCAACAAGGGCATCTCCGGCAACCGGATCCTCGCCGACGGGACGGGAGGACGCGCCGGGTTCGGCCAGAGCGCGCTCAACCGCTTCGACCGGGACGTGCTCTCCCAGACCGGGGTGCGGAGCGTCGTGCTGTACGAGGGCATCAACGACATCACGATGGACGACGCCTCCGACACCGCGATCGAGTCGGGGATCCGGCAGTTGGCCTCGCGCGCGCACGCGGCCGGGCTCCGCTTCACCGTGGCCACCATCCCCGCCTTCCAGGGCTACGGCGACTACACCGCCGCCCGGGACCAGGTGCGCCGATGCGTGAACAGCTGGATCCGCACGACGACGGAGATCGACGGCTTCCACGACTTCGACGAGGCGACCCGCGACCCGATCAACCCGAGCGCCGCGTTCGCCGGCTACGTCTCCTCCGACCGCCTGCACTTCACCACCAACGGGAACGCGGCCCTCGCCGACGTCCTCGCCCCGCGGCCCGCCCCGGCCAGGCCCTCCCACACCTTCTCCCAGACGACGGCCGGAGCCTTCCACGGCAAGGGCACCGGCGACCTCGTCGCCCGCGACGACTCGGACGGGCACCTGTACGAGTGGGCGGGCCTGGGGGACGGGTCCTTCGCCGCCAGGACCGACCTGACCGCCGGCTGGGGCGCGTTCTCCGAGACGGTCGCCGGTGACTTCCGCGGTACCGGCCACGCGGACCTGATGGCGCGGGAGGATTCGACGGGCACCCTGTACCTGTGGGCCGGCAACGGGGACGGCACCTTCGCCGCCCGCGTCCGCGTCACCGATGGCTGGGGCCCGTTCTCCGAGACGGTCGCCGGTGACTTCCGCGGCACCGGCCACGCCGACCTGATGGCCCGGGAGGATTCGACGGGCACCCTGTACCTGTGGGCCGGCAACGGGGACGGCACCTTCGCCGCCCGCGTCCGCGTCACCGACGGCTGGGGCCCGTTCTCCCAGACCGTCGCCGGTGACTTCCGCGGCACCGGCCACGCCGACCTCATCGCCCGCAACGACACCTACGGCGTCCTCGACACATGGATCAACACGGGCGGAGCCTCCTTCACACGCCCCTTCCGGCTCACCGACGGCTGGTGAACACCGGATCTGGACGACGCGCGACCTCCCGCTGACCGCGCGGATCGCCCCTCGCAGGGTTGTGAGGGGCGATCCGCGCGTACGAACACGATGCGACCGGTGGACGACGGCGCCTTTGAGTACCGCGCCTGACCGGGGCGAGACACGGTGACGTGTGCCGACGGCTTCGATGAATCGCTCCGTGCCGCCGAATGCCTCGTAGGTGCCGAGCGGGCCGCTGACTGTGTCGTGTGCGGGATCCCCGCCCCGGCGAACCCGCGGAGCGGGGCGTAGCGCCCCACGACCGCCGCAGTGGTGGCACAGCGGACGCCGGGGCACCGGATCGCGTCGACAACTGCGGGCGTGACGCTGCTGGGGCGGCCGGGAAACGCAGGCCAGTAGGTGGGCGCTTGCGGCCTGTCCTGGCAAACCGCAACGAGCCTGTCCGACTCGGTGTCGCGGTTGCCGCCTTCTCCAAGACCGGAGCGTTCATGTGCGTTCCCCTGCTTCAGCGTGGGAGACGACGCCACCGCCGGCGACACAAGCCGGATGGCTTCCATCGAGCTGTGGGCCAAGCACAACCAGTCCCGGGGCCGCACCGGGCCGCTGCTCGTCCACGGCACGCCGAGCGGCGTCCGCGACCAGACGCTGCACCTGGTGTTCACCCCCACCGAGACCTTCCGCTTCGGGCTGTACTCCGACGACCTGGACACCGCCCAGGCCTACCCGGACCTGGAGTGGCACCACTGGGCCGCGGTGTACAAGAACGCCACCCGCGAACAGATCCTCTACCGCGACGGCATCGAGGTCGGCCGCCGCACCGCCGACGCCCCGTACACCGGCAACGGGCCGCTGGTGATCGGCGGCCTGTCGTTCGGCAACGCGTACCTGGACGGCCGGATCGACGAGATCCGGGTCTTCGACCGGGTCCGCACCCAGCGGGAGATCGCCGCCGAGCGCGACCGGCGGCTGTCCGGCCGGGAGCCGGGCCTGCTGGGCTACTGGACCGTCGACACGCCGGGCAGCCCGCCGTCCCCGATCAAGGGCTACCAGGTGGTGGCCCGGGTCGGCGGCCGGGTGGTGAAGTCGGCGGAGCGGTTCCCGTGCAACGAGTGGGCGCACCTGGCCGCCGCCTTCCCCCAGTCCTGGGCGCTGCGGATGGACAACGCGGTGGGCCTGTCGGTCGAGTCGCAGGACTCACTGGACCTGCTGGAGGACCTGACCGTCGAGGCCTTCGTCCGGATCGACCGGATCGGTACCCCGATGGGCCTGGTCGCCAAGGGGACGGTCGTCGACGGCGGGCAGGCCGGCGTCCCGTACCAGTTCGGCGTCCTGGCCGACGGCCGACTGGAGTTCGCGTTCGCCGAGGCCGACGGCAAGGCCGTCCGCTTCGCCTCGACCCAGGCCCTGACGCCCGGCGCCGTGCAGAAGGTGAGCGTGGTGCGCGAGCGCCGCCAGCCCGCGCCCGCGGCCGCCGGCAGCACCCAGCCGCCCGCGCCGGACCAGCCCGAGCAGTACATCCGGTTCTTCATCGGCAACACCCTGGTCGGCAACCACCTGTACAGCGGGCCCGGTGCGCAGACCAACACCAGCGAACTGGAGATCGGCCGCGGCCTGACCGGCGTCCTGAGCGAGGTGCGGATCTGGAACGCCGTGCGGGCGGCCGGCCAGGTCGGACTGCCCGTCACCCCGCGCGAGAAGGGCCTGCTGGCCCGCTGGGCCTTCGACGAGAACGCCGGCAACGTCGCCTTCGACCACTCGGGTTCCTTCCCGGCCAAGCTGCGCGGCGCCCGCTGGACCCGCGACCCCGACCCGGCGGCCAGCCCGCTGCGGCTGTACCGCAACGGCGAACCGCTGGCCGAGGGCTCCGTCATCGCGCAGGACTCCGCGCCCTGGAGCGAGGCCCAACTCACCCTGGGCGCCCGGCTGGAGGGCGGCAAGCCCGCCGACCCGTTCACCGGGACGCTGGAGGAGATACGGATCTGGCGCACCGTCCGGACCGCGGAGCAGATCTCCGACAACCTGTTCTCCCGGCTGCGCGGCGACAAGCAGCACCTGCTCGGCTACTGGCCGTTCGACCGCGACTCCACCGAGCCCGGCACCACCTCGGTGCGGGACGAGGGCCTGCGCGGCAACAGCCTGGGCTTCTCCGCCAAGCGGCCCCGGATCCTGCTCTCCACCGCCCCGATCTCCACCGACACCGCCCAGGTCCGCTCGGCCCTCGCCGACGTCCGCACCCCGTTCCACGACAGCATCGGCGGCGGCCCCGGCGCGAGCGAGTACGCCGACCTGCAGTACGACGCCAAGGGCGAGGCGCTGGGCGTGCTCAAGCGCTGCTACGGCTTCGTCCGGGACGGCCGCTGGCACCTGGTCACCGGCTACAAGGTCGGCGATCTGATCACCGAATGGGTCGGCCAGGCCCAGTTCGACCCGCAGCTGGTCGGCTACGTCGAGGGCGCCCCTCCGGTGCCCTCGGAGAACCTGGTCGACGGGTCCGGCGACCACACCGGGGCCTCCTCGGTGGAGTTCACCGAGGCCGAGGAGGTGGTGCAGAGCCTGTCCTCCAGCAAGTCCCGGAGCACGGACGCCGCCTTCAACTTCTCGTTCGACTTCGCGACCGACGTCGACACCATGACCGTCACCGCCCCGCTCGGCGTCGGCATCGCCAAGCCGCTGTTCTCGGGGCAGACCAAGATCGGCATCAACGGCAGCCTGGAGATCTCCAACACCTGGAGCTCCGAAACCCAGGTCAGCCAGGGCACCAACGCCGCCCGCAAGACCCGGCTGGCGCTCACCGGCTACCCCGAGGACCCGGCCAAGCTCCTCAACCCGGCCGTCGGCCGCCGCTACGTGCCCGCCAACACCGGCATGGCACTGGTGCGGTCCCAGACCGCCGACGTCTTCGCGCTGCGCCTGGCACACACCGGCGCGCTGATCGCCTACCGGATGATGCCCAACCCGGACATCCCGCTGGACTGGAACATCATTCACTTCCCGATCAACCCCCGCTACACCAAGCAGGGCACCCTGGACGGCGCGGTCGGCTTCGACGAGCGCGGCAAGGTCACCGACCCCGACTACCCGACCGCCACCGGGTACGGCGAGTACAGCTACTTCAAGCCCAAGGACGCCTACGCGCTCAAGCGCCGCATCACCCGCGACCAGCAGCGGCTGCAGGCCTACTACCAGTCGATCTCCACCGAGGCCGACCAGCGCGGCGCGAACGACCCGGCCGAGGCCCAGGCCCGCGCGGTGCTGCGCTCGATGGGCATGGACGTCGCGCCCCGCGACGACAGCCGCCCCGACGGCCCGAACGCGACGGCCGACGGCTTCTCCCACCGCGACCTGGTCAACACCTACGTCTGGACCGCCCAGGGCGGCTTCTTCGCCGAGACCACCGAGGCGACCGACGCCGTCACCGAAACCACCGCCGGCTCGTACACCTTCCACGGCTCGGCCGGCGGCTACATGGATTTCGCCTTCAGCCTCATCGACCTCGGCTGGGGGCTGCACATGGACGCCTCGGTGGGCGGCGGCTTCAGCACCACCCGCGCCAAGGGCAGGGACGCCTCCCGCTCCTTCGGCCTCGACGTCCAGTGCGCGCCCTCCGGCGACCTGCAACGCCGCGGCACCGACGGCAAGTTGGTGTACGACGCGGCGGGCCGGCCGGTACTGGTGCCGGGCAAGGTGGACGCCTACCGCTTCCTCACCTTCTACCTCGGCGGGACCAGCGCCAACTTCGACGACTTCTACCGCAAGGTCGTCGACCCGATCTGGCTGCAGGGCAGCGGCGCCCCCGACGCCGCCGCGCTGCGACAGGCCCGGCAGAGCTCCGCCAAGCCCCCGTGCTGGCGGATCCTGCACCGGGTCACCTACGTCAGCCGGGTGCTCCCGCCCGTCCCGCCGCCCGGGGCACCGCCGCTGGAGCAGGCGATGCGCGCCGAGAACATCGACAGCAACTACGAGCTGATCCGGCGCCTGGAACCGTACGTCCGCCCCGCCGCCACCAGCACCGGCGCACTGTCCGCCGCCACCCGGAAGGTGCTCGCCACCGAACTGCCCGAACTCCTGCCGCACGCCGTCGAGATCATCGACTACCTCGGCCGGTACTTCGGCCTCGACGACTGACCCCCGCCCGGCCCTCCGGTTCCCCGGAGGGCCGGACTGTCGTCGGTCACCAGCCCGGACGGCGATCACCCGTGAGGTATCGACGACCGTGAGAGCCAAGGAAGCCCGGGCGGACGAATCGCCCGAGGGCATGGCGAGTTGAGGGATACGCCATCGGTTCGGGCGCCCTTTCAGGCGAAAACAACACCCGTCGCGCCGATTCCGGGACATCGGCGCGGCGGTTCAGCGGTGCTCGGGGTTCTCGAAGTCGAAGCGGCAGCCGGCGTCCCACTCGGAGCGCTGGTTGCCGTGGGCGGGGATGCCGCCGGCGTCCTTGAGCATGCGGGCGAGGTGGAGCTGGTTCCAGGTCATGAACGTGGTGTTGCGGTTGGTGAAGTCGTTCTGCGGGCCGCCGGATCCGGGGTCGAGGTAGGAGGGGCCGGGGCCGGCCTCCCCCACCCACCCCGCGTCGGCCTGGGGCGGGACGGTGTAACCCAGGTGTTGGAGGCTGTAGAGGACGTTCATCGCGCAGTGCTTGGCGCCGTCCTCGTTGCCGGTGATCAGGCAGCCGCCGACCCGGCCGTAGTAGGCGTACTGACCCTCGGAGTTGAGGATCGATGAGCAGGAGTAGAGCCGCTCGATAACCTTCTTCATGACCGAGGAGTTGTCGCCCAGCCAGACCGGCGGAACACTCTGGCATCCTGGCCGACCTGCAACGAAAGTCGCCCACCTGTCCTCGTGAGCACGCGCTGCCCCGAACTGCGCTGCCCCATAAGGCCCGTATGACAGCACGTTCCGGGCGCGACACTCAAGCCCCTTCCCCGGCGTCAATCCCGGAGCCAACCCGGCCGGTTTGTCGGTACCGCCGCATAGGCTACTCACCAACACGAGCGAGCCGAGCCTGAAGGTGCCACCGATGCCCCACCGCACCCCGACCGCCCAGCCCCCGGTGGCCGACCCGAAGATCCCGCTCCTCCCCTTCGACTCCCAGGACTGGGCCGACTTCGAGCGGCTGGTCTGCGAGCTCGTCGAAGCCGCCGAGGGGCTCGCCCAGGTCGCCAGATACGGAACCGCCGGCCAGGCCCAGGGCGGCATCGATGTGGTCGGCCGTGCTTCAGACGGTCGCTGGTCGGCCTTCCAGGTCAAGCATGTCGCCGAGTTCCCGGCCGCCTCGGCCCGCAAGGCCTTTGACCGCTTCGTCCACGGCGGCCGTCCCCACCGCGCGACCAGGTTCGTCATCGTCACCTCGTGCCGGGGCACCCACACCCAGGTACGGGACCTCGCGCTCGAGTACCAAGCCGAGTTCCCGGATCTGCAGCTCGGCGAGGTATGGGACGCCGAGCACCTGGGCCGCCTGTTGCGCCCCCTTCCGTGGATCGTCGCGCGGTACTTCGGCGACCAGGTCGCCCACCGCTTCTGCGACGCGGACGCGTTGGCCGCCTACTACGCTGGTCCCTACGAGCGAGCAGGCACGCCCGAGGACACCGTGGGCATCGCCGTCACGGACGCCGACCCGTTCGGCCTCGAAGTGCACCGGGCGATCCAGGCCGAGGACGACGTCCCGGCCGGCGATCCTCTTCCCCCTTACCTGCGTAGGCCCTTCGACGACCAACTCGACACTGTCCTGGACCGCGCTGCGCATGGCATGAGCGGCATGGCCGTGCTGCTCGGCGACTCCTCCACCGGCAAGACCCGGGCACTCTGGGAGGCGATCCAGCAGCTACCCGACGGGTGGCGCCTGTGGCAGCCGCCGTCGCCCGACGCCCTGCTCGGCTCCCTCCGCTCGGTCGGGCCGCGGATGGTCCTGTGGCTGAACGAGATCCACCGGTACCTACTCACCACCGACAGCGGCCGGGACGAGAACATCGCCGCGGGACTGTCTGCACTCGTCCGCGATCCGGACCGGGCACCGGTGCTCGTGCTGGGTACGTGCTGGCACGAGTACCAGCAGCCGATGACCACGGCACCCGGCACCACCGACGAGACCAGGGAACGTCGTGCGCTTCTCGCGAACCGGTGGATCCCCGTGCCCTCCCGCTTCACCGAGGACCAGGTGGCCGCGCTCCTCACGATGCCCGGCCCGAGTGACAACCGGCTGTACCAGGCAGCGCGGTCGGCCGAGGGCCGCCACATCACCCAGTACCTGGCGGGCGGTCCCGCCCTCCAGGAGCGGTACACCAACGCCTCCCCCACCGCCCGCGCGGTCCTCGAGGCCGCGATGGACGCCCGCCGCTTCGGCCACGGCCTCGAACTCGTCGCGGGCTTCCTGGAGGACGCGGCCACGGACTACCTCACCGAACTCGAACTCGACCTCGCGCCGGAGGACTGGTTCGCGAAGGCGCTCCGTTACCTCTCCGAGCCGTGCCGAGGTGTGCGCGGGCCCCTGTCACCCGTCCGTGGGACAAGGGGCGACGGGCTCCGGCTACGGCTCGCTGACTTCCTCGAACACGATGCACGTCGCACCCGGAATCTCCACTGCCCCGGGGACGCCTTCTGGCGTGCCGCAGAACGGCATTCGGCGGCCCCCGACCGATCGGCCCTGGCCGGCGCCGCAGCGGCCCGTGACCGGATTTCCGATGCCGCGTCCCTCGCCCGCTCAACGGCGGACGCCGACGGCGGCACCGCACTGAACGCCCTGGCCTGGCACCTCGAACAGCGCCGCAACAAGGTCGACGCCGCCCCCTACTACGCGCTCGCCGCCGAGGCGGGTCACACCGGAGCGCAGGTCCGACTGGCCTGGCAGCTCGAACAGGACGGTAGCCTCGACGAGGCCGAGACGTGGTACCGACGGGCCGTCGGTACCGACGTGGGCAAGTCCGCCACCGTGGGCCTTGCCTCCATCGCCTGGGAGCGCGGCGAGCGGCAGACAGCACTGGAACTCTACAACGAGGCCCTCGTCTCCGGCGGTGCCCGCAGCATCGAGTACCAGGCCCGCTGGCTGGCCCGAAACGGCCGACACCAACTGGCCCTCGCCCTGACCAAGTGCGCCTTCCGGGCCGGCAACACCGAGGCGTTCACCGGGCTCGCGTGGACGTACATGAATCCGGAGGAGAAGCCTCGGGCCATCACCGTCCTCAAGCACGCCTACCACGTCGAAGGCGACGTGAACGCCCCTCGGGAGCTGGCCTGGGTGCTGGCCGATGGCGGTGACTGGGAGGGGAGCGGAGAATACGCCGAGATCGCCGTTGAGCTCGGTGAGGTGAACGCGCTGCGCGCACTCGGGAAGGCACACGCCGCACAGGGCAACCACCGCGCGGCCGCCGGGCTGTACTGGCGTGCGTACAACCTGGACCTGGACTGGGCCCTGCTCGACCTTGCCGGCCTCCGGGAGAAGGAGGGTGACCTCCGCCGCGCCGGACGCCTCTACCGGCGAGCACTCGGCGAGGGTCAGTCGTACGCCGCCCACGGCCTGGTCCGGATCCTCGAACTCACCGGACAGGAAGGGGCTGCCGAGGAGCTGGCGAACCGCTCTTACGACACCGTGAAAACACTCGCCCGCGTCCGCGCGAAACACGGGCGGCGGGAGAGCGCCGAACTGCTGCTCCATACCCTGGTCGCCAAGGGTCATTCCGATGCCCTCCTCACCCTGGGGCAGATCCGCCGAGCGGCCGGGGATCACGCCGGAGCCGAGTCGGCCTTCCGTCAAGCGGTCGCCGCCGGCGTCGACCGGGCCTCTCAGTCGCTCTCCGCGCTCAACACCGGGCCGCAGGAAGCCGCGCACTGAACCCGACCACCCTCACCCGACACCCCGGACATATGCCTACAGGGCACGTTCGGAGTCGCACCGCTCCGGGTGGACCCCCCTGAAGGAGGAACCGACCGCGTCCCCACCCCGTACGCCGCCCTGGCGGGGCCGAAGGCCGTACGAACCGTCAAGGATGCGGCTACGGCCGAGAACGACTGCGCGACCGAAAGGCGCCGGTGATCCACGTCAACCAGGGCGCGCAGCACCCTGCACGGGTGCCCGCGTCCGGCCGTGCCGGTCCGCCTCCGGAGAACCCCGGCACCGTAGGGTCCTCTCCGAAGAGACGGGGCCGACCGGTCACCCGGACCGGGGCGCCAGGAGGACGAGGGTGTCACCGTCCTTGGCAATCAGGTCGTTCCCGGCACGGGCGTCGAGGTCTCCGGTGGCGACGATCTGGCTGGTTCCGGACCAGTCGCCCCCGCTGGGGGGAGCAGTTCGGTGCGCTGGGGTTCGTCGGGGGCGCCTCGGCGTCGGCCGCCAGGAGTGCATGCCCGGCTGGGACTCCGTCGCGGCCCCGGTCCTGTGGCACGACTCCATCATGGGCGCCGTCCTCCTGCTCCGACGAACCACCGAAATGCCCGCCGACCTCCGCCCGTTGATCTACCACACCCGCAAGGCGGCCGAGAGCATCAGCGAGCTGACCACGAGCCCGCTCGCCGCCGCGATGTAGCCGTCCGCTCCGCTTCGCAGCGAACGAACAGCTGCTGCCGCCCGAGATCTTGAGTTCGGGCGGCAGCAGCTCATCGTTCCGGCGGCGCCGGGAGCGGCCTCATCTGAAGCGTGAGTACGACGGACCACCTTCCTGATACGCGGTGAGCGCGATCCTGGCGGTCGGGAAGGCCGGTTCGGGGAGGTCTGCCGCGGCGACCCATTCCGCGGCCAGGTGCTTGTCCGGCTCGGTGTTGACGAGCTCGCCGGTCCAGCGGTCGGTAGCGAAGACGAAGAGGACGAACTGCCCGAGTCCGTCGTAACTCTGCTCGACGTGGACGACGTGGACGAGTTCGAGGTTCAGGGGGTCGACCAGCAGACCGGTCTCCTCCTTGAGCTCGCGGGCGGCCGCTTCGTCGAGGGCTTCCCCCGGCTCAGCCTTTCCGCCCGGGACGGTCCAGGCCGGCCGTGGGGACCAGTTGGGGCCGGCGTAGTGCACGGCGGCGATGCGGTCGGTGCCCTTGTCGTGGACGATCACGCAGACCGCGTTCCGGCTGTTCATGACGGTGCTGGTCGTCACGGCGCGAGCTCCTCGTCGGGGTGCCGCAGGACGTCGGTGGTCCAGCCCGGCCTGGCCGTGTGCCAGCCGAAGCGGTATCCGTTGGTGCCGAGGTATGGGGCGGTGAGGGCGTGGTGGAACTCGCACCAGGCCGCGAACTCGCGCCGGGAGCAGCCGGGTAGACCGCGGCTGCGGGGGTGGTCGTTGTAGGTGTCGAGCGCCTGTCGGACGACCTCCGGGATCAGCGGGCCGCTGGTCATGGTGGTGCTGACCACCAGTTTGGCGAGGTCGTACCCGAAGGGCGCGAGGGTGAGGGAGTCGAAGTCGATGACGGCCACCGCGGTGTCGGTGACGAGGAAGTTGCGCGGATTGGCGTCCTTGTAGAACGCGGCCGGCATGTCGGCGGCCCGCTGAAGCCAGCCATCGGCCGCCTCGGGAGTCAGGGCGGGGCCGGGTACGGATCCGGAAGCCAGGAGGCGCCGGAGCCGCTCGCGCCGCGGCCGTCGACGAACCCGTCGATGGTGGTGCCGCCGCTGGTGAAGGCCGTGTCCAGGCGAGCGCCCTTCAGCACACTGAGGTAGGCGGAGGTGTGCTGGTGGCCGAGGAGGTCGGCGAGGAGGACCAGGTCGGCCGGACCGGCGTGGCGACCGTCGAGGTGCTCGTAGACAGTCTTCCCGGAACGCTGTCCGACGACCCGCGGTGTGCGAACATCCGGGTTGACACTGGTGAACCACCGCTGGTGGGCGAGGGAGCGCTGTTGGAGCAGCGGGTGGTCATAGGTCTTGGTGAAGGTCCTCATCGGCGGGCGGCCACCACGTAGGTGACGGTCGAGGCGGTCTCCAGCGGGCCGTCACCGATCGTCTGCCGCAGCTTCTCGGCGATCTGCCTCGCATCGGAGGGGAGTCGGTACTTGGGGTTGGTGGCGGCGTAGGCGGCGATGTGCGCGGCGCCGGTGAAGCGGAAACGGTGCTCGTCGTGGATGATCTCCCGGACGTCGAGGCAACTTCCCACGATGTCGGCCTGGTTGTCGCTGTGGAAGGTCTCGTACAGGCTCGGTCGGTCGGCCGCCTCCGGGTCCAGGCCGCTGGCGGCGATCGCCTCGTCCAGCTCCTGGTAGCTGTCGGCGGACTTGGTGACCGTGATGGACAGCCCGCCGGGCGACAGGCAGCGGGCGATCTCCGCGACCACGGCTGCCGGCTCCGGCGAGTGGTAGAGGCAGAACGCGGCCGCGGCGACCGCAACCGAGGCGTCGGGCAGGGCGATGCTGTGGAAGTCGCCGCGCATGTATCGCACGCCCATCCGTCCGGCCAGCCGCCGCTGGGCCTCGGTGAGCAGGGCGGCGGACTGGTCGAAGGCGATGAGCTTCGGCGGGTCGAGGCGCTCGGCGAGCGCGACGGTGGTGGTGCCGCGCCCGCAGCCGATGTCGAGGACGGTGCCTCGCGGCCCGTCCGCGGCGAGTTCCGCGATGACGGCGGCCGGGTGTCGGCCGAAGGTCTTGGCGCGGGCGAGTGCGGTGGTGCGCTGGGCGAGGCGGCCCGCGTCGGAGTACAGGGTGTCGCGGACGCGGTCGGTGTCGAGGAACGGGTTGGCGGTCATGGACAGGTGGAGCCTTCCCGGGGAGGGGGTCAGTTCATGTTCGGGGAGGCACGCCCTCGACGAAGCGGCGTGCGGCCCGGCGGCTGGTGAGGGTGACGACGCGGGCGTGGCCGGCGTGTTCGGCGATCAGGGCGCGGATCTTGGGCCGCATCTGGCGCCGATAGCCGAGGACGTAGCGGATGAAAGCCCAGTGGATGCGGTCGAAGACGCCCTGCTCGGTGTGCTGGCCACCGCGGTAGCGGCGGCGGCGCTGCAGGATCCCCCAGAGGCAGACGATCGGGGGGATGTCGAGGAAAACGACGGTGTCGGCTCGCTTGAGGCGGATGGGGAGGGTGGAGGCGAAGTTCCCGTCGATCACCCAGCGCGGTTCGGCGACCAGGTCCTCCTGGATCGCCGCGAACTTCTCGGGCGGCAGGGTGTTCCAGTCGGCGTCGTAGTAGACGCCGTCGAGGTGGGTGACGGGGGCGTTGATCTTGGCGGCGAGCTGGCGTCCGACCGTGGTCTTGCCGCTGCCGCCGCAGCCGATGATGGCGATCCTGTCCATGTCGCCACAGGCTACCGAGCCGTGGGACGGACCGGGTCGCGCTCGGCCCTGGCCGGTGGCCGAGGCGGTGCGCTCCGACCTGCTCACCGTGCCTCGACGGGCACCAGAACGGCCCGGTCGAAGTCGAAGCGGACCTCCCGGCCGGGGCCGGCGACATCGGCACAGGACAGGTAGACCCGCCCGTCGGGCGCGATCTCCAGCTTCTCCACGACGTCGCTGGGCGGCGGGCACCGTTCGGGCAGCAGGATGTCGGTGTTGACCTTCATCCCGCCGAGGCCCATGGCGGTCAGCCGTTCGTGGAGCTCCTGGGTCTGTTCCCAGGTGACGGTGGTGACGCCGCTGGTGGCGGCGTTGCCGACCGGACGGACGCGGTGCAGCATCAGGTCCTCGGCACCGAGGTCGCGCAGTCGCTCGGCGAGCGCCGGGATGGTCGTGATGTTCTCCCCGGTGAGGGTGCAGGTCGCGCCGAAGGGGAGGTCCCGGCCGAGGGCCCAGGCGAGGGTGTCGAAGGCGGCCTCGAAGGAGCCCGGGCGTCGGATCCGGTCGTGGGCCTCGGCGGTGCCGCCGTCGAGCGAGACCCTCAGCATGTCGAGGTGCTCGGCGGCGCGGGCGAGGAAGGCCCGCCGCTTGTAGCCGTTGGTGCAGATCTCGGTGCGGTAGCCGAGCGACTTGGCGACGGTCAGGACGGTCGGCAGGCCCTCGAAGAGCAGGGGCTCCCCGCCCAGCAGGCACACCTCGCGGCAGTCGAAACGGGCGAGGAAGTAGGTGAGGGCGGCGGAGGCCTGGTCGATGGTGACGGTGTCGGGCCGCTTGAGGTCCTCGCCGTGGTAGCAGGTGGTGCAGGAGAAGTTGCAGCGGAAGAGCAGCTCCAGGTAGAGCTTCTCGACCCGCTGGATGCCGGGGAGTACGGGAGGGATCGAGTTCACGTACGGTTTCCTTCCGTCGATGGGAGCGGGGCCGGCGTGTTGTTCAGCACGCGGTCGAGGGTGCGCAGTTGGCGGGTGAGACGGAACCGGTCGAGTCCGTCGATGCAGCGGGCGATTAGGTCGGCGTGGGCCTGGCTGCCGGTGATGCGGGTGAGCGCGGTGACGGTGGCCAGTACGTCGGGACCACCGGTGACGACCAGCTCCCGCGGCACCACCGCGTCGGCCCCCCGGATGGTGGCCGGCACCAGCGGCAGGCAGCCGGCGAGGACGGACTCGAAGATCCGCTGGGTGAACTGGCCGCTTCGCGCGTACCGCTCGGGGGCCAGCAGCACGGTGGTCACCGAGGCCTCGTAGAGCGGGGCGACTTCGTCGAACGGGATGCGCCCGGTGAAGTTCACGTCCGGCCACCGAGCGGTGTCGGTCCACTTCCCGGCCACCCGGTGCGGCAGCCGGGCTGCGGCCGGGGCGAAGTACCGGTCGAAGGCGGCATCGCGGTCGTACTGGTTGCCGATGTACACCAGCGGCACCGGGCGCCCGTGTGCGGCGAGAGCGGCGGGGTGCGCTCGGTCGAGCGCGTCGTCGTCGACAGGGAAGAGCAGGCTCTCGGTCCCCGGCGAGGGGTGCAGTGCCGGTTCGCAGACCTGCACGTGGCCGACAGCTCGGAGCGGGTCGTCGGAGGACAGCTGCTGGTCCTTGTCCCAGAGCACCGTACGGATGCCGAGGTGGTGGGTGTAGTGGTCGAGGAGTTCCTGCTGCCGGTGGAGGTCGCAGGTGTGCCCTTCGCTGCCGCACGGGGTGGTGTTGCGTCCGGGAACCGGCCAACGCCACTCCAGGACCAGGGCGTCGATCTCGGGCAGGCCGCCGTCCCACTGGTAGTGGGCGGTGAGGTCGGTGCCGGCCTCCGCCAGGTCCCTGTCGGCCTGCAGCGGGATGACGTCATGGCCGCGGGCGGTGAGCCCGTCCAACAGGGTTCGGCGGTGGCTCCGCCCGCCGTCGGGGGTGTCGGTGATACCGGACCCGAGGAAGCCCCAGAAGCTGTAGCCGATCCTCATGCCTTGGTCACCCACCAGTCCCCGACCAGGAGCGCGTCCAGCCCGGACTCGGCCAGGCAGTCGAGGGCCATCTCCGGGGTGCCGCACATCGGCTTGCCCTTGACGTTCAAGGAGGTGTTGATCAGCACGGGCACGCCCGTGATCTCGGCGAAGGCCGCCAGGATCCCGGCGAGGAGGGGGTTGTCCCTGGGCGCCAGCGTCTGCACCCGAGCGGTCCCGTTGGCGTGGACGACGGCCGGGATCCGCTCGTGGGCCACTTCGGTGACCGGCGAGGCCATCGACATGAACGGCGCTTCCTGGCCGAGGGTGAAGTAGTCGTCGGCCCGATCGGCCAGCACGACCGGCGCGAACGGGCGGAACGGCTCCCGGAACTTGACGGTGGAGTTGAGCCGCTCCACGACGCCGTCCCGTAGCGGCGACGCGAGGATCGAACGGTTCCCGAGCGCCCGCGGCCCGGCCTCGCCGTTCCCCTGGAACACTCCGACGATGGTCCCCCGGGCGAGCTCGCCGGCGACGTGTCCGGCCGGATCTAATAGTCGCTGGGCGGTCATGCCGGGCCGCGGCTCGGACGGCAGTTCCAGACCGGGGAACGCCGGCCCGAGGTAGCAGGACCGAGCCAGACCGGCCGGAAGGTTCCCGTGCCGGCTGAGGTGGACGGCGGCCGCAGCGCCGATCGCCGTGCCGGAGTCGCCGGGCGCCGGTGGAACGGCGACCTCGTCGAACAGTCCGGAGGCGATGATCTTGCCGATGCTGACGCAGTTCATCGCGACGCCGCCGCCGACGCACAGCAGCCGGGCGCCCGTCCGCTCGCGGGCGATCCGTGCCAGGTACAGCATCACCTGCTCGGTGCGTTCCTGGAGGGCGGCCGCGAGGTCCGCGTGGACCGGCTCGACGTCCTCGTCCGGCCGCCGGGGCGGGCAGCTCAGCGCCGTGAAGGCGGCCGTCAGCCGCGGGTAGCGGCTGTCCATGACGCGCAGCCCGATCAACCGGTGGTCGAGTGCGAAGCCGTCGGTGGTGAGCCGGACGGCCTCGGCGAACAGCGGCCGGAACCGCTTCGGGTCGCCGAGGGCGGCCAGCGCCATGACGGTGCCCTCCTCGTCGCCCCGCCGCCAGCCCAGGTGCTCGGTGACCGCGCCGTACACGTAACCGAGCGAGGCCGGGTCGTCCTGGGCGTGGACGATCCGGTACGAGCAGCCGTTCGCGCTCCGTCGGGCGTGCCCGATCGTGGTGGCCTGCACCTCCCCCAGGCTGTCCACCACGAGCACGGCGGCGTCCTCGTAGCCGGAAGCGGCGAAGGCGTACAGCCCGTGGGCCCGGTGGTGGAGGACGGGCTGTACGGAGGCGTTCGGGAAGGCTCCGGACAGACGCGCCAGGCGTCCGCGGGTGTTGGCCGCGACCTTGGCGAACGAGCGGGCCCTCGGCAGCGCCCTGGCCGACGTCGCCGGCCGCACGGCGTGGGCGAGCGCGGCGGGAACCGCCCGCAGGTAGAGCTGCGGCGTGAAGTTGTACGCGACGGTGTCGACGTCCGCGCGGGCCAGGCCCGCCTCGTCCAGGAGCCATGCCACGGCCAGGGTCGGGAAGCGCTTGTCGTGCTTGACGCCGCTGAGCCGCTCCTCCTCGACGAAGCCGACGAGCTTGCCGTCGACGACCAGGGCGGCGGCGGAGTCGTGGGTGTAGGAGCACAGGCCCAACACGGTGCTGCGGTTCGCGGTCATCCCGGTCACCTCTTCGCCGGAATCGCCGGTGCCGGCATCTGGGCGAGCGGGACCCTCTGCTCGCGCTGGTCGTACCAGAGCCCCATCGCCTCGGGCAGCGGTCCGGGCACGTCGGCGGCCCGGGCACGGGCCTCGTCGCACCGCCCGGCCTTCCAGAGCCGGTAGCTGGCCAGGACCGCGGCGAAGCCGTCCCAGACCGGATGCCCGACGGCCTCGCCTGCCGTCACCTGCTTCAGCACCGGGTCGAAGTCGTCCCACGGGACGCCGACCGGCTGCCACCGTCGTGAGGGCTCCTCCTCGACGGGCAACTGCCAGGCGCTGTCCTGGTGTTGGGTGTACAGGTGCAGGGAGTCGACGTGGTGGTGGTAGTCGCCGACCTCGACGCCGAGCCAGCCGGCCATCAGTTCGTGCAGAACGGTGGTGGTGATCAGGTCGTACGGGAGACCGAGCCACACGTCCTGGCTCCGCATGCTGGTGTGCATCTCCAGGCGGCCGGCACGCAGGTAGAAGCGGTATCCGAGGGTGCAGGGGACGTCCTTGTGGCCGGCGGTGTCCCTGCTGGGGTCGAAGATCTGCACGACGGCCCGACGGCTCTCGCTGTCGCGCGTCAACTGGCCCCGGACGTAGTCGAGCTGGTCCAGTTGCCCGTGCCAGCGCCGCAGCCGCGGCCCGTAGGCGCCCTGGAGGGCGCCGTGGTCGGTGAGGGCGGCGAGGCGGCTGTTGAAGTCGTGGATCCAGTCGGCGCTGGAGCCGGAGAGAATCCAGACCGTCTCGGCGGCGGCGAACGCCGGGTTGAGCACCCGGTGCGGGTCCAGGTGGACGAGCCGGGCCGTGGGGTCGGTCAACTTGAGGTAGGCACCCATGAGCTCGGCCGTGGCCATGCCGCGCGGCGCGACGCTGCGGCCCTGGCTCAGGATGGTCTTGCCGGCACGGGTGAACAACGCGTTCGCGCTGTCGGCGGCGGTGACGAACACAGTGACTCCGTTGGACGTCGGGACGGGACCGTTCAGGCGCTCGCGAGCTGCGGGGAGTTGGCCGTGAGGTGGGCGAGCTGGCGGGAGATGCCCTGGACGAGGGCGGTGCGGGGCTTCCAGCCGAGGAGTTCACCGGCCCGGGAGCGGTCGGCGAGGGTGGCGTCCACGTCGCCGGGCTTGGCCGGCATCCGGTTGACCGGCACGGGGCGGCCGGTCAGTTCCTCAATCGCGGCCAGGACGTCGAGCACGCTGGTGCTGACACCGGCGCCGATGTTGAGCACGGCGCTTTCGATCCCGGTGGTCGCGGCGGCGATCGCGGCTTGGACGACGTCGCCGACGTACGTGAAGTCCCGGCGCTGGTCGCCGCTCCCGTACAGGTTCAGGGCGGGACCTCCCAGCGCCGCCGCGAGTGCGCGGCCGATCAGCATGTCCGGCCGCTGACGCGGGCCGTAGACGGTGAACAGCCGCAGCGCCACCGCGGTGACCGCTGACGAGGCCTTGCCCGCGTGGGCGAGGCAAAGCTGCTCGCCGGCCAGCTTGCTGACCGCGTACGGCGACTCCGGCGTCGGCGTCCGCTGCTCGCCGGACGCGCCTTCGAGGATGGTGCCGTACACGCTGGACGACGAGGCGTAGACCAGTCGCGGAACGCGGACGTCCTCGCAAGCGGCCAGCACCCGCTCGGTCGCGAACACGTTGCAGCCGGTGTACTCGGCGAACCGCTCGCCCCAGGACCCGCGCACCCCCGGCAGGCCTGCGAAGTGGAAGACGGCGTCGGCCTGGAGGAACAGCGCCGCGAGCGGGCAGGTCCTCAGGTCGGCGACGACGAAGGTGAAGCCCGGGCTCCCCAGGGCAGCCCCGAGGTTCGCCGCCGCCACCGGATCGGTCTCGGGATCGCGGCGGTCCACACCGACGACGGTGACCCCAGCCGCGAGGAGCGCGTCGACCAGGTGCGAGCCGATGAAGCCGGCCGCTCCGGTCACGACGACCCTCTTCAACCCGTGACGCTCCACGCCGTGGCGATCGTTCATGAAGTCTCCTGAGTGCAGGGTGAGTTGGTGCCGCTGGCACGCACGTTTAGCTCCGCCGATCAGCGGAGCCTTCGGACGACTGCATCCAGTCAACGGCCCTCGGAGCACCACGGGTCAGGAAGAACTCGGCAGCCCGCACTCGCGGACGACCGGAAAACTTGACCTTCCCATTACTCGAAAGCGTGCGCGCCAGTAGTCGCGGCGCTACTTTGTGCACATGGCGGACAACCTCGCACTTCGCCGATTCATGGACGACCTCGGCCTGACACAGGCCGAGTTGGCCCATCGCGTCAACCTGGAGATCGGCCGCCTGACGGGAAAGCCGGGCACCGTATCAGAGCGAACGGCCCACAACTGGCTGACGGCCAAGACCAGTTGGCCACCAGCAAAACACCGGGAAGCACTCAGGGCAGTATTCGGGTGTACTGGTCCAGACCTCGGGTTCGTTCAACCCGGGCGAGGCAATCGCGTGCACCCGGAGGATGATGTGAAGCGACGAGCTTTCGTGACCGCCGTGACCGGAACCGCCCTCGCGGTCGGGTCCCCCGCCGTGGCAGCGCCCCGCAGGATCGGCCACAGCGACGTGGAGCGGCTCAACACCCGGTTCGCTGAGGTGATCGCCAGCGACCATCGACACGGAGGCAAGCTCAGCATCGAAGCGCGGGCCGAAGCACTTGCCGACGAGGCGCTCGACCTCCAGCAGCACGGGGCCGCCAGCCAACGCGTCCGCGCCGCACTCTTCGGTTGCGCCGCGTCCTTCATGTCCTCCGCACTGTGGGCCGCCATCGACGGCCGGCGCTTCGACGCCGCACTTCGCCATCACGAACGAGCCGCGAGCCTGGCCGCGATGTCCGGGGACGCCGCCATCCAGTTCCGCATCTGGTCCCACGCTGGCAGCCTCTACCGGCACATGCGCAAGCCGAACGAAGCCCTCGCGGCCAACAACGTCGCCCGCAACCTTCCGATCGCCCGCCGCGATCCCCTGTTCGCCTCCCTCGGACACTCCCGACACGCCGCGATCCACGGCCTCACCGGTGACGTGAACGCCGTCCGCCGGTCCGTCGGCCGCGCCCAGGACGCGCTCGACCGGGCGGGCGCCGGCGAAGTCCGCCCGGTCTGGCTGGCGGCGCACTACGACCAGGCCGAGCTCGACTCCCTCGCACTCGCCGCCCACCTGGCGCTCGGCCGCTACGAGGACGCCGAGTCCCACGCTCACCGAAGCCTCGGCCTGCTCCGTCCTCACATGCAGCGGAGCCGCGCCATCACCAACGCCCGGCTCGCCCGCGCCCAACTCGGCCAGGGCGACCTCGAACCGGCCGTCGCCACCGCCATGGCCATCCCGACGGGATTGGCCGCGCACCCCCGGGTCGCCGGCATGCTCGACCGCTTCGGCTCGGCCCTGCTGAACGTGGCGCCGAACAGTCCCCATGCGCAACTCTGGGACCAGTACACCGACGACACCCGGAGGACTCCCGCGTGACCGAGCCGGACCTGCACCACTTCACCGAGCTGACCCCCCTCGCACGCCAGACCCTGATCGACCTCTACGCGGATGTGCGCGCACCGCTGCTTCACCTCCCCAACTACGCCGTCACCACGTTCGCCGAGCGCCTCGACCGCCACGGCGGCGAGCCCGGCTTCGAAGCCGTCATCGGCTACGACGAGAACGAACCGATCGGCTACGCCTACGGCAACACCATCCTTTCCGGCGACCGCTGGTGGACCCGGATGTCCAAGCCGATGGCGCCCGAGCTCACCGCCGACCCGGTCTTCGCCCTCAAGGAGCTGGGAGTCCGCACCCCATGGCGCGGCACGGGCGCCGCACGCCGCATCCACGAAGAACTCGCCGGCAACCGCCCCGAGGAGCGGATCACCCTGATGGTGAACCCCGCCGCCGGCGACGGCAAAGTGCTCGCACTGTACGAGGCATGGGGGTACACCGCGGTCAACGAGGTCCAGCCCAACCCTGACGCGCCGCCGCTCGTGGCGATGATCAGGAAGTGCGTGGTCTGAGGACCCGGCCAGGCTCAGCGAGCGGACCGGCCGTACAGATCTCATCGCGAAAAGGGAGTGACTGGAGCCGTCTACAGCAGGACTATGAGACGTAGGTCTGGTTTTCGGCTGATCCGCCGAGAATCAGTCAGGTCGAGAGGATCTGCGTAGTGCCCCGTCACAGAATCACCCTCAGGTTCGCCCAGGTCACCTGCATGGGCTGCAGCGGCGTCCGAGTGCGAGCCCTTCCCTGTTCCGACTGCCGCCGGCAACCCGACCCCTGGGAGGTTGACCCTGGGCAGCAGGCCAGGGCTCAGGCGGTGAAGGACGCCCTCCACATGCTGGACACCTCAACACCGTCTCCGTCGACTCCTTACAGCCCGACAGTACTACGCCCCGGGCTGCTCAATGATGTCACCGCAGGGCTTGACTCCTTCCTCGCTGCGGCACAGGCCGTAGCCGTCGGCAGCGAGGGAGCAGCCGGCCTTCTTCAGGACTCGGTCGGCGCGCTGATCGGACTCCGCGAGGAAACCGGGGCCATGTTCCAGCGCCCCCAACTGGCACGAGCCAGGGCGGTGCGTCGGGTCGTCGAAACCATGGAGCAGATTCTCCGCACCTTCCTGGGAGCCATCAGCGCGTCGTCGCCGCTGGCTGCGCAGACGCTGGCCAGCCAGGCGCAGGCTCAACTCGACGGGGCCACAGAAGTCCTGGGCGAGATCAGCTGGCTGGCACGGGCAACGAACCAGTTGGACTCCGCCTCCGATCCGGAGGACGTCGCGGACGTCCTCCTTCAACAGGCGTTGATCTTCCATTCCTCCGCCGATCTGGTCGAACTCGACGCTGCGGGCCGAGACGAACTCGAGAGTCTCCTTGGAGTTCGCGGATCCAACGGCTGCGGTCTGACGTTCGCCATGTACGACGTCCTTGCCCGCACCGCGTGCGATCGCCAACGGTTCATACAACTCATGACCCAGGCCTACTCGTTCTTGAACGCTCACGCGAGTGGTGTTCGCGCCCTCGTGGCTGACGGCGTCTTCGAGGAGGACGTGCGGGCGGCACACCTTGAAGTGTTCGACAGCTGTACACGGATCACATCCGCCGTCCAGCAAGCACAAGTGACGCGACAAGCCGGGCGGGCCCTGATCGACACTGCGGCTGCTCTGGTGGAGGGGCCCGGCAGGGTGATGGCGGCGCTGATGCTGCTGGCCGGCGGCTACAAGTCCAAACCTTACGGAAAGCTCCGCTACGACGACGCTACCGCGACCATCCAGGCCGCCCGGCAGCGACCGGAGCTGGCCGCCCTGTTCCAAGGGCTCGACGGCGACCTGCGCAACGCCCGTGCGCACGCATCGGTCCGGTACTCAGAGGACCGCATCGCGATCGACTTGCGTTCGGCGCAACGGAGCCTGACGTGGGAAGAGGTCGTGGACACGATCCTCACGGCACAGGAGGGCATGCTGGCCATGCATGTCGCACTCACCGTCGTGCTCAGCGAGCACGGCATCCAGAACTTCGGCTCCCCTGACATCTACCGGGACTGCGGCATGACACCCCGGCGAGTGGTCAAGATCCTGGTGGAAAACATCGGCTGCAGCGATCTGCAAGTCGAGGCCGACGGGCCCCACTGGCGTCTCGACGGACGCATGACGGACGACACCCGCACGCTGAGCTTCCTCGTCACGGCGCTGCTGCCGTTGCTACCTCAAAGTGCGACCACGCTTTCACTGACCGGCAGATACGCCGACGGTGCTCACACGGCCGCAGGACCGCTCGAACCGTGGCGTGCGTTCACCAGCCTTCCGGCCGACAGCGAGGCCTACGTGACGGGGATGATTCGCGCCCAGTTGCTGTGGTCCTACGACGGCGACCAGTACTTCCCAGGGCCGCCGCTTCGCAGGTGGGCTTCCCAGCAAGCAGCAGAAGCAGTGGACCGCCTTGCGCCCGAGGCGGTGCGGCGACTGCGGGAACTGCAGGCCCTTGCCGCATTGGCGGAGGACACCGCCCTGCGCGAGGCGCTGGCCGCGGCGATCAGAACCGTGCGCCTCGGCCGGCCCGACACAAGCGACAAGGTCGCGATAGAAAATCTCAGGACCTGGCGCAGCCGCCCGGTGGCGTTCCCCCGCCGATGAGCTTCTCGACGCGTCACGCTGATTGTCGTCGTCCCGTTCCGGAGAGCGCGAGCAGGGATGAGCAGGTACTGGCGGTGTCGTCGGCATCGCCCGGTCGGTAGTCAGCACCCACAGATCCTCGGAGCCACCATCAGGCGACAAAGTACACACGTCCAATGATCAATTTCTGACTGCTTTCTTCCATCGGAGGCGCAGGAAGACGGTCGCCGATGCGGATCTTCATTTGACCGGCTGAACCTACCCAGCACGGGGCTCCCCACCCCGCCTTGGCCGCTCTGGACGACAGCGAGCCCCCTCGTCGCGGGGTTGGCGCCCGACTACGGCAGGCCGAGACCAATGCGACTCGGGGCGGTCCGGCGCACTGCAATCCGCCCATCGGCATGGGCCTCCGGTCTCGATGCCGACAGCCGAACAGCCAACACCCCCAGCCTGATGGCAAGTCAGAAAGTCGGCAAAAGGTCAGCATCGATCCGAAACCCTGGCACACATGTCCGAACACGAGACTCGACAGACCCCTCCCGGGCCCAGCGAGCCCAGACCTCCGGGCGCAGGGCAGACGACAGACCAGCCGTCTCCGCCTGGCAGCCGCCAGGCGGAGCACGAACAGATCCGCCACACGTTTTCCCAGGTCAGCACACCCACCCTCGCGACTTCAGCGGGATCGCGGGCAGCTCCGGGGTGGGCAGTCGAGCACCGTCGTAGCCATGAACTTCACCGAACCGGGAACCCTTCTCCCAGTCGTTTCGTGCCCGTACGATCTCATCACCGGATCGGCCGATGAAGTTCCACCACATAAGAATCAACCACACCCAGCCGGGTTTCCGGCCTCGTCACACAGCCGGTGACTCAGCGGTGCTCGGGGTTCTCGAAGTCGAAGCGGCAGCCGGCGTCCCACTCGGAGCGCTGGTTGCCGTGGGCGGGGATGCCGCGGGCGTCCTTGAGCATGCGGGCGAGGTGGAGCTGGTTCCAGGTCATGAACGTGGTGTTGCGGTTGGTGAAGTCGTTCTGCGGGCCGCCGGATCCGGGGTCGAGGTAGGAGGGGCCGGGGCCGGCCTCGCCGACCCAGCCGGCGTCGGCCTGCGGCGGGATGGTGTAGCCGAGGTGCTGGAGGCTGTAGAGGACGTTCATCGCGCAGTGCTTGGCGCCGTCCTCGTTGCCGGTGATCAGACAGCCGCCGACCCGGCCGTAGTAGGCGTACTGGCCCTCGGAGTTGAGGATCGACGAACAGGCGTAGAGCCGCTCGATGACCTTCTTCATCACGGAGGAGTTGTCGCCCAGCCACACGGGCCCTGCCAGCGTGAGGATGTCGGCGGCCATCACCTGGGAGTAGATCACCGGCCACTCGTCGGTTTCCCAGCCGTGCTCGGTCATGTCCGGCCAGACGCCCGTGGCGATGTCGATGTCCACCGCCCGCAGGACGTCGACCGCGACGCCCTGGCGTTCCAGGATGCCGGTGCTGACGTCGATCAGGCCCTGGGTGTGGCTGCGCTCCGGGGAGCGCTTGAGCGTGCAGTTGATCACCAGGGCGCGCAGGTCGGCGTACGACGTCGGCGTGTCCGGCACGGGGTCCTCCCTCGGTCCGTCGGGGAGGCCGGTCGGGTCGCGGACTCCCGGCACAGCTCACCAGGTCGGCGGGGCGGACGCGCGCGCGGTTGGGCCGGTCGCCTGACGACACGCCGCCTGGCCCCCGGCCAAGCGGCCGGCGTCCCCGCAGCGGGCCCCGGAGGGCGGCTCAGGACCGGGCGGCGCGGCGGATGATGAGCATGTCCTGGGTGTGGCCGATGGCGAAGCCGCCGGCGGGGAGGGCGAAGTGGTCCTGGACGTAGGCGGTCAGGGCCGCGCGGGAGGGGCGGGGGTCGAGGGTGGCCACGTCGGCGACGTTGACCATGAACTCGGCGACGTCCACCGCCTCGGCCAGATGGGGCGTGCGGTAGTGGAGGTCGAGGGTTTCGAGGGCGTAGCCGTGCTCGGGGTGCCGCTCGCGCAGGCGGTCGGCGAGCGGGCGGAGGTCGTAGCGGACGCCGGTGAAGTGCGCGGCCATCCGCATGCAGGGGCTCTCCGGGTTCTGCAGCACGACCAGGAGGGTGCCGCCGGGGGCCGTCCAGTCCAGGGCGCGGTTGACGGTGCCGAGCCAGTCCGCCTCGGGCACGTAGTAGAGCACGTGGGAGAGGTGGACGAGGTCGGCCCGCTCGAGCGGGTCGGCCCGGTCGAGCGGGTCCGGGAGGACCAGGGCGTCGGGGCAGGCCACGGCGAGCTTCTCGCGCATCGCGGCGCTGGGTTCCACCGCGATCGTGCGGTCGAAGGAGCGGCTCAGGTAGGCGGTGGTGCGGCCGTCGCCGGCGCCGAGATCGAGCAGGACCCGGCGGTGCGGCAGGGCGGCCACGATCTCGCCCAGCCGGTCGTGGGTGATCGGCTTCTCGTCCGTTCCGGCGAGGAACAGTTCGAACGCCCGGCGGTAGTCGGCGCCCGTCACGTCCAGCACCCGGACCGGGTCCTCGTCCTTCGTCCTCGTCTCCACCGGCCGGCCTCCCCTGTTGACGTTGTGTCGGGTCGCGTCATGGGACCCCGGGAACGCGGCGCGGTGGTGCAGGGACGTTCCTGCCCGCGTGTCGGCCAGGCCCTTCGGCACCCGGGGACCCGCCGTTTAATCGGTGGCCCGGGCTCGGCGGCGGCTCCTACAGTGTCGGCCGGATCAAGAACGCCCAGGGAGCAGGACATGCGTGTGCACTACCCCCGGACGCCGCATCTGCCCTGGTCACCGGGCGCCGCGGCGGACGACGTACGGGCCGGGGACCTGTCCGCGCTGGCCGGCGCCGAGGTCGTCGTCACCGAGAAGCTCGACGGCGAGAACACCACGCTCTACCGCGACGGCCTGCACGCCCGCTCGCTGGACTCCGCCCACCACCCCTCCCGCGCCTGGGTGAAGGGCCTTCAGGGCCGGATCGCCCCGCGCGTCCCGGAGGGCTGGCGGATCTGCGGCGAGAACCTGTTCGCCCGGCATTCGATCCCGTACACCGATCTGGAGAGCTGGTTCTACGGCTTCTCGGTCTGGACGGGCGGCGAATGCGACGGCAGGAACGGCGGCCGCGACGACGGCCAGGACCATTGCCTGGACTGGGACGACACCGTCCGCTTCCTGCGCCGCCTCGGCATCCCCGTCCCGCGGGTGCTGTGGCGCGGCCGCTACGACGAACGGGCCCTGCGCGCCCTGCGGTTGGACCTCGACCGGCAGGAGGGGTACGTGGTGCGGACGGTCCGGGGCTTCTCCCGGGCCGAGTTCGGCGAGCGGGTCGCCAAGTGGGTCCGCCCGCGGCACGTGCACACCGACACCCACTGGATGCACGCCGCCGTGGTGGAGAACGGGCTCGGCCCGGGTGCCGCGCTCTGGGCCGTGCGCTCCGGTGCGCTGCCCGAACCGACCGCCCTCGCGGCCGCCCTGAACCTTCCCGAACTCACCTGCCCGCCCGAGGAGTTGGCCGAGGTGTCGGCCCGGCTGGACGAACTGGGCCGGAGCGGGGACGCCCGGCTGGCCGGTGTGCTCGCCACCGCGCTGCGCACCGCCCGCCGGCAGTCGCTGGCGCCGCGGCTGGCCGGGCCGCTCGGCCTGCCGCTGGCCCGGCGGGTCGCCGACCTGGTCGGGCTGCACCCGGCCCTCCAGCAGCCGTACCCGGACGGGGAGCGCCGAGCCGGGCTGGTCCGGCTCTCGGCCGCCGCCGACCTCGGGGTGCTGCACGCCGTCGCCGCGACCGCCGCCCCCGGACGGGTCGAGCGCGAGCAGGTCGCCTGGTCCGCGCTGCACGCCGAGGACGCCGGGCTGCTCGACGGGGCGCCGCTCGCCCGGTTGCGGGCCGGGCTGCGCGAGGCGCTGGCCGGTCTGGACCGCGACGCCGCCGACCGCTGCTGGGCCCAGGCCCGCGAGGCGTACGCCCTCGGCCGGATCGCCACCGCCGAGGAGGCCGTGGCGGCCACCTGGCGCTGGCGCGACGGCCGCTTCCCCCGGCTGGTCCACCTGTGCGGCCCCTCCGGCAGCGGCAAGAGCAGCTTCGCCGCCGGGCTCACCGGCGTGACCGCCCGGATCGCACTGGACGACCTGCGCGCCGCGCGGGGCTCGCGCGCCGACCAGCGCGACAACGCCGAGGTGCTGCGCGAGGGACTGGCCCGCCTGGACGCCGCCCTGTGCACTCCGGGCGACGGCAAGGCGGCCACCGCGGTCTGGGACGCCACCTCGCTCAACCGCCAGCAGCGCTCCCACGTCCACGCCGTCGCCCAGCGCCGCGACGCCCTGATCACCCAGGTGGTCCTGGCGGTCGGCGCGGAGGAGCTGGTGCGCCGCAACGCCGTCCGCCCGCACCCCGTGCCCGAAGCGGTGCTCACCGCGCAGCTGCACCGCTTCGGACCGCCCTACCCCGGCCAGGCGCACCGCACCTGGTACGTGGGCCCCGGTGGCATCGTGGAGGACACGGCGGGCACCCTCGACGAGGAGGAGGAGTGATGCGCCCCATCGAACAGGTCTGCCAGCGGATCCGCTGGGACGCCCGCTTCGACCCGGCCCGGTTCACGCTGGGCGTGCGCCAGCGCGACGACCGCACCGAGCGCGTCCCGCTGGAGGCCTTCGCCGCCTCGGGTGAGATCCCCTGGCACCGGGTGCACTGGGTCGAGGCCGACGGCGTACGGGTCTGGGACCGCGCCTCGGGCGTGGACCTGCTCGACTCCACCGAGGCCGGGCGCCGCACCGACCCGCCCCTGCTGCCCTCACCCTTCTTCACCGCGACCGTCCCGCACGCCTGGCATCCGGGCGGCGGCTGGCGGCCCGCCGGGGCCGGACCAAACACCCAGGTGGCCACCGGCGTCCCGGCGGCCACGGACGTCCCGGCGACCACCGGCCTGCGCGTGGTCACCTGGAACACCCTGTGGGACCGCTACGACGCCGACCGGATCGCCACCGCCCGCCGCAGGCCCCTGCTGCTCGCCGCCCTGGAGGCCGCCGACGCCGACGTCATCGCCCTCCAGGAGGTCGAGCCCGCCCTGGTCGCCCTGCTGCTGGCGGCCCCCTGGATCCGCGCCGGGTACACCCTGGGCGCCGACCCGCTCGGGCCGGACGTCGACGACCACGGCCTGCTGCTGCTCAGCCGGCTGCCGGTGGCCGCGGCCGGGCGGCACGCGCTGGGCCCGCACAAGGCCGTCGCCGCCCTCTCGGTACGGACCGGCGGCGCGCCGCTGACCGTCGCCGCCGTCCACCTCAGCAGCGACCACTCGCCGGACGGCGCCGCCCGCCGCCAGGTCGAACTCTCCCGACTGGCCGAGGGGTTGGCCGGCGTCGAGGGCGAACTGCTGCTGCTCGGGGACTTCAACGACGGCCGCTCCGGCCCGGCCGGCCCGGCCGCCGCGCTCGGCCTGCGGGACGCCTGGACCCAGGTGCACGGACCGGCCGACGACACCCCCACCTTCGACCCGACGGCCAACCCGCTCGCCGCGGTCTCCTCGCTGACCGGCCGCCCGGGCCGCCTGGACCGCGTCCTGCACCGCGCCGACGGCACCCGCGCCACCGCGGCCGTCCTGCTCGGCGACCGTCCGGCCGGGGACGGGCTCCTCCCCTCCGACCACTACGGCGTGGCCGTGGACCTCGCGCTCGACGGCGAGGACCCGGACAACGGCCCGTGGGACGTCCTCGACGCCGCACCCACCGCCCGCACCGCCGTCGCCTGGCTGCCGCCCGAGGAGCTGTGGCCGCCGATCCAGCGCCTGCGCGAGGCCTACGACCCGCAGCTGCGCCGCTGGCCCCCGCACGTCAACCTGCTGTTCGGCTTCGTCCCGGAGTCCGAGTTCGACCGCGCCCTGCCGCTGCTCGGTGCGGCCGCCGCCGAGACGGCACCGTTCACCGCGCGGCTGGAGGGCGTGCACACCTTCGGGCACCGCGAGGACGCCACCGTCTGGCTGGACCCGGCCGCCGGCTCCCCCGCGCCCTGGGCGGCGCTGCGGCACGCGCTGGAGCGGCGCTTCCCGCGTTGCCGCGGCCGGGCGGAGGGCTTCACCCCGCACCTGACCCTCGGGCGCAGCGACGACCCCCAGCCGGTGGCCGCCGACTGCGCGGCCCGGCTCCCCGGGGCCTCGGCCCGGGTCGGCGAGCTGGTGGTGCTCTCCCGCCGGGGCGCCGAGCCGATGCGGCCGCGCGCGGTGGTCTCGCTGGGGACGGGCGTGGTGCGGCCGGTGCCCGAGCAGCCGATCGCCTCGCCGTCCCCGGAGTCGCCTCAACGCACCTCCACCGCCCGGGCGTTGGCCCGGCGCATCGCGGCGGCCCTGCCCGAGGGCGTGGTGCACACCGTCGGCTCCCGGCGGCTCGGCTGCCAGCTGGACGGGGCCGACCTGGACCTGGTGGCGGCGCTGCCCGGCCCCGCCGATCTGCCCTCCGTCCACGCCCGGGTGGCGGCCGCGCTGCCGGGGGCCCGCGGGCTGCGCGAGGTACGCGGCGCCCGGGTGCCGGGGCTGCGGCTGACCGCCGACGGCCTGGCGGTGGACCTCGTGGTGGTCTTCACCGGCGATCTCGACCCGGCCCGGGCCGTCGACCGCCGTGTGGAGCTGGGTGGGGCCGAGGCCGTCGCGCTGAGCGCGGTCACGGACGCCGAGGCGATACTGACGGCACTCGGCGACCGGCACGCCCGCTTCGTCCGGCTGGCCCGCCAGGTCAAGGCCTGGGCCCGGGCGCGCGGCCTGGACTCCGCGCCGTTCGGCCAACTCCCCTCGCTCGCCTGGTCGGTACTGGCCGCCCGGACGGTCCTGGAGACGACCGGCAGCCCCGAGGAGGAGCTCTTCCGGCGCTTCACCGAGACCTGGGCGGGCTGGGACTGGCGCCGGCCCGTCGCCCTCACCGGCGACCCGGTGCCGGCCTGCCCGGGCCCGCTCACCGTCCTCACCCCCTCCGCCCCGGTCCGCAGCTGCACCACCCAGGTCGGCGCCGACACCCGCGATCTGCTCGGCGAGGAGCTCTATCGCGCCTGGGAACTGACCACCGAGGCCGGGGAGGTCACCGAGGCCAGGGAGGTCGCCGAGGCCGGGGAGGCCGGGGAAGCCATCGACGCCGGGGAAGCCACCGAAGAGACCGGGGCGGCCGCCGGAACCCCGTGGCCCGCCCTGCTCGCCGCTCCCCCGCTGCACCGCCGGCACGCCGCCTGGGCCGTGGTCGGCACCGACGAGGAGTCACTCGGCCTCGTCCGGGGCCGCATCCGCGTCCTGCTGACCGCCCTGGAGGACGCGGGGGCCACCCGGCTGCACGCCTGGCCCCACCCGTACCGGACGGCCGACGGCCGAGCCCACCTCCCGATCGGCCTCGGCCCCGCGCCGCTCTCCGCCGCCCGGCTCGCCCCGCTCGCCAGGGCGTGGTCCCGCACCCTGCCCGGCGTCCGGGTCGAGTACCTCGACGGCGGCGCCGTCCCCACCCCGGTCCGCCAACCGCCCGACTGAACCGCCCGGCCCGCCAACCGCCCGACTGAACCGCCCGGCCCGCCAATCGCCCGACTGACCCGCCCGGCCCGCCCGACCCGCCGAAGCATCCCGATCGACCCGACCATGCCCTCCCACCGGACGACCCCCACCCGCCGAACGACACCGATCTGCCGAACCACCCCTGCCCATCGGGCTCTTCTGGACAATCGCCCCCGAAATTTGCCACGGTGAGCACCAGCGGCCCAGCCATCGATCATGCGGCCGAAGCCCCATGGGAGCTCCCCGTGCCCTCCGCCGACTTCCCCGCGTTCTACCTCGGACAGAGCGTCTTCTCCGACCCCGGCGCCCACCTCCCCCGCTACGCCGATCTCCCCAAGGACCCCCGCCGACTCGCCCGGATCGCCCGGAACCTGATCATCCATCGCCTCGAAGGCTGGCTGTTCCACCACCCCATCCCGGCGAACCGGCTCCACCACGACGCCGAGACCCGCTACCTCGACGACATCCTGCACCTGATCACCGACCGCGACCCGGCCCCGCTCAGCCATCCCCGGGCGCCCGCCGACCGCTTCGTCGGCGTCTGCCGGGACCTGGCGCTGCTGCACTGCTCCTTCCTGCGCCACGTCGGCATCCCGGCCCGGTTGCGCTGCGGCTTCGCCGGCTACCTCGGCCCGGACGGCTTCCACTGCGACCACGTGGCCACCGAGTACTGGGACGACCGGCGGGGCTGGCTGCTCGCCGACCCGCAGCTGGCCGACCCGAAGGTCGCCGCCGCCTGGCGGGTGGACTTCGACCCGATGGACGTCCCGCGCGACCGCTTCCTGGTCGCCGGCCGGGCCTGGCGCACGATCCGCTCCGACCGGGCGGCCGCCGGTTCCTTCGGCGTCCACCCGCCCGAGGAGGGCCCGCTCAACGGCGCGTGGTTCGTCGCCCACTCCACCCGGCTCGACCTCGCGGCCCTGAACAAGGTCGAGACGCTCCTCTGGGACACCTGGGGCACCGACTCCACCAACACGCCCCACGCCCCGTACGACGAGGTGGCCCACCTGACCGTCGGTCCGGTCGATGTCTCCGCCGTCCGCCGCCTCTTCGCCGAGCACGACGCCCTGCGCACCCCGAAGACCGTCCTGTCCCTGGCCCCGTTCAACGGCCCACGCGAGGTCACCCTGCGCTGACCGGGGATCCGGGCAGTTGCGCCGGCTGGGGGGCGATGGGCCCGAAGTCCGTGCAGTCCCGGACGCCGGCCCGGGCCGGTGCCGGCTGCGGCTCCCGGAACCGGCGGGCACCGAAGGGCGCGGCCGCGTACGGGATGCCGAGCACGGCCGTGACCCCGCCGCCGAGGTCGCTGCCCCGTACACGGCCGCTCGCCGTCCGGTAGACCGCTTCGACAGCGCATGGTTGATCGTTCATGGCCCGCAGTCCGGCTCAGCGACGCGTGCCCGCGCGACGAGGTTTCGGGGCGACAGCCGAGCGATGCGCCGGAACGCGGGGCCGAGGCGGCATGCGCACGGCGGTGGCGGGTGAGGGGGGTGCTGGCCATTCTTCGCGCTGGTGGTTGTCTGACATCGGTCCTGCGGTGATCGCCACGGCGAGGGGTGAGTGCCCCCGGTCAGGCCAGTGCGGTCATGTGGTCGGGCTGGTGGGCGGCGACGTCGTGGGCGGCTTGGACGAAGGCGGCGACGGCTGCGGATCGCGAGGTCTCCGGCCAGGCGACCATGACCGCGCTGGGGCTGAGGCCCGTGACCGGCCGGTATGCGATGTCCGGGCGCTGGTACCGCTCGGTGGTGGAGCGTGCCAGGAACGCCACCGCCTGCCCCAGCGCGACCACCTCCAGGAGTTGCTCGACGCTGGCCACGAGCGGCCCCTCAGGAGCGTCGGCCGGCGCCGGGCCTGCGTGGCCATCGCCTGCTTCCGCTCCGTCGCACCCGGTGTAGTAGGCGGTGCTGGAGGGGGCGGCCCCCTTCCAGCGCGGGACCGGTTCGCCCCTGAGGTCACTCAGCCGCAGTCGCCGGCATCCGGCCAGGCGGTGCGCGGCGGGGAGGACGGCCAGTCGCGGCTCGACCACCAGCGTCTGGGAATCCAGCCCTCGACCGTCGAACGGGCTGCGCAGCAGCGCTACGTCGGCACGGCCGTCCCGCAGCATGGCGATCGGCTCCCCGCTGCCGCCGACGACGACCTCGGGCGGCGGCAGCTGCGAACCCGTGTCCCGGTAGGCGGCGAGGATCTCCGGCAGCAGCCCGCCATCGCCTCCCGGTTTGACCGCCACGACGAGCCGGGGTGCCGGCTGACCGGCCCGGCGTGCCCGCCGGGCCGCCGCGTGCACCGCGTCGACCGCGATCCGGGCCTGGTCGAGCAGCACACGACCGGCGTCGGTCAGCCTCACCTGCCGGGTGGTGCGCTCCAGCAGGCGCACCCCGAGCCGGGACTCCACCTGAGCGATCGCCTTCGACAGCGGAGGCTGCGCCATCCCCAGGCGTTGCGCGGCCCGACTGAAGTTCAGTTCCTCGGCGACCGCGATGAAGTACCTCAGCTCCCGCACTTCCAGCTCACTCATATCCGTGGACTATAGATCCACACTCTTCCGGTCTTTCCCTGCCGCCCATGGGTGCGGGGAGGCTGGGTGCCATGACGACTTCGCAGAAGACCGCTCTGATCACCGGCGCGAACAAGGGCATCGGCAAGGAAACGGCGCGCAGGCTCGCAGCCCTCGGCATCACCGTGCTGATCGGCGCCCGCAACGCCGAGCGCGGCGAGGCGGCGGCCGAGGAGCTGCGCGCCGACGGCGCCGACGTACGGTTCGTACCACTGGACGTCACCGACGAGATCTCGGTCCGGGCCGCCGCCCAGCACATCGACGCCACGTTCGGCCGCCTCGACATCCTCGTCAACAACGCCGCGATCGCCACCGCACCCCAGAAGCCGAGCGAAACCCCCACCGCCACCGTCCGGCAGGTCTACGAGACCAACGTGTTCGGCGTCATCGCGGTGACCCACGCCGTGCTCCCCCTGCTACGCCGCTCCGCCGCCGCACGCATCGTCAACATGTCCAGCGAACTCGGCTCCCTCACCCACCTGGCCGACCCGGGCAGCCCGTGGTCCGCCTACTTCTCGATCCTCCTCCCCTACTGCACCTCGAAGAGCGCGCTGAACGCGATCACCGTGCTCTACGCCAATGAACTGCGCGCCGAAGGGATCCTGGTCAACGCGGTGAGTCCCGGCTACTGCGCGACCGACCTCAACCGCCACTCCGGCATACGCACGGCGGAGGAGGGCGCGGCCATCGCGGTCGACCTGGCGACGGCGGGCGAGGACGGCCCGACGGGCGCCTTCTGGGCCGAGGACGGCCCGATCCCCTGGTGAGACCAGGCCGCGCCGACCCCGTTCCGAAGATCTGAAATTTTTATTGCGCAATTTTTCTTTCGGACTTACCGTCGACGCATGCCCGAGAAGCCCCGGCCCGACCGGATCACCGACCTGTCCCGCCTGAAGGCGTTCACCAACCCGCTGCGGATGCAGCTCTACCGTCTGCTCTACGCCTCCGGCAGCGCGACCGCCTCCCAGCTCGCCGAGCAGGTCGACCAGGCTCCGTCCCTGGTCAGCTACCACCTGCGCAAGCTCGCCGAGCAGGGCTTCGTCACCGAGGCGAGCGCCCGGAGCGCCGACGGCCGGGAGCGGTGGTGGGAGGTCGCCTCCGAGGAGGGCTGGGGCTTCCGCGAGTCCGACCTCTCCGGCACGCCCGAGGGCGCGGCCGTCGTCGACGCGGTGACCAAGGGCCTGGTCGACTCCCGCTCCGCCCAGTACCGCGCCTACCTCGACCGGAGTGCCGCCTGGGGCAAGGAGTGGACCGACGCGGCCTTCACCTCCGAGTGGCTGCTCGACCTCACCGCCGCCGAACTCACCGAGATGAACCAGGAGTTGCAGGCCCTCGCCCGGCGCTGGCGGGAGCGCGGCAAGGCCGCCGGGGCGGCCGGCGACACCGCGGGCCGCGAGCACGTGTCCGTCCACCTGTACGGGTTCCCCTTCCGCCCCTGACACCGGCCCCGCCGTGTCCCAGTCCTCCGGAGTCCCCGATGGTCCTCGCTGAACCGCCCCTCTCCCGCCGGATCGCCGCACCGCCCGCCCACCGCGACGGCAACGTGCTGCGCTGGCTCGCGGCGTACACCGCCTCCCTGATCGGCGACAGCGTCTACTTCGCGGCCCTCGCCTGGTCCGCCCAGCGCTCCGCCGGCCCCACCGAGATCGGCCTGGTCATGGCCGCGGGCGCCGCCCCGCGCGCCCTGCTCATGCTCGGCGGCGGCGTCCTGGCCGACCGGCTCGACCCGCGCCGGGTGGTGCTGGGCAGCGACGCCGTGCGCTGCCTGCTCATCCTCGCGGTGGCCGCCGGCATCGCCCTGACCGCGCCCGCGCTCTGGCTGCTGGTCGCGGTGGCGCTCGTCTTCGGCGCCGTGGACGCCCTGTTCGTCCCCGCCGTCGGCGCCCTCCCGCCCCGGATCACCGGCCCCGACCAGCTGGCCCGGGTCACCGGCCTGCGCTCGCTGTCGATGCGCCTCGCCCAGATCGCCGGACCGCCGCTCGGCGGCCTGGCCATGGGCCTGGGCGGCCCGGCCGCCGCCTTCGCCGTCGCCGGGCTGCTCTTCGCGCTCTCCCTGCCGCTCCTGCTCTCCGTCCGGATCAGTCCGCTCGAAGCCCCTCCGGGTGACACCCCGTCCGGGGCCGGCACACCGCCCCGGCCCGGCACCGCGCGCGCCGAGCTCCTCGACGGGCTGCGCTACATCCGCCGCCACCGCCTGATCGGCCCGCTGGTCGCGGCCGGGGCGGTCTGCGAACTCGGCCTCGCCGGCACCCTCAACGTCGGCATGGTGCTGCTCAACGCCGAGCGCGGCTGGGGGCCCTCCGGCTACGGCTGGATCGTCGGCTGCTTCGGCGCCGGAGCCGCCGCCAGTGCCGCGCTGCTCGCCGTCGCCGGTCGGCTCCCCCGGGCCGGCCTGACCATGGCCGGCAGCCTGCTGGCGGGCAGCGTCGGCGCGGCGGCCATGGCGCTCGTACCGCAACTGTGGGCCGCCGCCGTCCTCGCCGCCCTGGTCGGTCTGAGCGCGGGCGTCTTCGGGAGCCTGGACAGCACCCTCATCCAGACCGCCACCGACCCCGCCTACCTCGGCCGGGTCACCTCCGTCACGATGCTCACCATGGTCGGTCTCGCCCCGCTCGCCTACCCGCTGGTCGGCGCCGCCGTCGGGGCCTGGGGCACCGCCCCGGTCTTCGTCGGCTGCGGGGCCCTCTCCTGCCTCGGCGCCGCCCTCGCCCTCGCCTCTCCCGCCGTCCGCCGCGCGGAGCTCCCCCGCACGGGACTCCCCCGCACGGCCGCCCGCTGAGCGTTCCCCACCGGGTGCGGGCGCCGGCCCGGCAGGCCGGTCACCAGGTGACCGGGAGCACCTCGACGCCGTAGACCGTCGACCCCTCACGGAAGCGGAGCTCGGCCTCGGGGACGGCGAGCCGCAGGGCCGGGAAGCGCCGCAGCAGGGCCGGCAGGGCCACCTTCAGTTCCAGCCGGGCCAGTTGCTGGCCGAGGCACTGGTGGGCGCCGAAGCCGAAGGACAGCTGGGCGACCGAACGGCGGCGCAGGTCGAGGTCGTCCGGTCGCTCGGGGACGAGTTCGGGGTCGCGGTTCGCGGTCAGCGGGGAGAGCAGGACGTGCTCGCCCTCGGCGATCCGGTGGCCGTTGACCTCGACGTCGGCCGCGGCGGTGCGCAGGAGCGGTGCGGGGATGGCGAGATGGCGCAGCAGTTCCTCCACCGCCGGGCCGGTGGCCCCGGGGTCGTCGCGGAGGACGGCGAGCTGGTCCGGGTGGCGGAGCAACGCCAGCACGCTCAGGGCGAGTTGGGTCGCGGTGGTCTCGTGTCCGCCGACCAGGAGGGTGGTGCCGAAGCCGATGAGCTCCTCGTCGGTGAGCTCCGCGCCGTGCTGCCGCACCACCGCGCCCAGCACGCCGTCCCCGGGGGTGGCCCGGTTGCGGGCCACGATGTCCGCCATGGCCGCGTTCAACTCGGCCGAGGCGGCGATCAGTTGACCGGCGTCGGCGGTTCCGTCCATGATCACCCGGGAGCAGCGCTGGAACATCGCCCTGGTCCCGTACGGGACGTCGAGCAGTTCGCAGATCGCCAGCGAGGGGATGGGCAGGGCGAAGGCCTCGACCAGATCGACGGCCGGGCCCTGCTCCGCCATCGCGTCGAGGTGCTCGGAGACGATCGTCTCGATCGCGGGCCGCAGCCGCTCGACCCGGTGGACGGTGAAGCTGCCGGTGAGCATCCGGCGCAGACGGCTGTGCTCCTCGCCGCTGTAGGCGGGCAGGAGGCCCGGCTGGTTGAACAGGGTGCGCGGCAGCGACGGGTCGATGCCGTTGCCCGTCACCAGGCGCTCGTCCGCGAAGGCGGCCCGGACGTCGCCGTACCCGGTGATGACGACGGCGTCGATCTCGCCGCGCACCGGGTGGGTCACGCGCAGCCGCGGCAGGCCGTCCTCCTCGCGCATCCGGCGGAGGTCCGGCGACGGGTCGAGGGCCGGGGCCTCCGGGTCCGGGGAGAGGATCTCTGCCGTGGTTGGGATGGTGTGGCGCGCCTCCGCAGCACCAGGTCCATGGCGATCACCTGGCCCGGGCGCCAGGACGACACCTGCTCCTCGGCGATGTCGGTCATCGTGTCGACGCTCGCGGCGATGCTGTCCCGGTGGAAGGCCGGCTGGAGCGCGCGCCGTTGGCGGAGGTGGAAATCCCGCTCGGAGGTGATGATGCCGTTCCCGATGAATGGCCGCGCGACGTCGAACAGCAGTCCTTTGCCGAACTTCCTGCTCTGCTTCAGGAGAACGTCGTGGACGGCCTCCGGTGAGTTCAGGACGAACACCGGACGATTCCCGAGGAATATCCTGACGATGTCGCCCCGGGCCCTGACCGACTGCAGGAACTCCACCCGCTGGACGGCCAGCTGCGGCAGGTGGCCGAGCAGTGGGAAGCGCCCCGGCGCCACGGGGGCCGCCACGGGAGCGGTGGTGGAACGCACAGCCCCGCACCTCCCTGAAGTCTCGGCTCGAAAATCCGCCCGACATTGGAACGTTCACTCGCCCGCGGTGCACGGTGATCACCGTCCGCCGGATCGGGAGAGGTCAAGGGACCGGCCGAAAATGCACCGCCGGAGTGATTTTGAGCCGAACGGCGCGAATTCCCCCACCTCCCCGTGCGTTTCAGGCCACCCGTCCCGGATTGGACCGGGACGCCGTCCGCACCTCGCCGTTAGCCTCGGGCGCACCGCCCAGTCGATCAACGGAGAATCGTCATGCACCCCGAACTCGCCGCCGATCTCGGCCGGTTGCCGGAACTCCTGGAGGAGACCCGGCAGCGTGCGCTCGCCTTCCTGGAGACCCTCGACGAACGGCCCGCGATCGGACGGGCCGGCGCGGAGCAGGCCGGCGCCGAGACCGTCGGCGCGGAGACCGCCGGCTCGCCGCTCGCCGAGGAGGGCGGCGGAATGCGGGCCGCCCTGGCGGAGTTCGCGGAGCGCTGGGAGCCGCGACTGTCGGCGAGTACCGGGCCGCGCTACTTCGGGTTCGTGACCGGCGGGGCGACGCCGGCGGCGCTCGCGGGCGACTGGCTGACCTCGGCCGTGGACCAGAACTCCAACTCCTCGCTGGATCCGGCCGGTCAGCACCTGGAGCGGGAGACGGTCGGGTGGCTGCGCGAACTGTTCGGGCTCTCGGCGGCGCACCGCGGCACCTTCGTGAGCGGCGCGACGATGTCGAACACGGTGGGGCTGGCGATCGCCCGCGAGTGGCTGGGCGAGCGGCTCGGCGTGGACGTCGCCGAGAACGGGGTCGGCGCGCTGGGCCCGGTCCGGGTGCTGTCGGGCAGTGCGCACTCCAGCGTCGCCAAGGCGCTGTCGGTGCTGGGCCTGGGCCGGACGGCGCTGCGGACGGTGCCCGTCCTGCCGGGCCGGGAGGCGGTGGACGTGGCCGCGCTGGAGCGGGCACTGACCGGGGCTCAGGGGCCGTGCGTCGTGGTGGCCAACGCCGGGACGGTCAACACCGTCGACTTCGACGACCTGCGCGCGATCGCCGCGCTGCGCGAGCGGTACGGGTTCTGGCTGCACGTGGACGCCGCGTTCGGCGCCTTCGCCGCGCTGTCGCCGGAGCACGCGGAGCTGGTGGCGGGGCTGGACCTCGCCGACTCGGTCTGCGTCGACCTGCACAAGTGGCTCAACGTGCCCTACGACAGCGCCGTGCAGTTCACCCGCCGCCCGGACCTCCAGGCCCGGGTCTTCCAGAACGCCGCCGCCTACCTCGGCCCTCTGAGCGAGCACCCGGACCTGGTCCACCTCACGCCGGAGAACTCCCACCGGCTGCGCGCCCTCGCCGCCTGGTTCACCCTGCGGGCGTACGGCCGCTCCGGGCACCGGGAGATCGTGGAGCGCTGCATCGCCGGTGCCCGGGCGCTCGGCGCGGAGGTGGCCCGGATCGAGGGCCTGGAACTGCTCGCCCCGGTGCGGCTGAACGTCGTCTGCTTCTCGCTGACGGCCGACCCGACCCCGGAGCGGCTGACCGCACTCGCCGACGGGCTGGCCGGCGAGGCCTTCCTCACCCCCACCCGCTACGCGGGGCGGCCCGCCCTGCGCGCCGCGTTCAGCAACTGGCGCACCACCGAGGCGGACGTCCGACGGACGGCGCGGGCGCTGGCCCGGGCCGTCCGCGGGCTGACGGCCTGAGCGCGAGCAGCGGACCGCGCGGGGACGGGCCGGGCGGAGTCCGGGGTCAGCTCCGGTTGTGGTCGCCCGTCCCCCCGTCGATCAGCTCGCGCAGGATGTCCATGTGCCCGGTGTGCCGGGCCGTCTCCGTGGTCATGTGGATCAGCACCCAGCGCAGCGAGACGGAGTTCCCCGACCAGGAGGTGCCGAGGTCGTCCAGTGCCAGCTCCCGGATCGTCTCGTCGGCGCCGGCCCGGGCCCGGGCGTAGAAGGCCAGGACGTCCGCCGTCGACTCGTGCGGCTCCACCCGCATGTCGGAGGAATCGTCGGCGTCGATGTCGAACGGCAGCGGTCCGCTCTCCCGGCCGAACGTCTCCCGGAACCAGCCGAGTTCGGCGCCGCCGAGGTGCTTCACCAGCCCCAGCAGATTGGTCCCGGAGGGCGTCATCGGACGGCGCAGCTGCTCGTCGTCCAGCCCCTCCAGCTTCCACAGCACCACATCGCGGTGCCGGTCCAGCGCCGCATGAAGGCTTTCCTTCTCCCCACCCGTGAAGGGCACACGATTGCTCATGCCGGGGACCGTACCAGCCGGCACCGACAGTCCGGCCCTACGGCCACCGCCCCCGGCCGTCCGGGATCACGGGTGCGCCCCGTCCCCGTACACGCCGCCCGCCCGGTCGGTCAGGCCGGCCATGATCTCCGCGTGGGCGAGGTTCATGAAGTGCAGCGGCCGCCAGCGGGAGCGGTGGTCGGGGTGGTCGCGGAACCGGTCGGCCGTCTCGCACAGCCGCTCCCACCAGATCATGGCGTCCTGGCGCATCCGCTGCGTCCAGCCGGGCTCGTCGTTGCGGCCCTCCAGGACCACCTCCTCCCAGGCCACCAGGACGTCCGAGAGGAAGACGCAGTCGGCGGCGGTGATCTCCGCCAGCCGCTCGGCGGCGAACCGGGCACCGGTGCCCTCGGGTTGGGCCCGGACCAGCTCGCGCATGCGGGCGGCCAGGAAGGCCTGCAGCGGGGTGACGTCGTCGGTGTGGAGGTCGTCGGAGAACTCCAGCAGTTCCACCGGCTTGCGTTCGCGTGCCATCGTGCGGTGTCCCCTCGACTCGGACGGTGCGCATCCACTGACGGGCCGTCACCGTTTTCGCGACCGACCATAGCGGCTCACGCCGGACATCACGGCGGATTCCCGAACCTTCCGCACCGGCCCGCCGGTCCGTGCCATCATGCGCGGCCTCCCGCCCCACCTGCCCGGCGGGCCTCGCCCGGTACGCCCGACGCACCGCACCCCACCCACCCGGCGGACCTCGCCCAACACGCGCGGCGGACCTTGCCCTCACACCGGTGTGAAGGTCGATGATGCTGCCATGACCGCCACTGCTTTCGACCCGTACGCCCTGCTCGCACAGAGCCGCCTCGGCGTCCTCGCCACCATCAAGGCGGACGGCCGCCCGCAGCTCTCCCCCGTCATGCCGTTCTACGACCGGGCGGCGAACGCCATCCTGATCTCCACCCGGGACGGGCTGGCCAAGACGGCCAACCTGCGCCGGGACCCGCGGGCCAGTCTGGAGGTGACCGGGCCGGACGGCCGCTCCTGGGTCACCGCCGAGGGCGTGGCCACCCTGACCGGACCGGGCACCGACCCCGAGGGGCCCGAGGTCGAGGCGCTGGTGGACTACTACCGCCGCGCCGCCGGGGAGCACCCGGACTGGGCGGATTACCGCCAGGCGATGGTCTCCGACCGCCGGGTGCTCCTCACCATCCCGGTCGACCACGTGTACGGCACCCGCATCTGACCGGCTCCGGCCCGGCCGCCGTCACGGGGGAACGGCGGCCGGGCCGGGCCGGCTCAGGACCTCGGGAGAACTCCCCTCGGCAGCCGGGCGGTTCAGCGCAGTGTCGCGGTGACCACCGTGGCGTCCAGGTCCTCCTCCCGGCTCTCCACCGCCGCCAGCCCGGCCGTCCGGGTCACCGCGAGGGCCGCCGACGCCTGCCGCTCGCTGGTCTCGAACAGCAACGACCCGCCGGGCGCCAGCCACCGCGGCGCCTCGGCGACCACCCGCCGCAGCACGTCCAGTCCGTCCGCCCCGCCGTCCAGCGCGGGCCGGGCCTCGTGCAGCCGCGCCTCGGGCGGCAGCAGGCCGAGGTCGCCGGTCGGGACGTAGGGGACGTTGGCGATCAGCACGTCCACCCGGCCGGCCAGTTCCGGGGGCACGGCGGCGAACAGGTCGCCCTCGAAGACCCCCGCCGCGGCGCCGACCAGGTTGCGGCGGGCGCAGCGGACCGCGCCCGGATCGATGTCGGCCGCGTACAGCTCGACCGGGTGCGCGGCCGCGGCCGCCACCGCGGCGCCCAGCGCGCCGCTGCCGCAGCACAGGTCGAGCACCACCGTGCCCGGGGCGGTCAACGCGGTGGCGGCGGAAACCAGGAACTCGCTGCGGCGGCGCGGGACGAAGACGCCCGGGTCGACGGCGATCCGCAGCCCGGCGAACTCGGCCCAGCCGACGACGTGTTCGAGCGGCCGCCCGTCGGCGCGGGAGCGGACCATGGCGGCCAGGTCGGCGGGCGAGGCGGCGGCGGAGAGCAGGATCCGCGCCTCGTCCTCGGCGAACACGCAACCGGCGGCGCGCAGCCGGGAGACCACGGAGGAACGGAGGGAGGCGGAGGAGAAAACCGGCAAGAGAACCCCTTTGGGGACGGGAGGACTGACGACTCCGTCAGGGCTCCCGCGAGGGCCGACACCTCGTCGGCGCGCCGGCCGCGCTATGCGCGCGGGGCGCCGACGCGGCCGCGCTCCGGGAGCACCCGCTCGGACATTCCGGTAATGGGTCTCACCTCCCTGAGTCACGGTCATACTCGGCGTCGGCCACCCTACCGCACCACCGGGCAATGATGATCGGAATGATTCCGAAGGAACCTGCCACACGTCCGGCAATCCCCTCCGACCGTCCACCCGTCGCCGACCACTCCCATGACCCCTCGCTCGTCCGAGCGATTCGATAGGTCCACTGACAGTACTTGGCGATAACGGACCGTAGCGGCCGCGCATAGTAACGCCATGACGAGACAATCCTGCGGACCGTCACGGCTTCGCGCCCGAACGGCCCGCCTCATCAGCGCCGCGGCCACCCTCGGTCTGCTCGGCGCCGGCCTCACCGCCCCGCTCGCCCAGGCCGTCGCCCCCGCCCACCACCCCGCCGCGCCGCTGCCGGAGCGGGTCCGGGCCGTCGGCACGCCCCTGCTCCAGGAGGCCTTCACCGGAGCCACCGCCGACTCGCGCTTCATCGCGGTCGGCTCCGCCTGCCTCACCGGCGCGGCCCCCGCGACGCCCGGGCCGGGCGACCACCCGCTCGGCGGCTGCCCCACCGCCGAGACCGGCCCGGTGCCGCCGCTGAACTCCGCACCGCTCGGCTACCTGCGGATCACCGACGCCGGCAACGACCAGAGCGGCGCGGTGCTCTTCGACCAGGCCCTGCCGGCCGGCAACGGCCTGGACGTGACCTTCGACCAGTGGCAGTACGGCAGCACCACGCCGAACACCCCGGCCGACGGCATCTCCTTCTTCCTCGTGAACGGGGACGTCTCGCTCACCCACCCCGGCGCCTTCGGCGGCAGCCTCGGCTACGCGCAGAAGCTGCCCGACGACAACCCGAACCTCACCTTCCTGCCCGGCGTCGACCGCGGCTACCTGGGCGTCGGTCTCGACGTGCTCGGCAACTACTTCGGCGACTGGGAGCAGCGCGGCAACGGCTGCGCCCAGCGCTCCCCCGCCGGTACGAGCTTCCGCATCCCCGCGCCCGGCGCCAACATGGTCACCGTCCGCGGCCCCGGCGACGACACCACCGGCTACTGCTTCCTGACCGCGACGACCAGCAACTTCACCACCAACGGCCCCTGGCCCTCCACCCTGCCCGGCACGCTCCAGGGCCCGCTCACCACCCTGCCGCCCGGAGTCACCCCGGACCAGGCACAGACCCTGCTGGAGCCCTCGCGCCGCCGGGTCAACGTGCACCTGACCCCGGCGCCCTCCCCGGTGCTCACGGTCTCCGTCGACTTCAACGACGGCACCGGCTCGCACCAGGTGCTGCAGACCCCCGCACCCCAGCCGGTGCCCTCGACCTACAAGTTCGGCTTCGCCGGGTCCACCGGCCTGTTCACCGACGTGCACCTGATCCGCAACGTCGTCATCAACACCGACCAGCCGCTGCCCGAACTGAACCTGGTCAAGCAGGCGCACGAGCCGCTGCCCGGGCTGATCACGGTGGGCACCCCGATCCCGTACGACTTCGTGGTCACCAACTCCGGGAACGTGCCGATCACCAACCTGGCCGTCAACGACCCGAAGGTCGGACCGGTCAACTGCCCGGCGAGCACCCTGGCCCCCCGTGAGACCGTGACCTGTACGGCGACGTACCTGGTCACCGCCGCCGACGCCGCCCAGGGCCACGTCGCCAACACGGCCCAGGCCACCGGGACCACCGACGGGGGCCCGGTCACCTCGCCACCGGCCTCGGAGAACGTGCCGGTGATCGCGCCACCGGGGATCACCCTCGTCAAGCACGTCGACGCCGCCGAGCCCTTCCACGTCGGCGACACCGTCCCGTACACCTACGTGGTCACCAACACCGGCGGGAGCGAGGTGACCAACCTCGCACTGACGGACGACAAGGTCACGGGGATCACCTGCGACTCCACCACCCTGGCTCCGGCCGGCAGCCCCGGGGACAGCACCCGGTGCCACGGCAGCTACGTCGTGACGGCCACCGACGCGCAGGCCGGGCAGGTCACCAACCACGCCCACGCCGCCGGGACGTCGAACAGCCAGCCGGTCACCTCACCGGAGGCCGATGCCACCGTCACGGTGGTCGGCCCGTCCTCGATCGGTCTGACCAAGCTGGCGGACACCGCCGGCCCCGTCCACGTCGGGGACACCGTGCACTACACCTACACGGTCACCAACACCGGGACGACCACGCTGAACAACCTCGTCGTCGTCGACGACCACGCCCCGCAGGTGACCTGCGACCGGACGACCCTGAACGCCGGAGCGAGCACCCCCTGCCACGGCACCTACACCGTGACCGAGGCCGACCTGCGACTCGGCCACGTCACCAACACCGCCCAGGCGGAGGCCACCGGCCCACAGGGGCAGACGGTGGTGAGTCCCATCGCCCAGGTCACGCTGCAGGTCGTCGGCGTCGCCAGGCTCGACCTGCGGAAGCAGGCCGACAGCGCCGGACCGTTCCACGTCGGCGACACCGTGCCGTACACCTACACGGTCACCAACACCGGGAACACCACGCTGAACAACCTGACCGTCGGCGACGACCACGTCCAGGCGGTGACCTGCGACCGGACCGGCCTGGACGCCGGCGAGAGCACCACCTGCCACGGCAGCTACACCGTGACGGCGGCCGACGCCCAGGCCGGGCACGTCACCAACACCGCCCACGCCAACGGCACCGACCCGCAGGGACAGAACGTCCAGAGCCCGCCGGCCCAGGCCGTCGTCCAGGTGGTCACCGCCGGAGAGTCCTCACTGTCCATCACCAAGCGGTCCAACGCCGAGGGGACCGTACACCCGGGTGACACCGTCACCTACCTGTACGCGGTGACCAACACCGGGTCGACCACGCTCACCGACCTCACCGTCAGCGACGACCGCCTCCAGGGGGTGACCTGCGAGCAGACCACCCTCGCCCCGTGGGAGAGCACCCTGTGCCACGGCACCTACACCGTGACCGAGGAGGACGCACGGGTGGGCAGCATCACCAACACCGCCCACGCCACCGCCCGCGACCCGGAGGGAGGGACCGTGCAGAGCCCGCCGGCCGAGCTCTGCATCGCCGTCGCGCCCTGCCCGCCGAAGGGCCACGAGCACAAGGGCGGCGGGAGCCACGGCTGCCCGAGCCGCCCGGGCCACCACCCGGCGCCGCCGCAGAGTGACGGCGGCTCCGGCGGGCTGCCGGACACCGGCGCTCCAACGGCCTCCGTCATGAACGCGGGCCTGGGCGGAGCCGGGCTGCTGAGCCTCGGCGGCCTGCTGTTCTTCCGGGCCCGCCACCGCACGGCCGCCCACCGCTCAGCGGTGTGACGGACGCCTGCGATCCGCCGTACGACGGCGGTCGGGCCGCCCCCGGTGCCTTCGGGTACCGGGGGCGGCCCGCTGTCCTGGCGGGCCACTGCCCGGCCGGCCGGTCCCCGAACCCTTCCGGCCGGCGCCGTGTCCGCTCCGAAACCCCTTGGACGGCACGGGGACCGGCTTGCTGAAATGGGAGACGGCCACTGAGGGAGTCGAAGGGACGCGGCGATGACCGGGATCAGGCTGCACCTGTCGGTGCGCGGCCTCACCGACGCGGACCTGCCGTCCTGCGGTTGGGCCGGCTCCCCCAAGCACGTGCGCGACCTCGTCCACCAGATCCGCCGCGCCGAGGCGGGCGAGATCGACTACCTGGCGGTGTGCACACCGGTCGGGCTCCCGGTGGCGGTCGGCGGCATCGACTACACCGTCGAGCCCGACGCCGGCACGCTGTGGCAACTCGGCGTCCACCCGGCCCTGCGCTCCTGCGGGATCGGCACGCTGCTGATCCGTTCCGCCGAGCAGCGGATCGGAGCCCGGGGCCTGACCCGCGCCGAACTCGGCGTCGAGGAGAGCAACCCGCGCGCCCGCGCCCTCTACGAACGCCTGGGCTACCGGGCCTACGGCCGAAAGCTCGACTCCTGGGACGTGGAGGCCGAGGACGGCTCGCTCCAGCGGTACGGGACGATGTGCACGCTGATGCGCAAGGACCTGGCGTGACGCCGGACTTCGCGGCGTTCGTCGCCGATGCGACGGCCGACCCGGCCGTCGTCGGGCTCGTCCTCAAGGGCTCCCGGGCCCACGACGGCATGACCACCCGTCATTCCGACCACGACCTCTACGTCATCCTCGCCGACGACGCGGCGAGCGAGCTGGCCGCGCTCGACGGCTACCGCTCCGCGCGGCTCGACCTGGTCGTCACCACCCTCGAACGGTTCCGCCGGCCCTCCGACTGGGAGCGGTACGCCATCGCCCGTTCCCGGGTGCTGGTCGACCGCCGCGACGGGGAGATCGTGCGGATCGTCGCCGCGATGGGACGGCTCGGCGCCGAGGAGGCCTTCCGGTCCGGCGCCGCCCTGCTGGACGCCTACGCCAACTCGCTCTACCGCTCGGTCAAGAACCACCGCGACGGCAACCCGCTCGCCGGCCACCTCGACGCGGCCGCCGGTGTCGGGTTCCTGCTCGACCTGCTCTTCGCCCTGGACCGCCGACCGCGCCCCTACAACAAGTACCTGGCCTGGGAGCTGGACCGCTTCCCGCTGCCCGGCTGGGACAGCGCCGCGCTGCTGGACACCGTCGCCCGGATCACCGCCACCGGCGAAGTGGCGCCGCAACAGCGGCTCTTCGCCCGGGTCGAGGCGGCGGCCCGGGCCGCCGGCCACGCGGCGGTGCTGGACGCCTGGGGCGAGAACCTGCTCCTGATGCGGCCCCACCCGGACTCCCCGACCCACCAGCCCGTCCGGCCCTGACCGACAGTCCGATCGGGCGAGACGGCTCGGAGCGTCCCCTCGGACGGCCCGGTCTCGAACGCCCCCTCGGACGGCCCGGTCCCGAACGGCCCGGTCTCAGGCTGGCCGCGGGACCGACGGCCTGGTGCGGTAGCCGCCGGCCGTGCCCGGGCGCACCAGACAGGGCAGCAGCCAGTCCCAGAGGGCGCCGACCCTGCGGGCACGCTCCTCGGCGGGGCAACCGTCCGCGAACACCACCTCCAGACCGCAGGCGGCGGTCACTACCAGGGTCTCCGGGCCGAGGCCGCCCGAGCGGTCGCGCAGCTCGCCCGCGCGGCGGGCACCGGCCAGCAGGTCGCGCACCACCCCGGCCCAGACGCTGTGGAAGCCGCGGATGTCGGCGAAGGCCGGCTGCCTGGAATCGGCCGGGGTGAGCCCTGCCGGGGTGGGCCCCGCCGGGGTGGGCCCCGCCGTGGTGGGCGCGGTCTGCCAGCCGGCGTCCTCGCGGCCGAGGCGGAAGGCCGCCCGGATCACCGGGTCCGCCCCGAGGGCGTCGACCAGCCAGTACCCCGCGTCGATCAACCCCTGGAGCGGGGAGGAAGCCGCACGCAGCTCCGCGCAGGCCGACCGCAGCGAGCGCTCGGCCTGTCCGGACACCGCTCTGGCCAGCTCCTCCTTGGAGGCGAAGTGGAAGTACAGCGCCCCCTTCGTCACCCCGGCGGCCGCGGCGATCTCGCCGAGGGTGGCACCGGCGTAGCCGCGGCGGTCGAACAGTACCGCCCCCGCCTCCACCAGCCGCCCGCGCGTCCGTTCCGACCTCTCCTGGACCACCCGTCCCACAACCCCTCACAACGACAAGCAGGTTCCGACCGGACCGCGACCGCCCCTGGACGGGCGCCGCGGCCTCCGACGGCCGTCCGCGGCCGGTTCCACCGATGCGGCACCGGCTGCGGACGGCCGCCGGGTTCACCCGACCCGGCTGAACCGGGCCGCCGCCCCCGGTCCGGCGGCCACGCCCGCACCGGCGGGCTCGCGCTCCGCCGCACGATCCGCCGCGCGTTCGGGGCCGGCGAGCAGGATGGAGCGCTGCAGCCGCCGCAGTCCGACCGAGGGCTCCATGCCCAACTCCCTTACCAGGGTGTTCCGCAGACGCTGGTAGGCCTCCAGCGCCTCGCCCCGGCGGCCGGAGCGGTGCAGCGCGATCATGTACTGGCCGTGCAGGCTCTCGTGGGTGCGGTAGCGGTCCACGAGCACGGTGAGTTCGGCCAGCAGCACCCGGTGCCGGCCGAGCCGTAGGTCGGCCTCGATCCGCTGGTCCAGCGCACAGAGCCTGGTCTCCTCCAACCGCCGTGTCTCGACGGCGAGTTGGCCGCCGACCGGGACATCGGCGAAGGCCGATCCGCGCCACAGCCCGAGGGCCTCGCCGAGCAGCCGGGCCGCCGCCGGGTAGTCCTCGCCGTCCATCGCCCGGTAGCCCGTTCCGGCCAGCCGCTCGAACTCCCGCAGGTCCGTCAGCCCTGCGCCGCTGTTCAGCATGTAGCCGCCCGGCGAGGTCACCAGGACGTCCTTGGCGCAGGCCACCCCCCTCGCCGCACCGGCCGCGGCGAGCGCCCGGTCGATGAGGTCGCGCAGTTGGAGCACGTACGTCTGCACGGTGGTGCGCGCGCTGCGTGGCGGACGGCCGGACCACAGCTCGTCGGCCAGCACCCCGGCCGGCACCACCTGGTCCGCCCGCAGCGCCAGCAGGCCCAACACTTGCCGCGGCTTCGGCGCCGACGGCACCACCGATACCCCGCACACCCGGACGTCCAGCGTCCCGAGCACCCGAATTTCCACGATGACCACCCCAATCACACGGAACGCCGCAGCCCCCTTCGCCACGGCCGGCACCCGGGTCGACACCCTGGGTCAGCTGCTACCAAGTCAAAAACAGGACGCGCGGTTTGTCAATACAAAACCGAACGTGCTGTTTGTTTTGCTGACGCCGCTCCGTTCCGTCACCCCTGGCGCGGCTTCCGCGAAGCTGCGCGACCCGGTCCGGCTCCGGGCCCGGCTCCAGGCCCGGCTCCGGACCCGGGCCCGGGCAAAGCAAAGGCGGCGCCAGACCCCCATGGTCCCGTCGCCGCCGGTTTCGCCTTCCCCCGCCCGGATCCCCGCAGGCAGGAGCTCCGGTGAGCCGCCGTCAGCCCACACCGACCTCCGTCTGCGCCTCGACCCGCGCCGAACCCGCCGCACCGCCGTCCGGCACACCGTCCGCTCCTCCGCCCTCCGCGGCCGCACGGACCGCCGCGGCCTCGGCCACCACCTGGGCCCCGCGGTTCGGCCCCATCCGCAGCGAACCGAGCACGCCCGGAACGGCGATGCTCGGCATCAGGTGCTGGTACAGCGCGGACACCCGCAGCTCCAGATCCGCCCGGCCGCAGAGCTTCTGGGACTGGATCTGCACCCCGGTCCACGCGGCGACGAGCAGCCAGGCGGTGTCCGCCGGAACGACGTGCGGGAGCAGCTCGCCGCGCTCGCCGGCCGCGACCAGCAGCGCCTCGAACCGGTTGATCCAGCCGGGGATGGCGCCGCCGCCGAGGTCGTCGAAGAGGTCCTGCCCGAGCGACAGCCGGGCACCCGCGCTGAGCAGCGGGTCACGCGGCATCAGGTACGCCACCACCATCCCGGTGTCCACGAACTCCTGAAGCTTGCAGCTCCGTTCCGGAACTCCGTCCTGGACGAACTGCTCCTCGACCACGCCCTGCGCCAGATCCCGCTTCGAGGCGAAATGGAAATACACCGCACCGCGCGTCACACCGGCCCGGGAGACCACCTCGCCGATGGTCGCGCCCTCGTACCCGAACTCGTCGAAGACCGAGGCAGCCGCCTCCAGGATCAGCCGACGTGTCCGGAGCGCCCGTTCCTGCCGTACCACCGAAACCACCCCGCCCTGAGCTCCCGGAAAACAAAACCAAACACCCCGTATCTTAGCTTCGCCTCACCCACGACCGACAAGACGATGTCGATGAATCCCGCCAACCACTCCCTCTCTCCACGACCCGTCAGACCCCACCGTCCCGTTGGTGGCCAGAGACCTCGACCGCCCCGAGGGTTCGACGTCCGAGGCCCCGCCTCCTCCCCCTGAAAACCGAACGAACGGTTTCTTCCCGGCGTTCGTCTCCGTACATCCGTACAGACGTGACCTCCGAGACGGGCCGGTCGTTGCACCGGGTCTGCGGGAATCCTCGACGGAAGCGGGTGCACATGGGCCTCGGCCTGGGCGTGGTGGTGCTGACGATGGGCGACCGGCCCAGGGAGCTGGGCGCGCTCCTCGACTCGGTGGCCGCCCAGGAGGGCGAGGCCGCCCGGGTCGTGGTGATCGGGCAGGGCGCCAGGCTGCCGCCGCTCCCGCCCTGGGCGGACGCGGTGGAACCGCCGAAGAACATCGGCATCCCCGGCGGCCGCAGCCTCGGCGTCCGGCGACTGCGCGAACTCGGCGGCGTGGACGTGGTGGTGAACCTGGACGACGACGGCCTGCTGCCGCGCACCGACACCTTCCGGCTGGTCCGGGAGGCCTTCGAGCGGGAACAGCGCCTCGGCGTGGTCGGCTTCCGGGTCGCGGACGCGACGGGGCACACCCGGCGTCGCCACGTCCCCCGCCCGGGCCGCTCCGGCGTGCTGCGGTCCGGCGTGCTGCGGTCCGGCGAGGTCCCCACCTTCCTGGGCGGCGGCCACGCGATCCGGATGAGCGCCATCGACCGGGTCGGCGGCTTCCCCGCGCGGTTCTTCTACGCCCACGAGGAGACGGACTTCGCCTGGCGCGTCCTCGACGCGGGCTGGTCGATCCGCTACCGGGCCGACCTGCTGCTCCAGCACCCGCGCACCGACCCGGCCAGGCACGCCGCCCACAACCGGCCGACCGCCCGCAACCGGGTGCGGCCGGCCGAGCGCCGGCTGCCCGCCGCCCTGGTGCCGCCCTGCCCGGCCTCCTGGTCACTGCACACCCTCACCCGCCGACCACCCGCGGCCGGGCTGCGCGCCTGGTGGTCCGGCTTCCTGGAGGGCGTCCGCACCCCGTGCCCGCCCCGACTCCCGATGCGCTGGGCCACGGTGTGGCGGATGACCCGGCTGGGCCGCCCCCCGGTGTTCTGACAGCCGGAGACCGGGCGGCGGGTCATGGCACACGGCCGCCGCGCCTCCTGCCCAGCGCCTCCGGGACCGCGGCCCCGCCCCCACCGCGCGCAGCCCCAGCCGCACCTGAGCGCCAGTGACGACGTGAGAAGTCGAACCGACCGACTTCTCGTGCACCATCCTCGGAACGCCCGGTGCCCGCGGGCTCAGCCGTCGACTCCGCTGTCGGCGGGGTCGTCCAGGGGCCAGGTGTCGCGGTCGCGGACGTGGTCGTAGGCGGGGAGTTCGCCGGCCAGGACGTCGAAGTGGAGCAGCGGGGCCCACAGCGCGCGGTCGCCGACCACGTACAGGCGGCGCTTGGCGCGGCTGGCCGCGACGTTCAGGAGGTGCGGGGAGCCGGCGGCCCAGGCGCGGGCGCCGGGGCGGCCCGCGCCGAGCAGCAGGATGACGACGTCGGCCTCCTTGCCCTGGGCCTTGTGGACGGTGGCGCAGCGCTCGTCGAGGAGTTCGGCGGTCCATCCGGGGAGCCCGCGGCAGGTCTCGCGGGCTTCGGCGACGAGGGCGCGGAAGGGCGCGATGATCCGCAGGCGTTCGACGGTGACGCCGTGACGGTCGAGCCGTCCCAGGAGGAAGGCGAGGGCGCGGCGGTCGCGGTCGCCCCAGGGGGCGTCGGCCGGGCGGCCGGGGTCCGGGGTGTCGAGCCAGCGGCTGGGGAGGAGGCCGTCGTGGTCGGGGTCGGGGAAGGGCTGGGGATGGGTGCCGTGGACCATGAGGCCGCCGTACGCGACCTCGTTGCTGACGGTGAACATGGGCTCCTCGCAGCGGCGGTGGACACGCAGCGGTGAGCCCACCCAGACCGTTTCGTCCTCCGCGCCGGTGGGGGCGGGCAGGTAGGTGCCGTAGCGGTTGACCCGGTCGGCGACGGCCTGCGCGGAGGTCGCGGAGGGCAGCCATTCCTCGTCGACGCCGTAGGCCAGCAGGAGCCTGCGCTGCAGGGCGGTCGGCATGGTGACGACGGGTTCCAGCTGGAGCGGGTCGCCGACGAGGACGGCGCGACGGGCGCGCCAGAGGGCGCCGACGGCGGCCTGCGGGGTGGCCTGGCCGGCCTCGTCGACGAGGATCCAGCCGATGGAGCCGCGGCCGAGGCGGGCGAACATGCTGCCGATCGAGGAGAAGGTGGTGGAGACGACCGGGACGAGGAGGAAGAGGGTCTGCCAGGCCTGCAGGACCTGCTCGTCGGGGACGGGTCCGCCACCGCCCGCCATGAGTTCCACCAGGACCTGGAGGTTGCCGCGGATCCGCTTGGCCGTGTTGGCGGCCAGGGCGCGGTGCAGGTCGAGGGCGCGCAGGAACAGGTCGCTGCGGGCGGTGCTCCAGGCCTCGTCGGCCCACGGGGCGCCGAGTTCCTGCGCGCGGTCGCCGAGTTGCGGCCAGTCGAGGGGCAGCGAGGGGAGAGCGGCGGCGGCCGCGCGCAGGGCCCGGTGGGCGGCGTCGAGTTCGGCGCCGGCGGCCTCCAGGTCGCGCCGGGCGGACCGGGTCCCGTACCGGGCCTGCTCGACCTCCGCCCGGGCCGCCGACTCCGCGGCCCGGGCGGCGTCCTGGTGGACGCGGGCGCGGACGGCGCCGGTCTCGGCCTCGGTGACGGCGGCGGTGGTGCGGGCGGTCAGGTCGGCCGCGAGGCCTTCCGCACGGGTGCAGCGGGCGACGTGGTCGTGGGCGTCCTCCAGCGCGGTGCGCTGCTGGACGAGCTGGGCGAGGAGGTCGCTCCGGCTGCGTTCGCGGTGCTCCTCGGCGGCCTGGCGTTCGGCACCGCTCTGCAGCAGGCGGCGCAGCCCGCCGCGCAGACCCGGCTGCGCGCCGGGGGGCTCGTCGTGGAGGGCCGTCAGGACGCCGACCTGCCGGCGGTGCTGGTCGGCGCGTTCGCGGGCGGCGGCCAGGGTGGCCCGGGCGTCGGCGAGGGCCTCGCGGGCCCGCGGGACGCGCTCGGCCGCGGCCCGGTGCGCGGCTTCGGCGGCGTGGGTGGCGGTACGGGCCGTCTCGACGGCCCGCACCGCGGCGGCGTGGCGGGCCTCGGCGGCCGCCGCGCGGTCGTCGGCGCGGGTGACGGCGGCGCGCAGGGAGTCGAGGCGGGGGTGGACCCGGTCCGCCCGGGACTCCGCGAGGACGGCGGCGAGGCGGACGCGTTCGGCGCGCAGGCGCTCGACCTCGGCCTGGGCGGCCTTGAAGGCGGCGACGGCCTCGGGCCAGGAGGGGACGGGCTGGGCGGGGGCCTGGACTTCGGGAGTGGGATGGGGAGTTGGGGCGGTGACGGCCGGGGCCGCGACCGCCGCCGGGCGACGGTCACGTGGGGCCCGGGCGGGCCTGGGCACACTGGGCGGCACCCAGTCGCCGAGGACGGCGTTCATGCCGCGCAGCGGCGGGAGCCCGGCGTCGGCGCGGGCGGCGGACTCGTCCTCCGGCAGGCGGCCCCACCAGAAGCGCTCGGTGAACCTCGTCCGATTGGTCTTGTTGCCGAGGACGGCGGCGACCAGCCCCCAGGCGGGCGCGCCGCCGAGCAGGGCGGAGGCGAGGTCGGAGAAGTGGTCGGGGCCGTCGTGCCAGTGCGCGTCGAGGGCGTCGGCGCCGGGCAGTTCGGCGGTGATGTTCTCCACCGCACCGTTGTTGGAGGAGGTGACCACGATCTCGCGGCCGGCGAGCCGCGGGTCGAGGGCGGAGACGAAGCGCGGGTGGACACCATGACGGTCCTTGCCCCGCCAGGCACGGCCGACGAACGCCTCCTCGGGCCTCCGGTAACCGGCCATCACGGCGGCGCGTTCGACCACGAGGGCGGCGACCAGGTCGCGGAGCATGGTGGTCTTGCCGGTGCCGGGCGGGCCGTTGACGGAGAACAGGCCACCGGCGTCGGTGCTCGCGGTGGCGGCCTCCGTGCTTCCGGCGCCGGCCGCGGCGCTGCCCCCGGCTGCGGCGCTGCCCCCTGCCCCGGCGCGGTCCGCGAGCATGCGGTTGACCGCGAACTGCTGGCTGAGCGCCAGCGGGTACCGCGACCTGGCGGGCCAGCGTCCGGCGGGGACGAGAGCCGGGTCGACGCCGGCCAGGACGGCGAGCCGGTCCTCCCGCAGATCGGTGCGGGCGTCGACCGGGATGTCCCGGCGACCGGTCAGGTAGGCCTCCAGGGCGGGGCCGAGGCCTGCCGCCCGCAGGCCCCGGTCCCCGAGCGCGGCACGGACCCGGGCGAGGTCGGGCGGCAGGAGACTGTTGAGGAACGGCTGCGCGGCGGCGGGCTTGGCCTTCGGGTCGCGCGGGCGGTGCACCAGCCGGCTCCGGACCCGGATCACCCGCGGGTCCAAGTGCTCCTCGACACCGCAGAGATGGGCGATCTGGGCGGTCAGGGCGACGAGGTCGGCGAGCGCGACCGGGCGAGGGCCGGTGTCCTCCGCCGCCTCCGTCTCCGCCGTCTCCTCCGCCGCCTCCTCGGCGGGCGGCTGCGGCGCGGCGGACGGGGAATCCCCACCCGCGCCCTGCTGGTCCGGACGACGGGTCGCCGCCCACTCGGCGACGCGCCGCACCAGCGGCTCCGTCGCCCCCTGCACCGCGGCCCCGGCGACCTCACCGAACAGCGCACCGACCGCCGCCACCGCCGCGCCGCCCAGGATCTCCGCGATCAGCTGCTGCCAGCTGCGAACGGCCTCCTCCCCCTCCCCCACGGGCACCGGGTCCGCCAGGAGCCCGGGCCCCGGCGCGTACGGAATCGGCGTGGCGGTCAACCGCCCCACCGCGACCTCGAACGCCTCACCCAACTCCTCGAAGCCGTCCAGCCACCCGGCCGCCGACGGCCCCGGGTCGAACAGCCGGCCCGTCGCCCAACCGCACGCGGAAACCACCGAAGTGTCCTCGACCGGCCGCCCGTGCTCGTCCAGGACGAGGGCGAACATCGCGCTCTTCCCCGACAGCACCAACTCCTCGTCCGGTACCCCCGGATCCGGGTCGGTCCCCTTCGGCAGAACGGCGATCATCGCCTGCCGAAGCAGCTCCAGGTCGTACACCCCGCCGTACACCTCGTGCCGCCACACCATCCCCCGAGGCGCCCGCCGGGCCGCCGTCTCCGGATGCTCCGGCGCCCACGGCAACAACAGCGCAGGCCGGCCCGGCGCCGGCGTCACGTCGACGGTGATCGCGTCCGACGCCCGGGGACGGCCGGCCCGGCGCTTCCGCGGCACGTCCGGAATCGGCGGCGGGCTGAACAACTCGACCGCCCGCCAGCACTCCAGCAGGTCCCCCGCACGCCCGTCCCTGTCCCGCACCCCGTAGCCCCCTGCGTCGAACCCGCGGCACGGAGCCGCTTCGTGTGCCGATCAACCGGCCGCAGAATCTACCGGACTGCGGGCAGGTAGGCCGAGGGCCCATGTCCCTCACGGGGCCTCTGACTGATGACACGTGTCCTCGGCACTTTGACGCCTCGGCAAAGAAACAGCAAGGTCGCCACATCGCCCCGGCTCCTGCGGGCCGTCCTCCCCGCACATGCGGGGGTCGGCCGGGGAACGCCGTCCGGGGGCTGCATCGCCGTGGCGTCGGTTCCACTCGCTGCCGGAGGGCCACGCAACCCCAGGCGCCGGCTGCGGGATGATCCCGCAGCCGGCGCCGGGCCGCGACGTGCGCGGCGCGACCCGTACCGATGACGCCCGGTCAGGCCGAGATGCCGCAGTACTGCTGCTGCTTGCCGATCGCGCGGTAGACGCAGTCGGCCGTCTCCACCAGGCGCAGGACCGCTTCGCGGTTGCGGCTGGTCTCGCGGCCGATCACCTCGTCGGGCGGGTAGAAGCCGCCGCCGCTGCCGCTCTCGCCGGGGTACATCTCGAAGGTGTAGGCGAAGATCCGGTGGGCGCCCCACAGCCAGTCGTCGATCGCCCCGTCGGTGATGTAGAGGTCGCTCGACTGTTCGGGTGTGTAGCCGTTGGTGGCGGCCATGCCGCGACCGAGGGTGGCGAAGGTGTTGTACTCGTCGGCGGTCATGCCGGTGGCGGTGTCGGCGGTGGTCCAGCCGAACGGCCAGAGGACCAGTTCGCTGTAGGTGTGGAAGTCGATGGCGGCGGTGATCTGCTGCTTGCCGTCGACGACCCGGCTGCGGACGAAGTCGGCGACGACCTTGGTCTCCTTGGCGGACTCCGGTGCGCTGCCCCGGTACGTCTCGTTGGAGGTGGAGCCGGAGGAGCCGCCGCAGCAGCCCCACTTGTAGTTCCAGTTGCGGTTGAGGTCGGTGCCGACGCTGTTGCTGCCGCTGTTGGGCTGGCGGTCCTTGCGCCAGCTGCGATAGCGGCCGGTGGCGATGTCGTACTCGCCGCCGTCCGGGTTGAGGTCGGGGATCACCCAGATCTCGCGGCTGTTGACGGCGTTGGCGATGCGGCTGTCGGTGGCGTACGTGTCGCCGAACTCGTGCAGCAGGTAGAGCGCCATCTCGACGGTGAGGTGTTCGCGGGCGTGCTGGTGGGCGGTGAACAGCACTTCGGGTTCGTTCTCGTCGGTGCCGACGTTGTCGCTGATCTTCACCGCGACGATCGGGCGGCCCTCGTAGGAGGTACCGATGACGCGCTTGCTCATGATGTCGGGGTGGGCGGCGACCACCGCGTCGATGTCGGCGGTGGCCTCGGCGTAGTTGTGGTAGCCGGAGTCGGCCTGCGGGAAGTCGTACACCGGGCCGGCCAGGCCTTCGTCGCCGGGTTCGGCGCCGTAGCGGGGGCCGGGCTGTGCGACGGGCGACCAGCCGAGCGCCCGCAGCCGGGCGGCTTCGGCGGGGGTGGCGGTGACCACCACCGCTTCGGGCAGGACGGCGTCGACGGAGACGCCGGTGGCGGCGACGGCGGTGCGTTCGGCGACGGTGCGGGGACCGTCGAGGCGATACTGCCGTGCGGTGTCGCTGCCGATGCCGATGCCGGTGTCGATGCCGAAACCGGTGACGGGCGCGGGCGTCGACGGGCGGTCGGGGGCGGCCTGGGCGGTGAGCGGGGTGGCGAGGGCGAGGGCCAGCAGCACGGCGGTGGCTGCGGCGGGCTTCCCTCGGCGGGGCAGTCGCATGACTGTCCTCCTGTGGGGTCCGTGGGGGCGGAACTGTGGAGGAGGTGCGGCGCGCGCCAGCTTGATGGTCCGCCAGTGTCATGGGTTCGTCAAGGCGTTGGAGAGTCCGGACCGGGCCGCGGATCGGCCCGCGCGACTCAGGAGGCCGGACGGGTCCCACAGGTCGCCAGGCTGCACCAGCGACGCCGGCCGCTCGCGTCCAGGAAGAGCCAGCCGCAGCCGGTGCCGGGGCAGCGGCGGACGGTGAACCGGCGCGGGTCGGCGAGCAGTTCGCCGGCCGCGCGGGCGGCGGCGTACAGCGGCAGCGGCAGCGGCAGCGGCAGCGGCAGGCTGGCCGACGGTGGCAGTCGCCAATGCGCCAGGCCGTCCTCGCCCCGGGTGAGGACCGCCGACCGCCCGGCCTCCTGCACCACGGTCGCCACCGCCCCGAAGGCGGCGCCGTCCTGCGGGTCGGTCAGGCACGCGTGGAGGGCCGACCGGAACGCGCGGGCGTCGGCGAGCACGCCGGCGGCCTCCGTCGGCTGCTCCGCCGCCCGGCGGAGCAGGGCCTCGACGACCGGTCCGTCGGCGAGGTCGTGGTGGCCCGGCCCGGACCGCGAGCGTGGGGTAGCCGCGCAGCCAGTCCGACCCGGGAGTCGGCACGCCGGTCGGATCGGCGCCCCAACCCGCGTAGGTGTTGCAGAACTCCAGCGCCGGATGGCCGCCCGCGCTCCACGGCAGCCACTGATCGCCGACCCGCACCGCGTACAGCGGCGCCGGAGGACGGTCCAGCCGGGGGTCGGCCCGCAGCATGCGGTCGTGCAGGGCGGCGAGTTCGGCCCCTGGCTCCACCCTCGTGGCCGGCCTCGAACGAACCGAGCAGTCGAAACTCCATGGCGGGCCACCTTAGGGCCCGGGCGGCCCGGCGAGGAGGCGCGCAGGCCACGATCTCCTCACGGTGTCTGCCGACAGCCGGCCGTGACCGGCGATCCGGACGCGATCCGGGCGCGGTCAGGTCCGCGGGTCGCCCACGCGCAGGCGCCGGGCGGGCGGCTGCCCGGGGCTCGTGGTGAAAATCCGGTCAGGGGTCCCTGCCAGGCCGGGCCCCCGAACGCCCGGCACCTCACCAGAAGGACCGATCATGCGACGAATCCCGTTCAACGCCGCGTCCACCGCGCTGGCAGCCGCCATCGCCGTCACCCTGACCGGCCCGGCGGCCGGCGCCACCGGCGGGCGGCAGCCCCCACCTTGCCCCTCGGGCCGCGCCACGCCGGGCCGCACCGGCCGACTGGCCCGTCCGGCGCAGCGTGACGCGCGGGACGGGCGGGTTGCTGCGATCTTCGGAGGGCACCCGGCCGCGCCCGACCGCCGGGTCCCGTCGTCCCGAGACCGTGGAGGCCCGGATGTGGCAGGCTCCCCCCGCCCCCGTCAGCCGCGAGTGGCTCCCGGTGCTGGACATGCCGGCGCCCGTTCCGCAGAACCGCTGGACGGTGCTGCTGCGCGCGCTGCTGCTGATCCCCCAGTTCGTGGTGGTGTGGGTGCTGTCGGTGGTGGCGTTCCTGGTCACCGTCGTCGGCTGGTTCGGTGCGCTGGTGCTCGGCCGGCTGCCCGGTTTCGTGGCGGACTACCTCACGGTGTTCATCCCGTACGACACCCGCGTCACCGCGTACATGATGCTCACCGTGGACCGCTATCCGCCGTTCCGGTTCGAGGTCCCCGACTATCCGGTGCAGGTCGGGCTGCGGCCGGGTGAGCTGAACCGGCTCGCCGTGCTGTTCCGCATCGTCCTCGTCATCCCGGCCGCGATCGTGCAGGGCCTGGTGTACGCGGGCTGGTGGACGGTGTCGTTCGTCCTCTGGCTGGTGGTGCTGGTCCTCGGCCGGATGCCGCAGCCGCTGTACGAGGCGACGACCGCGATCCTGCGCTACCGGATGCGTTTCACCTCCTACCTGGTGATGGTCTCGTCCGCCTACCCCAAGCGCCTGTTCGGCGACGAGCCGGGCAGTGAGCCGGCCGGGCCGGCGTCGGCCACCCGCCCGCTGGTCCTGGGCGGCGCCGGGCGCGGCCTGCTCGTCCTCTTCCTGATCATCGGCCTGGCCTCCTCGGCGACGGGCTCGGTCACCGCCTCGGTGAACTCGGACGACGACAACGACGACGAGGGCTCCCACCCGGCCCAGCACGTCGTCGCGCCGCTGATGCCGGGCCCCGCCGACCGGGCCCGCGACTCCGGTCGGATCGGCGAGGACGCCCGCGAGTCGTAGGTTCGCCCGATCAGGGGGCGCGTACGCACCGGCGCGCCGTTGCCGCGTACGCGCCGTCTGATCGAGAAAGCAAGGTTACCCGCGGTATGTGCACGGCTACGTTTGGCATATGACACACTCTCGACTCCGCCGACTTCTCGTCCGCACAGCCGGGGCCCTCGTGCTCCTGGCCGCGCCCCTCGGGGCGCAGGCCGCCGCCGCGCACAGCCCGGCCGGGGACCGGAGAGCCATCATCACCGCACTCGGCGACGGCGACCGCGACGCACTCCAGCAGTCGGTGGACGCCCAGCTCGCCGCGGGCAAGGGCGGCAAACAGACCGCCGCCAACGAGATCACCTACCCCGACGGCGCGGTGATGGTGCTCCCGCTGCCCGGGCAGGCGCAGGCACCGCCGTGGAGCGGCGACCACCACCGCCGCACCGTCCGGAGCCCGGACTGGAAGAACTGCCCCACCCCGGCCACCGAGCCGTCCTACTACTGCTTCTACGCCGACCGGAACTGGGGCGGCCGCCGGCTCCAGTTCAACCTCTTCCACGAGGACGCCGCCGTGTACTTCACCGACTACGGGTTCCGCGACCAGGCGAGCAGCTGGGTGAACACGGCGCGCGGGCTGGAGGTGATCGTGGACAACGACCCGGGCGACGGCCAGTGGCAGATGCTCTGGAAGGAGCCGGCGGTGTCGCTGTCCGCGTCGGTCGCGTACGACAACATGGCCGACCGGTTCTGGGCGGTCAGGCAGTAGCCGCCGGCCGCGCCGCCGGCCACTGACTACCGGCCGGCGGCCGAGGCCGGGGGTGAGACCGCGCCGGTGGGGACCGGCTCCGGCGTGACCGTGATGTAGGTCGGCGCCGGCGCGGTCTGCCGGGAGTCCGCCGCGTACCAGCCGGCGCCGAACGCGACGATGCCCAGCAGAAGGCCCCCGAGGACCAGCGTGAGGATGTGCTGCTTCATGGCCCAAGGGTAGGGGTGGAGCGGCCAACTTCCTTGCAGCCACGGCTCGCTGAGCCCGCCAGCCGTCAACCGGGATTGACGCCCCGACGGGCTCTGCGCGCACCGCGGCACGTCGAACCCGGCGTCACCCACACGAGCGCATTGCGCCGCCCCGCGGAATCGATCTGCTTCGTGTGCGGCAGAAACCCTCCGCGGCGGAAACCCTCCGTCGACGTCCGCACCCACACCAGGAGACCCTCATGCGACTGGCCCTGTCCCTCCGCGCCGTCCTCGCCGTCCTCGCGCTGGTCGGCGGGACGGCGGTGGTGACCGCGACCCCGGCCACTGCGGCGACCTGCCCGCACAGCGACTCGCCCAAGATCGACGGCGCGGAGGCCACCTGGACCCTGAAGTGCAAGAAGGTCGAGGGAGTCGAGTCGCTGTACGTCGACGGGTGGGTGGAGGACACCCGGGCCGACGGGATGTGCGCGACGGTCACGATCGCCGCCGACAGCAAGAGCTACCCGGAGGAGGTGCAGGCCTGCGGCTCCGGGACGCGTGAGCAGATCCACAAGTTCTACACCGGCCGGAGCGCCACGGTGAAGCTCAGCGTGCGCTGATGACCGGTTGACCGGCCGGGGCGGGCCCGTCGGCTCAGGCCGTCGGCCCGCCCCGGCCGGGTCGGGTCGCGCCAGTCAGGTCGGCTCACTCCAGGTCAGGTCAGCTCACTCCAGGCCGGGCCAGGTCAGGTCAGGTCAGGAAGCGTCGGGCCCGGAGGGCAGCACGGCCATGGCCTCCACCTCCACCAGCTGGTCGTCGTACCCGAGCACCGTGACGCCGAGCAGGGTGCTCGGGGCGTCGTGCTCCCCCATGTAGGCGCGGTAGACGTTCCACACCTTCACCAGGTCGGCCTGGTCGCCGGAGGCCACGTACACGGTCGTCCGGGCGATGTCGGTGAGGGTCGCGCCGTTGTCCTCCAGCACGGCTATCAGGTTCCGCATCACCTGGTGGGCCTGGCCCTCGAAGTCGCCCACGGCGACCGTCCGGCCCTCCTCGTCCAGCGGGCAGGCCCCGGCCAGCCAGAGCGAGCGGGCCGGGGCGTCGACCTCCGCCGCGTAGGCGTAGTCCACTGCCCTGGTCAGCCGCGTGGAGCGGATCAGCTTGACGGCTCTGCTCATGTGGTCCTCCGACGGTCCCGACCGAACGTTCGCGCCCATCGTTGGCGTCTCCTGAACGACCGTCAAACCATTTACCGGCGAACCCCCCTCCGTTTCGGGGCTCTTGCGTCGGCGATTCACCGTTGCGGGTGATGGCGGACCGGCCCGCCGCAGCGGAATCCTGGTGGGTGCCTGCCCGGGCATCACGCCCCGGGCGCCCAGCCACCTCCAGCACCGGGAGGCACCGCCATGGAGCCCCAACCGTCCGACCGTGACCAGACCTCCGGCGTCCGTCGGCGCCGCATGCTCGGCCTCGCGCTCGGGGCGGGTCTCGTCCCGGCGCTCGGCCCGGCCGCCCAGGCGGCGTCCGACGCCCCGCCCGGGACGGCCCGGTCGCTGCCCGTGGCCGCGCTGGGCCGCCGGGTCGCCGACGTGGCCGCGAGCCAGCTCGGCGTGCCGTACGCCTGGGGCGGCGGCGACCGGCTGGGCGCGAGCCTCGGTTTCTGCGACGAGGAGAACGGCTGGCTGAACGGCGTGTGCATGGGCGAGAGGACGGTCGGCTTCGACTGCAGCGGCCTCTCGCTCTACTGCTGGTACCGGGCCAGCCACGGCACCGTCGAACTCGGGCACTACACCGTCGCCCAGTTCAACCTCGGTGCCCCGGTGGAACGCGACGCGCTCGCCCCGGGCGACCTGCTGTTCTTCTCCCGCCCCGACGCCCCCCTGCACCACGTCGGGATCCACATCGGCGAGGGCGCGATGATCCACGCCGAGCGGACGGGCACCCTGGTCGCCCGGGTCGAGAACGTGCTCGACGTGCCGCGCTGGGCGGGCGAGTTCGCCGGCGCCCGCCGCCCGGGGCAACCCTCGGCCTGACGCGAACGGCCTGACGCGGCCAGCCCCACGCCCGCCCCACGGTCACAGGCCGCCGCGCCACTCCCCCGTCCCGTGGTGCACCCGCAGCAGCAGTTCCTGCAGCACCTGCCGCTCCCCCGCGTCCAGCGGCGCGAGCACGACGTCCTGCACCGCCCGCGCCTGCGCCTCCAGGTCGGCGAGCAGTGCCCGTCCGGCATCGGTGACCGAGACCGAGACCCTCCGCCGGTCGGCCTGGTCCCTGGCGCGTTCGACGTACCCGGCGGCGGCGAGCCGGTCGGCGACCTTGGCCAGGTCGCTCGGGTCGATGGCCAGCCGCCGCACCAGGTCCCGCTGGGCCTGCGGGCCGAAGTCGGCGAGTGCGGCCAGCACCGCCATGTCCCAGAGCCGCAGGCCGCGTTCGGCCAGCCGCTCGGCGAGCCGACCGCGCGCCGCCCTGCCGATCCGGGAGAGCAGGTAGGTGCTGAGGTCCAGCAGGGTCGGGGGGAGTTCGGCGGCGGGGTGCGGGTTCTCGGAGGCCATGGCGGCAGTCTAGGGCCTCTCCCTATAGTGGGTGCCACCCATCAATTCGGGAACCGCCCGACCCGCCCCCCACCGCCGCTCTCTCCACCCCCCTTTGCCAGGAGTTCGCCCGTGGACGCCCCGTACCCCCGCCTGCTCGTCTCCCGCTTCGCCGAGTGCTTCGCCTTCTACCGCGCGGTCCTCCCGGCGCTCACCGGCGCCACCCTGGCCAAGGGCGCGCCCGAGGGCCCGTACGCCAACTGGGACCTCGCCGGCCGGACCTGCCTGGCCCTGTTCGACCGGTCCGCGATGGCCGCCACCCTCGGCACCGCCGAGCTGCCCGCCCACCCCGCCGCACCCTCGCAGGACACCGCGATGCTGGTCCTCCGGGTGGACGACGTGGACGGCGCACTCGGCCTCTGCCTGCGCCACGGCGGCACCCCCGTCACCCCGCCGACCGACCGCCCGGAGTGGGGCCCCACCCTGCGCAGCGCCCATCTGCGCGACCCGGACGGCCACGTGATCGAGCTCCAGTCCTACTGACCGGCCCCCGCCGCACGGGGCTTGCGCCTCGTGCGGCGCGGTCGGCCGGCGGACCGCCCCGACCGGGCCTACTCCATCGGCAGCGACGGGTGGCCCGCCGGCCCGTAGGCCTCGAATCCTCCTCCGGCCTGCGCGAGTTGATCGGCCCGGAAGTCCGAGGAACAGGCCCGCCCGAGAGCCTGCGAGGCGGCGTCGGCGCCCGGGACGTGCCCGAGCACCGCGGCACAGTACTGGACGGCGGGGCTGGGCAGCGGGCGGAGCTCGGCCGAGCCTGCCGGGGTGGCGGCCACCGCTCCGGCGAGGGCGAGACAGCCGGCCAGAGCGGGAACGGCGAAGCCGTGTGGGATGCGCATCGGGAGTACCTCCGTACGGGTGGGGACAGCGGCGGCCGCGGACTCGGCCGCCCGGCCCATTCGACGGGCGGCCGCCGCCCTCGGCCCGACCGACACACCGCACACCGCACTAGTCGTACGTATGCCCCGGACGGCCCCACCGAGGCCCCGCGGGCGGGCGTCCGAGACCGGGCCCTACGACCGCCGGGAGGCGTCCTCCGCCCACAGTTCCGCGTCGCACGCCGCCACCAGCGCGCCGATCCGCGCCCACGCCTCCTCGGCCGGCAGCGGCTCCAGCCGTCGGCCGTCCCGCAGCCGCAGCGCGACCCGGTCGTCCACGGCCTCCTTCGCCCCGATCACCGCCTGGTACGGCACCAGCCGGGCCTCGCGGATCCGGGCGCCCAGGGTTCCGTGCTCGGGCCCGGCGACCTCGGCGCGCAGGCCGAGGTCCAGGCAGCGCTGCCGGAACCGTTCGGCCTGCGGCAGTTCGGCCTCGGAGACGGGCAGCAGCACCACCTGGACGGGCGCGAGCCACGCCGGGAACGCGCCGCCGTACAGCTCGATCAGGTGGGCGACCACCCGCTCGACGCTGCCGATCACGCTGCGGTGCACCATCACCGGGCGGTGCTTGGCGCCGTCCGCGCCGATGTAGTGCAGGTTGAACCGCTCCGGCTGGTGGAAGTCGATCTGCACGGTGGAGAGGGTGAACTCACGGCCGGCGCCGTCGGCGATCTGCACGTCGATCTTGGGCCCGTAGAACGCCGCCTCGCCCTCCGCCGCCTCGAACGACACCCCGGAGCGCTCCAGCACCTCGGTGAGCAGGGCGACGGCGCGCTCCCAGAGCTCCGGGTCCGCCACGTACTTGCCGCCCGCGCCGGGCAGCGAGAGCCGGTAGCGGACCGGGACGACGCCCAGTGCCCGGTGCGCCTCGCGGATCAGCTCCAGTGCGGCGACGGCCTCGTCGGCCGCCTGCTCCGGGGTGCAGAAGATGTGGGCGTCGTTCAGCTGGATCGCCCGGACCCTGGTCAGCCCGCCCAGCACCCCGGACAGCTCGGAGCGGTACATGCCGCCCAACTCCGCCATGCGCAGCGGCAGTTCCCGGTAGCTGTGGGAGCGTGAGCGGTAGATCAGCGCGTGGTGCGGACAGAGGCTGGGGCGCAGCACCATCTCCTCGGCGCCCAGTTCCATGGGCGGGAACATGTCCTCGCGGTAGTGCGCCCAGTGGCCGGAGATCTCGTACAGCTCGCGTTTGCCGAGCACCGGGGAGTAGACGTGGCGGTAGCCGGCCCGGCGCTCGCGGCCGCGGATGAACTCCTCCAGGGAGTGCCGGATCGCGGCACCGTCGGGGAGCCAGTACGGCAGGCCGGAGCCCATCAGCGGGTCGGTGTCGAACAGGTCGAGTTCGCGGCCGAGCTTGCGGTGGTCGTGCATCGGGCGGTCGTGCAGGTCGTGATCGTGCGGGGAGCGGTCCTGCGGGGAGCGGTCCTGCGGGGGGCGGCCGTTCATGGCGGTGGTCTCCACTCGGGTGGGCGGGCGAGTGGGCCCGGGAACGGCGAAGCCCCGGGGCACTCGCCCCGGGGCTTCGAACTGGGTCAGCAGTCAGCGCGCCGGGACTCTCTCCGGCGTCGTCGTGGCGAGTGCAGCGCGCTTCATGCGTTCCACGGTAGCAGCTCCGCGCTGTCGGCGATGATTCTCCCGGGCCGGAGCCCGGCGGTTCAGAAGAGCGTCACGCACCCGCGCGCGGCCAGCGCCGCCAGCAGCCGGCCCCGCGGCCGCACCTCGTTCCACCGCAGGTCCAGCTTCTCCAGCGCGGGCAGCGCGCCCGGATCGGTCAGCCAGTCGGGCAGTTCGGTGATCCGGTTGCCGCGCAGGTCGAGGCGGCGCAGCTGCGGGAGCCCGGCGAGCGCGGCGGGCAGTTCGGTGAGGGCGTTCTCCCGGAGCTCCAGCTCGCGCAGCCCGGCGAGCCGACCGACCGACTCCGGCAGATCGGTCAATTCGTTCCCGCGTAGCCAGAGTTCGCGCAGCTCGCCGAGTTCGCCGATCGCCTCCGGCAGAGCGGTGAGCCGGTTGTGCTGCGCGCGCAGCTCGATCAGCGAGGCCAAGTCGCCGATGGTGGACGGGAGTTCGGCGAGCCGGTTCTCGCCGACGTTGAGGTAGCGCAGCGCGGTGAGCCGTCCGAGCGCCTCGGGCAGGGCGGTCAGCGCGTTGTCGTGCAGGTAGAGGAAGTCCCGGAGGCCGGTGAGGTCGCAGAGCTCGGCGGGCAGCGCGGTGAGCCGGTTGTGCCCGAGGTCGAGGGTCCGCAGAGCGCTCAACCGGCCGATACCGGAGGAGAGTTCGCTGATGCCGGTGTCGGCGAGGATGAGCACGGTCAGCTCGGTGCGGTCCCACACCTCGGCCGGCACCTCGCCGAGCGGCCGGCGCCAGAGGTTGAGCGTCACATCGGCCGAACCCACCATGTCCGTCGTACCCACCATGTCCGTCATGCCTGCGCCGCCTGATCCGGTCCGATGCGGAACTCCGCGAGCTGTCGGCCGTACCACCGGTCGGTCGGCCCGGTGGCCGTCATCCCCAGGCGCCGGCAGACGGCCGCCGACCGGGTGTTGTCCGGGGCCAGCACGGCGCGGATCTCGGTCAGGCCGTCGGCGAAGCCCTTGGCCAGGACGGCCCGGGCGGCCTCGGCGGCGATGCCCCGGCCCCAGCTGTCGGGGTGGAGGTGCCAACCGATCTCGATCTCGCCGTCCCCGTCCGGCAACGGCACCAGCAGGACCGTGCCGGCGACCGTACCGGTGTCGCGTCGTTCGACCGCCCAGGCGCCGAAGCGCGGGTCGGCGGACCGCTTCCGGCAGCGCTCGATGAAGGCGCGGGCCTCGTCGGACCCGGTCATGGCCCGTGGGGTCCGGCCGAGCCAGCGGGCCACCTCCCAGCGGGAGTAGACGTCGAAGGCGCGGTCCTGGTCGGCCCTGGACATGGTCCACTGACGCACCACCAGCCGCTCGGTGGTCAGCACCGTCCCCGAGTCGTCTTCCGTCCCCGCCGTCACGCGCGCCCCTTTCCGCTGCCGATGATGCGTGCATCACCGTACGCAGTCGGGCCGCCGAGCGGAACTCCGGCGCCCCGGGCGCGACCTCGGCGCGCAGGTCAGGTCGCGGGCGGGAGGTGGGACGCGGCCACCAGCCCGGCCACCGTCCGGAGCCTGGCGAAGTGCTCGCGGCAGTACTGCTCGTCGATCAGGGGCACGACCTTGTCGAGGTCGGCGATGCGGTGCCAGAGGTCGGAGATGCTGCGGTCGTCGAATCCGCCGCCCTGTTCCCGGAGCACGGCGGAGGCGACGGCGTCCTCCAGGAGGATCAGACACACCCCCGCGATGTCCACCCCGAGGAAGCTCCTGGGGAACGGCGCCCGCCGGTGCTCCTCCCACAGCCGGTCGAGCCGCGCCCGGGCCGACTCCTCGTCCGTGGTCCCGCCGGTCTCGGCCGCCGCCACGGGCGGGCAGAGGAGCGCGGACACGGCGTCGAAGACCGCGCGCACCAGCGTGACGGCCCGCTCCGGGGGCACGGCGCCGGTCGTCACGGTGCCCCGCGCGAGCTTGTCGCGCAGTCGCAGGCTCGCCTCGATCTCGGTGACGAGCCCGGGCCCGAGGAGCCCTTCGGCGACGGCCCGTCCGATCAGCTCCCGGAGCGGCTCCTCGACGGCCAGTCGTTCGACGAGGACCTGTTCCAGGGCGAACAGCGCGTGGGTGACGGCGACGGTGGCGAACTCGTACCGGTAGTAGGAGTGCCGGATGAGCTCGCGGGAGGTCTCCAGCGCGCCCATGACGCCCATCGCGGCTCCGGCGGGCACCTCCAGACCGGCGACCAGGTCCTGCATCCCCGGATAGTCCGGCGCGACGGACCAGGCGCGGGGATCCTGGGCAGGGGACAGCGGCGAGGGGATCACCGGTGCATTCTCACCGCCGGCGGAAGCCGGTGCCACCGGTTTTCCCGGGTGCCCGGCCCCGGGCTGTCGGCCCCCCGGTGGCGGAAACGGCACCGCTCCGACCCGCCCGCACGGTCGAGGACCCGCGCGGACGAGCCGGAGCGGTGGAACAGGGAACAGCAGGCGGTCAGCCCAGCCTCGGCACCATGACGGCTGACCCCTGCACCGCCGGCTCCTGCGCCGCCGTCCCCGTCCCCGTCCCCGTCCCCGTCCCGCAGAAGGCCTGCTCCAGGAAGCCGGCCTCCGCCTGCATCTGCGCGAGGAACTGCGCCTGGTCGCCGCGCGGGGTGACGGACAGCGACACCTGCCGGTCGCCCGAGCTCCACAGCTGGGTGCTGTACCCGGGCACCGAGCCATCGTGCCCGTAGACCGGACCGCAGGAGAGCTGCCAGCCGGCCAGCCCGAGCCCGTAGCCCAGTCCGGTCGGCATGCCCTCGATCACGATCGGGGTCGTCGTGGTCATCTCCTTCAGCAGCGCCGGCGGCAGCAGCCGGCCGCCCAGCAGGGCCTTCTCGAAGCGGTTCAGGTCGCTCAGGGTGGAGATCACCTCCCCTGCCGAGTTCGCCCAGGTGACGCTCGCCACCGTCACGTCCCGGTCGCTGCGGTCCTCCGGGCCGGGGCCCTCGGGCAGCGTCCAGTAGCCGTGCGCGTGCGGGCCCCGGATGCCGGTGGCCGTACCCGGGAAGTACGTGCCGGTCAGACCGAGCGGGCGCAGGATGCGCGCGGTGGCCTCCTGGGCGTAGCCGTGCCCGGTCACCTTCTCGACGATCATGCCGAGCAGGGTGTAGTTGACGTTGGAGTAGCCGTACCCGGTGCCCGGCGGGAACGTGGGCGCGTGCGCCGCCGAGGAGGCCACCACCTGGGCCGGGGTGATGTGCCGGGTCAGGCCGCCCTGGTCCAGCCAGTTCCGGACGGCCGCCGGTTCGGTCCAGTCGGGGAAGACCCCGCCCTTCTCGTTGGTGGGGTCCCAGAGTCCGGAGCGGTGGCCGAGCAGCTGACGGACGGTGATGCGGTCGCCGTTCGGGACCAGCCCGGGCAGGTGCCGCTCGACCGGGTCGTCCAGGCCGATCCGCCCCTCCCCGACCAGCTGGAGCACCGTGGTGGCGATGAACACCTTGGTGACGCTGCCGACCCGGAACCGCCCGTCCGTGCGCAGCGGTGCGCCGGTGGCCAGGTCGGAGACGCCGGACGCCCCGCGCCAGGCGCCGTTCCCGTCCCGGACCTCCGCGATCGCCCCGACGGCGCCGGCGTCGGTCAGCGCCCGCAGGGCCGCCGCCCGCGGGTCGCCGGAGCCCGGCCGTCCGTCGGCGGCCTCGGCCGCACCTGCCGGGACCAGCGGCGCGGCCAGTGCCAGGCAGACCGCCCCCACCAGCGCGGAGACAAACGTACGACGTGCCATGCGACCCCACCTTCGCCGTCGGCGAGCACTCCCTCGCCCTCGACGCCCAGCCTCGCCGCAGCGCTGACGGTCGGTCATCCCCCGCCGGAAGGAGCCGGTCGTACACCCGCCAATGGAGGACCTCCGCCGGAAGGCGGAGACCCTCCTGCGGTCGCGACTACCGGGCCGGGCGGACCGGGTGCTTGCTCAGGATGGACACCCGGTTGAAGGAGTTGATGGCGATCGAGACCCAGACCACCGCGGAGATCTCCTCGTCGCTCAGCACCTCGCGCGCCACGCCGTACGCGGCCTCCTGGAGTGCCGCGTCCGCCGGGGAGGTGGTCGCCTCGGCCAGCCCGAGCGCGGCCCGCTCCCGGTCGGCGAACACCTCGGTGTCGCGCCAGGCCGCGAGCACGCCGAGGCGCTGGGCGGTCTCGCCCTCGCGGATCGCGGCCCTGGTGTGCACGTGCAGGCAGTAGGCGCAGCCGTTGATCTGTGAGACGCGGAGGTTGACCAGCTCGATCAGCCGGCGGTCCAGCCCGGCCTCGGCCGCGACCTCGCGCGCCGCCTCGGCGGCGGCGAGCAGCGCCTTGTACGCCTGGGGGCTCTGCTTGTCGATGAAAACCCGCCGGTCCGTCGGAACCACCGTCACATCACTCACCTGGACTCCTTAGGCTGGTCGCACTGTCGCCCGCCACTCTGCCATGGCATGATAGTTGAATATAGAACTAATCACCATCTGGGAGGGACCCCCGTGAGCACCGCCGAGACCGACCTCGTCGAGACACCCGCCGCCGACCCGCGGGTCGAGGTCCTGCCCGCCCGGGACGTCCCGCTCGGCGGCCCGCGCGCGATGACCGTGCGCCGGACCCTGCCGCAGCGCTCCCGCACCATGATCGGCGCCTGGTGCTTCGTCGACCACTACGGGCCCGACGACGTCGCCGGCACCGGCGGCATGGACGTCGCCCCGCACCCCCACACCGGGCTGCAGACCGTGAGCTGGCTGTTCACCGGCGAGATCGAGCACCGCGACAGCCTCGGCGTCCACGCGTACGTCCGGCCCGGCGAGGTCAACCTGATGACCTCCGGCCGCGGCATCGCCCACTCCGAGGTCTCCACCCCGGCCACCACCGTCCTGCACGGCGTGCAGCTGTGGGTCGCCCTGCCCGAGGAGCACCGGCACACCGGGCGCGACTTCCGCCACCACGCCCCCGCCCCGGTCGCCCTGGACGGCGGCGAGGCACGGGTCTTCCTCGGCACCCTCGCCGGCGACACCTCCCCCGTCCCCACCTTCACCCCGCTGCTCGGCGCCGAGCTGACCCTGCGCCCGCACGCCGTCGTCACCCTCGACGTCGACCCCGCCTTCGAGCACGGCCTGCTCGTCGACAGCGGCGAGGTCCACCTCCTCGACACCCCGCTGCGCCCCGCCGAACTCGGCTACGTCGCCCCCGGCAGCCGCACGCTCACCCTCACCAACACCGGCGCGACCGACGCCCGCCTGGTACTGCTCGGCGGCACGCCGTTCGAAGAGCGGATCGTCATGTGGTGGAACTTCATCGGGCGGTCTCATGAAGACATTACCCGAGCCCGCGAGGAATGGATGAGCTCGGCGAACCCCGACCGCTTCGGCGCCGTCGAGGGTTACCCGGGCGACCGTCTCCCCGCCCCGGAGCTCCCGGGAATCCCCCTGAAGCCCCGGGGAAACGTGCGCTGACCTGGGCGTTTGCCGATCGGGGGTGCGGCGGCCGGGTCCGCCGCACCCCTGAGCCGGAGCCTCCCTCCGCCCACCCCGAAGTGCCCCTGTCGACAGTCGCCTCCGCACTCGACACGTGACACCGTTCGACCATCCATGACAACGCCTGACAGGACTGATGCTGACCCAATGCTGAGTTAGCTGACGGTCCATCAGAACCGACCGGAGCGCTCACGGAGCCCGGGAAGTCATCGCCGGGTGCCGCCGCGAGAACCGGCGGATGCCCTGACACGGCCCCCTCGCCAGCTGCCGAAGGACGGTCACCACCGGAGCGGCGCGGGTCGGAGAGGACAGCCACCATGCCGCCTGTCTCCCACCGACGATCTTGCTTCAAGCCAGTTATTACGTTCGCGCCCTACGGGGCCTTCCGAGCCCCCTCTGCCGGTAAGAGCCTGCCGACGCGCCCCGACCCCACGCTAGGGTGACCTCATGGCGGACGCCCCGACGACAGCAGCACCCTCGGTCGACGCGCTGGACGCCCTCGTCGAGCGTGCCTGCGAACCGCCGACCGGCACGTCCCGGGCGAAGCAGCTGCGCTGGGTCGCCGGCGAACTGCGCACCGCCCTGGAGCGGGGCGCGATCGTGCCCACGGCCGCCGGCTCACTCGCCCAGCTCCTCGCGCCGGACACCCTCGCCGACTACCTCGCCGCCGCCGAGCGGGGCCTGCTGCGGCGCAAGCCCGCCGCACGACCAGGCCAAGCCTCACCCGCGTCCCTGCGCGTCCGGGAAGACTGCCTCCGCATCCTCGGCGCCCGAGCCGGCATCGCCGTCACGCTCCCGGAGCGCAACCCGCCGCGGGTCGCGCTCCGGCCCGTGGTCGCCGCCCGCCCGCGCAGCATCCTCCTCGGCCACCTGGAACACTCGGCCCGCCCCGGCCGGTCCGACTCCCGCAGCCGGATCCTCGCCATCATCGGCACCGTGCTGGACACCGGCTGCCGCGCCGGCGAACTCTGCGCCCTGCGCACGGACGACGTCGACCTGCACCGCGGCACGATCCGCCTCACCCGACTCCCCCAGCACCGCAACCCGCACACCACGCCCGCCACCGAAACGGTCGCCCTGTCCGGCCCCACCCGGGCCGCGATGCGCCACTGGCTCACCGCCCGCAGCCACCTCGTCGCACGCGACACCACCCAACCCGCCGGCCCGGGCAACGAGACCACCGACGCCCTGTGGGTGAGCATCGCCCCCAGCGGCCACCCCCGCCCCGGCCTGCCCCTGCACTTCCGCGGCCTCGCCCGCGCCTACGCCCGCGCGATCCACGACCTCAACACCGAGATGGCCGCAGAACCCGGCTGGCACCCCCTACCCCAACGCATGGAACAGCTCCGCCGCGCCATCGCACTCGAACCGGCCGACCCCGACGGTGCAACCCTCCTCCGCCGCACCCCGACACCTGCCGCCGGCCCCGAGGCAACGGCACAGGCTAGGGCGTTTCCTGCCGATCATCTGATCGTTGGTAGATGCGTGTCGTAAACCGATGCGCAGTGGGCGCGGATAGAGCCGTTGTTACCGGACCGATCACCGAGGCGGGGTGGGCGGTGGCGTGATCACCGGCAAGTGATCGACGCGATCGCGTGGAAGTGCCGTACGGGGGCGCCGTGGATGGCGCCGCCCCGGAGTTCGGTCTATGGAGGGCGTCCACAACCGGTTGCAGACGGGACCTGGGAGGGCGTGTTCACCGCGCTCCTGGAACAGGCGGATGCCGAGGGCAACCTGGGCTGGGTCGTCGCCGTCGACTCGACGATCGTGCACGCCCACCAGCACGCGGCCGGGGCCCGTCAGAAGGGGCCCGGCCGGCAAACCGCATGACCATGCCCTCGGACGCTCCCGCGGCGGGCTGGCCAGAAAGATCCACCTCGCCTGCGACGGACGCGGCCACCGCTCGCCTTCGCCGTTGCCGACGGCACCCGCAAGGACTGCACCCAGGCCGAAACGGTGATCGCCCTCATCCGGGTGCGTACCGGGCGCCGGTCCGGCACGCACCCGGCCCAAACGCGTCGCCGCCGACAAGGGCTTCAGCATGCACCACCAGCCTCTACGATGCCTCGTCCACGGATCGTTCCAGTAACAGTTGCGATCAACCGCCCATCGTCTCCTTGAAGCTGCGGAAATTGTAGGGACCTTCCGCACCTCGGCTCCCGGGCCAGGTGCAAGACAAGAGGCAGGCTTGGGGGTGGAAATGGCCGATATGGCGCTGCTCGTTGTCAGGTGTGTGACGGCGAGGCAGCACAGCGGATCGTGCTGCTCGCGGTCGAGGACACGGATGAGCTCATCGGCGGAGCGTTCTGTCGTAGACGTCCATCACCGCCGATCACCCAGTGGGCTCCAGTGGCGAGCGCCGGGACTCCCAGGGCACGAACGCCTTTGGCAGCTGCCGCCAGGCACACCCGGCCCACTAAACGTAGAAGATCGCATCGACGATCCACCGCTGCGAATGCTTCACTCGCCGCCCTCCTTTCAGCCCCACCCGCGCCGCCGGGGTTACCTTCCACCCGCCGTAGCCAACACCGGCAACGTTGGCCGTTCCCCGCCCCATGGGGAGCGGCCAACTGGGGTTTAGCGGGTGGGGCGGTGGGCTTCGACGATCACGCAGCCCAGTTTCTCCGTGTAGATGGACAAGCCGGTCGGAAGGAGCTGGTCCATCTGGACGGTGTAATCCGGTCCGTAGTGGCTGGCCAGGAGTTCCTTGTCCTCTTCGTACCGGGACTGGATCCATTCCATGTTCTTCCTGGTCTCGGCGGTGACGTCGTGGACCTGGACGGCCTCGAAGCCGGCGCGGGTGACCAGGTCGCCGTAGTCCTGGGGGTGCAGGAGCGAGGAGAACGCGAATCCCTGGGTGAGGAGGTCCCACTCGTGGCCGGTCAACTGCTCGCGTTCGACGAAGTCGGTGAGGACCACCCGGCCTCCGGGCTTGAGCGTGCGGTGGATTTCCCGCAACACCTGGAGGCGGTCGGGCACGTGGAACAGCATCTCGACCGCCCACGCGGCGTCGAACGTCCCGGATTCGTAGGGCAGTTCCATGGCGTCGGCGTGGACAAACTCAAGGCGGGACGACAGGCCCGCGGCCCGGGACTTCGCTGCGGCGGTGTCGACCTGAGAGGAGCTGATGTTCACCCCAAGGATCCGGGCGCGGGTCTGTTCGGCCAGGCGCATCGCCGGGTGTCCGGTGCCGCAGCCCACGTCGAGCAGGTAGTCCTCGTCCTTCAACCGAAGGAGCGAGATCAGGCGGCCCGTCAGGCGGCTCTGTGCCGCGGTCATCGACGAGGTGTCGTCCTGCTCCCAGATCCCGAAGTGAATGTCCTCCCCGAAGAGCGAGGCGAAGAACGGCCCCATCTGCTCGTAGAAGCCCCCGACCGATTCACTCGACGGGTATGCCTTGCTCCTGTGATCGCTGTCCACGACGACTCCATTCCGATTGTTGAACGGTTTCCGGTGTCCCTCCAAGGGGCCCGGCTGTGGTGCGCTTCAGTGCCGGCCCCGGCTGCCGCTTTCATCAGGCAGGCGGCGTTCTCGGTCGGCGTGGGTGACGGTCCCGATGGTCTCCCCCCGGGGGGCAGGCCCCAGGGTTGTCCGTGGGCCCTGCCCGCGAGGAGTGGCCGGTGGCGGCGAACGCGATCACTCAAGGTTCACCGGGACATCCCGGTGACGGCGAGGCCGGCACCGATATCTGCTGCGGTGGCGCCGGGGCCAGGCGACGGGCGAGGTGTCCCAGGGCGAGGAGGGAGAAGATGTCGGCGAGGACGGGGACGGTGAAGGCGAAGCCGCGCGGTCCGATGGAGTCCGGGATGCTGGTGATGGATCCGTCGGGGCGTTGCTGGGTGAGGAGGTAGGCGGCGCCGCGGGCTGCGGGATCGGGGTCGGTGCTGTGTGCGGCGAGCGTGATGAGGGCGTAGGCGGTGCTCGTGGCGTCGCTGGTGTCGCCGTGCTGCTGGCCCCAGCCGCCGTTGTCCGCGTACTGATCTGAGTGCTCCAGTGCGTACGGGCTTGCGTGCACCACCGGCCCGGCTCAACGGAGTGTGACCGGCGTTGGCATCGCATAGTTCGGCCTGGGCTGCCAAGGGGCGGAGTTCATCGGTCAGGTGTCTGAAGAGTGCTCCTGTGGACCGTTCCACTCGCTGTAGTCTCGTGCCGTGGTCGACGAGCATGGGGCACCCGACGCCTTCAAGAACCGATGCACGAATGCTGCACGGAGGCTGGACGCCTGCATCAGCCACTTCATCGAGCGCATCTCCTTGGACGAGTCCAA